>JANOWE010000279.1:0-33853 GCA_031417735.1 Betaproteobacteria bacterium
CGTCGATGGATGCTGCTGACGGCAGCACCTACATCGTTCTCCAACTTGAGTGCCGAGGAAATCTCCAGGCTACACGCCTCGAACTTCGCGAACCACCTACCGCGCCAGCGGTTTAGTGCAATGGCCGGCAGTGTGAGTACATGGCCGCACCAGGAAGCTGACCGTCGGCGCCACAGCTGTGTCGCCCCCCTAATTTGTCGGGCAGTTTCCGGGCCGCGCGGCGAACTCACAGTCCCGGCCATCAGCGGTCCTTCGCGACGCGCTCGAAAACTCGGCCTCGGCATGCCGGCGGAGGTCAGCTTTCCGGCGACGAACTTGAGGGCCGCTTTGGCTCGACCCGGCCACAACCGGTCGTACAGGCGGCGCAAAAGTGGCGTCGCCAGCGACCGGTTTACGAGGTACTGCAGAAGTAGGCCGTCGTCCTTTCGCGGGTTCGAAATCCCGAGAGCAGCCGCTCGATGCTTGTCGACACCAAAGACCCGTCGAGCGTCCGTTGCGCACGATGTCGAATGAGAACTGCCGATCCTAAACCGCCACACGCTGCTCTGAACTCGTCGCCGCGAAGCAGCCGGTCGTATCCGTGCCGTGCCCTTTGAAGGTGGCTCTGCAGCAGCAAGCACAAACAGGTAGGCGACACTCCGGCCGGCAGGCAAGCGGGGCCCGATGGTTGCCACCCTGTGGCTGGGGTGGCGTTGCGCGCCGTGTCGGCGCGACATGGCTCACATCAGGGTCAATCCTAAGGTCAAGGCCAAGACTTCGGGCTGTTAACGGCCGCAGACCTGCGGACTCGGCTGCCACGACCGTAGAAGCCGGCTTTGCCGGTGGCGTTTGAGATTCCCATCTCCGGCCGGGCCCGCGGGCCTACAGTCGGGCCTTCGCCTGTTCTTGCCCTGCTGGAGCCCCATGCGACGACTCGTTCTTGCCACCACGCTGCTTGGCGTGGCCAGCCTACTGGCTGCGTGCGCCACGCAGTCACCCACCACCGGCCCGCGCACCATCGCTGGCGTGACCCTGCCCGGCCCGCTGCCGCCGCGGCCGCAGACCGACACCTTCTTTGGCGTGCAGGTGGGCGACCCCTGGCGGTACACCGAGAAGGTGAGCGACCCCGTGGTGGCCGAATGGATGAAGGGTCAGGCCGCGGCCAGCGAGCAGATCTTGGCGCGACTGCCCGGCCGCGGCGCGCTTCTGGAACGTGTGCGCGCTATTGATGCCGCGGCACCCGGCCAGCTGGGTTCGGTGCTTCGCACCGACAGCGGCCGGCTGTTCTTCACGCGCCGCGACCCTGGCGAGAACCAGTTCAAGCTGGTGATGCGCGAACGCATGGAGGGCCCGGACCGTGTGCTGGTGGACGCCGAGGCGCGCGGCATGCGGGCCGGCCAGCCGCTGGCCATCCTCGACTACGCACCCTCGCACGACGGCCGCATGTTGGCCTACACCCTCCAGGTGGGCGGCAGCGAAATCGGCGAACTGCACCTGATGGACGTGGCCACGGAGCAGGACGTGGCGCCGCCGATCGACCGCATCCGCTTCGGCAACCCTGTGTGGCTGCGCGATGGCAGCGGCTTCTTCTTCAGCCGCCTGCGCGAGGGCTACACCACGCTACCCGACACCGAGAAGTTCGGCGACCGCACCACGCACTTCTTCTCGCTGGCCTCGCGCCAGGCGCAGCCGGTGTTCAGTCCGCTGCGCAACGCCGAGCTGAAGCTGCCGCTGTTCGCCAGCGGCACGGTGTTCGAGATTCCCGGCACCAGCCTGGCGGCGCTGGCGGTGTCGCTGGGCGTGGACCGTAACCGGGTGCTCTACCTGGGCGACCTGAAGGCCGCTACCGAAGGACGTGTGCAGTGGCACAAGGTGTTCGACGCCGCCGACCAGGTGCGCGACTTCGCGGTGGCCGGCGGCTGGATCTACGCCATGTCGGCCAAGAGCGCGCCGCGCCACCGCCTGCTGCGCATGCCAGTGAATTCTCCCGACCTGTCGCGTGCCGAGGTGTTGCTGCCAGCCAGTGACGAGGTGCTGGTGGGCGTGGCTGGCGCACGCGATGCGGCTTACGTGGTCAAGCGCCGTGGCGCGGTCATGCAGCTGATGCGGCTGCCGCATGCCAACCCGCAGCCACAGCCGGTGCCGCTGCCGTTCGAGGGGTCGGTAGGCGTGCTGAACGCCGACCCGGCGCAGGACGGCATGCTGTTCAGCGTGGCCGGCTGGGCGCGCGCCACACAGCGCTTTGCCTTCACGCCAGGCGTCGCACCCACCCCGCTGGCCCTCGTGCGCCCGGGCGCCTTCGACGCGCCCGACAACGTGCTGGTGCGCGAAGTGATGGTGCCGGCGCGCGATGGCACCCAGGTGCCGGTGTCCATCATCAGCCGGCGCGACATCGTGCTGGATGGCGGCAACCCCACCGTCCTCTACGGCTACGGCTCCTACGGCATCACCGAGAACCCGGGCTTCAACCCGCGCGTGCTGGCATGGCTGGAACGCGGTGGCGTTTACGCCTACGCCCATGTGCGCGGCGGTGGCGCGTTTGGCACCGAATGGCACCAGGCCGGGCAGAAGGCCAACAAGCCTAACACCTGGCGCGACGGCATCGACGTGGCGCAGTGGCTGGTGGCGCAGAAGATCACATCGCCCAGCCGGCTGGCCATCTTCGGCGGCAGCGCCGGCGGCATCTTCGTGGGCATGGCCATCAACGAGCGGCCCGACCTGTTCGCCGCGGCCGTCCCCACCGTGCCGGTGATGGACATGGTTCGCACGGAACTCGACCCCAATGGGCTGGCCAACATTCCGGAATTCGGCACCGTGAAGGACGAGGCCGGATTCCGCGCACTGCTTGCCATGGCGGCGTACCACCACATCAAGCCTGGCGCGCGCTACCCGGCGGTGATGCTGGTGCACGGTGTGAACGACACGCGCGTGTCGGTGTGGCAGAGCACCAAGTACGCCAACCGGCTGGCCACGGCCAGCACCGGCGGCCCGGTGCTGATGCGGCTGGACTACCACCTGGGACACGGCGGCGGCGCCAGCCGTGCGCAGCAGCAGGAACAGATCGTGGACATCTGGTCCTTCATGCTGTGGCGCATCGGCGTGTCGGAGTTCCAGCCGAAGTAGCCGTTCCCGCGCTGTACAGGCGGCATGGCAACAACGCGGCCTGCTGTCGGTGCGGGCAGGATTGCAGCCATGGTATGGGCCTGCCGAAAAGCGGCCGGCCGTGGACGACGGCAGATGGTCGCCGGTGTGAGTACGAGGCGGCGCCAGGAACCTGACCTTCGGCGCGATGGCCCGCAAGCCAAGGTCAGCTTGCGGCGATCCCCGGGGAAACCCGGTCCCGGCCATCAGCTGACCTTCGCCCGCGCCAGCCGAATACCCGCTTCCGCTCGATCGTCTTCGATTCCCTTCCAGAGGCGGTACCGACACGTCTCATTCGTCATGATGAGCTTCCGTTCAAATCATCGCACTCGTTGGCCACGACTGCACTTGTGAACGCCGGTGGCAATGACGATACTCGAATCAGCCCGCCGGAGCGCTACTGGGGTCTTGCAGGTCCGGCCTGTGTTCAGCAGGATTCTGGGAGCCCGCGATGGAAAAGTTTCGACCCCTGCCACATGCTGCCGCGCCAATCCTTAAACCAGCAAGGATCAGGCAGCGTTGCTGGCAGGCCATGAGCCGGCGCGGCGCCATCGTGTTCGCGGGCGCGGTGATGTATGTTGGAGCGCTGACCGCGGGCATGGCTTCTGCGGCCACGACCGTAGCAAACGCCTCGGCCTTTGTAAACGGCACCACTGTGAACGAGAGCCGAGCGGGCAATGGCGAATCCGTTATCGCCGGCGCCAATCAGGTCCTCCCGTCGCTGTATGGTGACGCGTTCGTCAATGCGCTGTCGTTAAGTCGGACCGGCTATCTGGGAGCCGTTGGCTCTGCGCGCAGCTCTGGCGCAGCCGGTGGTTTTCAGGCCCGGGCTTCTGGGTCGTGGACTGACAGCTTTACAATCCGGGCAGGAAGCCAGAACGAGGGCACTGTGGGCAAGTTCAGCGGTACCGTTATCGTGACTGGGGATCTTTCCATCGACCAGTTTCTTGGTCGGTTCTATGCGAATGCAACAGTCGGCGCCACCGTCAGTTTCGACGGTTACAGCTTGGGCAATGGGGCGTCACTTACCGCCAGCTACGAAGCCCCAATGGTCCTCACGGGCGTCGAAGCCTTTTCGCTGATCTTTGACCAAGTTCCATTCACCTTCGGCCAACCCATCGGCGTCAGCAATACGCTTACAGTATTGGCCGACGTCAACATCATCGACACCGGAGCCACCGGTCGGTCGTTTGCTGGATACGGCCAGACGATGCGTTGGGGAGGTCTCAACGCGGTCACTGACGCAGCGAACAATAGCCTTGGCCGCTCTGAGTACTCGGCAATCAGCGACAGCACTGGCTTCGATTTCGCGCGCGAAGTGCCGGAGCCGGAAAGTGCCACGCTGTTAGCTCTCGGGCTGCTTGTGGTCAGCCGCCTCAGGCGTCGGCGTTGCAGCTTCGGATAGGAACAGGCGTCGTTCGTTTTGGGCGGGGGATTCTGCATGCCATGGGACCGCTTTGGGTCGGCCACGGCCAGTCGAGTTCTCGATGTCGACGCCGCACAACTGACATTCCTCTTGGCGCACCATCAGATGCTCGACGAAGTGTTGACAACCATTGCCAACAGCCAGATCATCTGTCCATGAGCACGACCAGTACCATGAACATTGCGCTGCCGGAGCCGATGCGCGCGTACGTCGCCAAGCGCGTCGAGTCCGGGCAGTTCGGTAACACCAGCGAGTACGTCCGCGAGTTGATCCGCCGGGATCAGCGGGAGCAGGACATGGCCCGGCTGCGGGCCATGGTCGAGCTTGGATTCGCCAGCGGGCCGGCCAGGGCTGATACCGCGCAAGACTGGGCCGAACTGGAAGCCATCGCGCGCGGAACCAGGGCGTGACTGGGCCGCGCAAGGGGGCGCCTCGGACCAAGCCGTACGTCCTGCGGCCCCAGGCCCGGGAGGACCGACGTGCTGAGGTGCACTACCACCGCCAGGAGGCCGGTGCTGCGGTCGCCGACAAGCTCGTGAAGGCCATGGCCAAGGCCCTGCAGGACCTCGAGCGCAACCCGTCCATCGGCTCGTCCGTCCTGGGCAGACTGCTGGGCATCGACGGGCTCAGGACCCGGCGCCTGCAGGGCTTTGCGCTGACCTTCTGGTACTTTGAGCGGGCAGATCACATCGAGGTCATTCGCCTGGTGGGGCAGCGGCAGGATCAGGGGGATATGCAGGTTCGAGCCGAATGAAATCGGCACGAAATCAATTGCCGATCTGGCAAGGCCGCCCGCTTCATGCCGCGAGACGCTTCTCCGGCGGAGCCGCGGCGGCCGCACCAGCCAACAACTGCGTCAAAGCCGAAATATCTCCAAGGGCGACGCTGAACAAGTCCGCGCGAGTGCGGGCGCCCTGGTTTGGGATGGGATGCAAGGCGCAAACCGCAGCCATAGCCCCGGCTATGGCGAGGATTTGCAACGCCGCAGACCGCCCAAAGCAGGGATGCCCGCGCCGTGAGGGACTTGTTCCGCGTTGTCTTAGGTCGGATGCCCGGAATGGGGTCATGAGCGGCTGGCCGTGAGCAAGCACGCGCTGAACCAAAGCGGCCTTCCTCCGCAGGTCAGCCGTTGTCCCGGAATGGCCGCGCCACTCGCAACGCCCGAGGCCCGCAAGTTGCAGTGATGCGCGGCGCGCGTCGAAGCAACTTCGCCGCCCCGCGACAAGCGCTGAAGCCCGGTCAAACTCGGGCTTTTGTTCGCCGCCCAGTCCCCGCACACTCGGCGCATCGCTTTCCTCGTCCGAAGGACACGCCATGCGCATCGCCCTGCTCGGCGCCGGCCACATCGGCCAGACCATTGCCCGCCAGCTCGCCGCCAGCGGCGACTACCAGGTCACGGTCATCGACCGTGATGAACAAGCCCTGTCGCGCCTGCAAGGCCCTGGCCTGGCCACGCTGGTGGTCGACAGCGCCGACCCGGCGGCCATGCTGGTCGCGCTGACCGGCCACGACACGGTCGTCAACGCCCTGCCCTACCACCTGGCCGTGGCCACCGCCACCGTGGCACGCCAGGCCGGCTGCCACTACTTCGACCTGACCGAAGACGTGAGCGCCACGCGCGAGATCAAGCGCCTGGCCCAGGGCGCGGCCACCGCCTTCATGCCGCAATGCGGTCTGGCGCCGGGCTTCATCGGCATCGTGGCGGCCCACCTGGCCAAGCGCTTCGACACGCTGCAGGACGTGAAGATGCGCGTGGGCGCGCTGCCGGCCTTTCCGACCAATGCGCTGAAGTACAACCTGACCTGGAGTGTGGACGGCCTGATCAACGAGTATTGCCACCCCTGCGAGGCCATACGCGACGGCCAGGCCATCGACGTGCTGCCGCTGGAAGGGCTGGAGCATTTCAGCCTGGACGGCACCGAGTACGAGGCCTTCAACACCTCGGGCGGCCTGGGCACCTTGTGTGAAACCCTGGCCGGCCGGGTGCAGACGCTGGACTACAAGAGCGTGCGCGACCCCGGCCACTGCGCGCTGATGCGGGTGCTGCTCGAAGACCTGCAGCTCAAGCACGACCAGGCCCTGGTCAAGGACATCCTGCGCAAGAGCGTGCCCGGCACCATGCAGGACGTGGTGCTGGTGTTTGTGACCGTCAGCGGCCGGCGCGACGGGCAGTTTGTGCAGGAGGTGTTTGCGCGCAAGATCTTTGCCGACCGCACGCCCGGCGCGCCGCTCTCGGCGATTCAGATCACCACCGCCGCCGGTATCTGCGCCGCGGTGGACCTGTTCCGCGAAGCCCGGCTGCCCGCCAGCGGTTTCATCCGGCAGGAGCAGATAGAGTTGCCGGCCTTCCTGGCCAACCGCTTTGGCGCCGCCTACCAGCAGTCGCGCCAGGTTGAATCCATTGGCTGAACCGGGCCGAACAAGAGAACCCCCATGACCACCGCCCAAAACCTGCTCACCGCCCTGGGCGTGCCCGTGGCCGCCTTTACCGGTGGCGCCCTGAACGCCCGCTCGCCCATCGACGGCCAGGCCACCGGCCAGGTCCATGAGGCCAGCGCCGCTGAAGTGAGCGCCGCCATCGCCCGCGCCCAGCAGGCCTTCCTGGCCTGGCGCAGCGTGCCCGCGCCGCACCGCGGTGAACTGGTGCGGCTGTTCGGCGACGAACTGCGCACGCACAAGAACACCCTGGCCGCCCTGGTCACGCTGGAGGCCGGCAAGGTCGTCAGCGAAGGCCAGGGCGAGGTGCAGGAGATGGTCGACATCTGCGACTTCGCGGTCGGCCTGTCGCGCCAGCTGCATGGGTTGACCATCGCCAGCGAGCGCCCCGGCCACCGCATGATGGAACAGTGGCACCCGCTGGGCGTGGTGGGCGTGATCAGCGCCTTCAACTTCCCCGTCGCCGTCTGGGCCTGGAACACCGCGCTGGCCCTGGTCTGCGGCAATGCGGTGGTCTGGAAGCCGAGCGAAAAAACGCCGCTCTCCGCGCTGGGCTGCCTGGCCTTGTTTGAGCGCGCACTGGCCCGCTTTGGTGGCGACGCGCCGGCCGGGCTTTGCCAGGTGCTCAACGGCCGGGTCGAGACCGGCCAGGCGCTGGTGGACGACGCCCGCGTGGCCCTGGTCTCGGCCACCGGCTCCACCCGGATGGGCCGGGCCGTGGCGCCCCGCGTTGCGGCGCGCTTCGGCCGCTGCCTGCTGGAACTGGGCGGCAACAACGCCATCATCGTCGCGCCCAGCGCCGATCTCGACCTGGCCGTGCGCGGCATCGCCTTCGGCGCCTGGGGCACGGCCGGCCAGCGCTGCACCACCACGCGCCGGGTCTTCGCCCACGCCAGCATCCACGACGAGTTGCTGGCCCGGTTGGAATCAGCCCGCGCCGGCCTGGAAGTGGGCGACCCGCGCAGCGACGGCGTGCTGGTCGGGCCGCTGATCGACGACGCCGCGTTTGACGCCATGCAGCGTGCGCTGGCCCAGGCTCGCCACCAAGGCGGCAAGGTCACAGGTGGCGAGCGCGTGGTGGTGGGCAACGAACAAGGCCCCTGGACCGACGCCGTCTACGCCGCGCCGGCCCTGGTGCAAATGCCGGCGCAAACCGAAGTCGTCTGCCTGGAGACTTTTGCGCCCATCCTGTATCTGATGCGCTACGGCAGCCTGGACGAAGCGATTGCGCTGCACAACGCCGTGCCGCAGGGCCTGTCGTCGGCGATCTTCAGCAACGACCTGCGCGAGGCCGAGGCCTTTCTGGCCGCCGGCGGCAGCGACTGCGGCATTGCCAATGTCAACATCGGCACCTCGGGCGCCGAGATCGGTGGCGCCTTTGGTGGCGAAAAAGAAACCGGCGGCGGCCGCGAATCGGGCTCGGACGCCTGGCGCAACTACATGCGCCGGGCCACCAACACCATCAACTACTCGGGCGCGCTGCCGCTGGCCCAAGGTGTGAAGTTCGAGCTGTGAGAGCGGGCGCCCCGACATGAATGAGATCCAGGCCCTGCAGGCCCTTGGCCTTGAACTGCCGAGCCCCTACTACCTCATCGGCGCCATCCTGTTCGGCCTGTTCGGCTGGGCTGCCTTCCGGCGCGGGCGCAAGACCGAGCGGCGCACCACGACCTGGCTGGGCGTGGCGTTGATGCTGTTTCCGTACGCGGTGTCGGGCACCGGCATGCTCTACGCCGTGGGCGCGGCGCTTTGCGCGGGTGTGCTGCTGGACCAGCGCTGAGCCCTGCAGGCCGGCACGACGGTCACGCCGCCTAAAATCAGGGATTCCCGAGGTGGCCCGGCCCTGGCGCGCCGGCAGCCGCCCTCCCCCTGATCCGCCGCAGCCCGATGACGCATTCCACCCTCACCGCCCTGTCACCGCTGGACGGCCGTTACGCCGCGCGCATGGCCGCGCTGCGTCCGCTGATGAGCGAATTCGGCCTGATGCACCGCCGGGTGCAGGTCGAGGTGGCCTGGTTCGTCGCGCTGTCCGACGCCGGCCTGGCCGAGTTCAAGCCACTGGGTGAAGCCTCGCGGGCCTTGCTTCAAGCCCTGGTCGACAAGTTCAGCGAGGCCGACGCCCAGGCCATCAAGGCCATAGAGCGCACCACCAACCACGATGTGAAGGCGGTCGAGTACTGGCTGAAGCAGCGCTTCGAAGGCCAGCCCGAGCTGCTGGCCGCGGGCGAGTTCGTGCACTTCGCCTGCACCAGCGAAGACATCAACAACACCAGCCATGCGCTGATGCTTCAGGCCGCGCGCGATCAGGTGCTGCTGCCCGCGCTGGACGGCGTGGTCGGCCAGCTGCGCGCCATGGCCCACGCGCTGGCCGACGTGCCCATGCTCAGCCGCACCCATGGCCAGACCGCCAGCCCCACCACCGTGGGCAAGGAGGTGGCCAACGTGGTGGCGCGGCTGGCCGGCGCGCGCGAACGCATCGCCGCCGTCAAGCTGCTGGCCAAGATGAACGGTGCGGTGGGCAACTACAACGCCCATGTCGCGGCCTACCCGGACGTGGACTGGCCGGCCTTCAGCCGCCAGGTGGTGGAGCAGCAGCTGGGCCTGGCCTTCAACCCCCACACCATCCAGATCGAGCCGCACGACTGCATGGCCGAGCTGTTCGACGCCATCACCCGCAGCAACACCATCCTCGTCGACTGGAGCCGCGACGTCTGGGGCTACATCAGCCTGGGCTATTTCAAGCAGCGCCTGAAGGACGGCGAGGTCGGCAGCTCGACCATGCCGCACAAGGTCAACCCGATCGACTTCGAGAACGCCGAGGGCAACTTCGGCCTGGCCAGCGCGCTGCTCACGCACATGAGCCAGAAGCTGCCGGTCAGCCGCTGGCAGCGTGACCTGACCGACAGCACCGTGCTGCGCAACATGGGCGTGGCGCTGGGCTATTCGGTGCTGGCGCTCGAATCACTGTCGCGCGGCCTGGCCAAGCTGGAGCTCAACACCGCCGCCCTGGCCGCCGACCTGGACGGCGCCTGGGAGGTGATGGCCGAGGCGGTGCAGACCGTCATGCGCCGCCATGGCCTGCCCGAGCCCTATGAGCAGCTCAAGGCCTTCACCCGGGGCCAGCCGATGACGCGTGAGCTGATGCAGGGCTTTGTGCACAAGCTCAAGCTGCCGGCAGCCGAGAAAACCCGGCTGCTGGCGATGACGCCGGCCAGCTACACCGGCCTGGCCGCCGCGCTGGCTCGCGATGTCTGAGCCCATGGCCCGCCCCGCCTTCACCGATCAGCTCGCCGCCGCCGAGCGCCTGAACCAGTCCATGCTGTGCGTGGGCCTGGACCCCGACCCGGCCAAATTTCCGCTGCATTGGCGGGGTGATGCCGGCCGCATCTTCGACTTCTGTGCCGCCATCGTCGAGGCCACGGCCGACCTGGTCAGCGCGTTCAAGCCGCAGATCGCCTACTTTGCCGCGCACCGGGCCGAAGACCAGCTCGAACAGCTGATCGCGCACCTGCACCGCGTGGCGCCAACCGTGCCGGTGATCCTGGACGCCAAGCGCGGCGACATCGGCGCCACCGCGCAGATGTACGCCCGCGAAGCCTTCGAGCGCTACCAGGCCGACGCGCTGACCTTGTCGCCCTTCATGGGCTTCGACTCGATTGAACCTTATCTGGACTACCCCGGCCGGGGCCTGTTCCTGCTCTGCCGCACCAGCAACCCCGGTGGCAGTGACCTGCAGGCCCAGGCCCTGGCCGGCGGTGCGCCGCTTTACGAGCACATCGCGCAGCTGGCGGCGGGGCACTGGAACCAGAACGGCCAGCTCGGCCTGGTGGTGGGCGCCACCTTTCCGGCCGAACTGGCGCGGGTGCGGGCGCTGGCGCCCACGCTGCCGCTGCTGGTGCCCGGTGTGGGCGCACAGGGCGCTGACGCCGCAGCCACGGTGAAGGCAGCCTGGCGCGGCGACGCGCAGGGCCGCAGCGGGGCACTGGTGGTGAACTCCTCACGGGCCGTGCTGTATGCGTCGGCCGCAGAAGACTTCGCCGCCGCCGCGCGGGCGGTGGCGCTGGCCACGCGAGAGCAGCTCAACGCGGCGCGCTGAGCCGCCCATGCCGGCGCAGCGCGGCTTGGCCATGAACAGGCGTGCTGCGGCACAAACTGGCCTGTGCCACCCGGGCGGGCTGCGACACTGCTGCAGCCCGCCCACTGGATGCCCGTGACACCCCTTCAGGACGCCACGACCGCTGATCCCACGCTGCCGACTGTGGTCCGGCAGGGCGTGGTTCGGGCCTTCCTGGGTGTCATGGCGGTGGTCTATGCCGCAGGTGCGGTCATGGCGGCGTTGACCTTTGATCAACTGCTGCCTGCCGTCCGGCCGCTGGCCTTGTTCGGTCCCCTGGTGATGTGCCTGGCCGCTGCGCTGGGCCTGCGCTCTGCGTCGCCCGAGACCAGGCAGATGGCCATGCGGGTCGTCGCCATCGGTGCGCTGCTGACGGCTGGCGTCGCCGCCTTGGTCGGTGGCCGGGGCCTGATGGCGCCTGGGTTGGCGTTCTTCAGTCTGGCCGTGGCCATCCTGTGCGCGGTGGACAGCCGGCGCTGGAGCGCGACGGTGACCCTCCTGGCCAGCCTGATCTTGCTGGGCCTGGGCTTGGCCGAAGGCCTGGGGCGGCTGCCCATGCCGCCTGGCGTGGCGCCACTGGGCGCGCGGCTGTTCGTGCTGCTGGCCACGGTGGCCATCGGTGCCAAGCTGGGTCTGACGCTCGCGGCCTTGCTGCAACGCTATGCGTCGGCGATTGCCTCGCGTGAGCGCCGCTTCCGGTCGCTGCTGGCGATGGCCGCCAACGCCTATTGGGAAACCGACGCCGAGCTGGCCTTGAGCCGGGTCGACGTTCGAGCCCGCGATGGCCGCCTGGTGCCCTGGCGCAAGGGCCTGGGTCAGCTGCCCTGGCAGCTGACCGAGCTGCAAGACGATGCCGCAGGAGCCGCTGCCATGGAGACAGCCCTGCGGACCCGAACATTGCTGTCCGGTCTGGCCGTGTCCTGGCTGGCCAAGGACGGCGGTCGCCACCACCTGCTGCTCGACGCCCAGGCCCGGCTCGACGAGCAGGGCCACTTTGCCGGTTACTGGGGCGTCACGCGCAATGTGACCGAACAGGTGCAGGCCCAGAACGCCCGTGATGCCACCCTGGCGCGCTACAAGACCCTGTTCAATGCCGTGCCCACGCCGCTGGGCGTGCACCGCGATGGCATCCTGATCGACGCCAACGAGGCCGCGGCAAAGCTGCTGGGCTATGACTCGGTGCAGCAGATGCTGGGCGTGGATGTGCTGCGCGCCCACATGCACCCCGACCACCTGCCGCAAGCCGACGCGCGGGTCCAGACCATGACCGAAGGTGATGGCGATACCGGCATGCCGCCGGTCGATCGCCTGCTGCTGCGCCGTGATGGCGGCGTGCTGCATGTACGGCTGGCAATTGTGCCGGTGACTCACGACAGCGAACCTGCGGTGATGGTCTTGATTGTCGACGAGACCGCACGCCGCGAGGCCACACTGGCGCGGCTGCGCAGCGAATCGCTGCTCGAACGCATCGTCGCGGCCAGCCCCGACGTGATCACGCTGACCCATGCCGGCACCGGCCGCTACGCGATGGTCAACGACCGCTTCTGCCGCGCCCTGGGCTACCAGCGCGAAGAGGTGATCGGCCGCACCTCGGCCGAACTGGGCATATGGCAACGGCCCGAAGACCGCGCGCAACAGATGCGTCGGATCGAACGCGATGGCCGCTACGACGACCTGCCGATGGATTTTGTCACCCGCAGCGGCCGCCAGGTGCAGTTGCTGGTGTCAGCGACCCGCTTTGACAACGACGGTGAGCCCTACCTGCTGATCAATGCGCGCGATGTCAGCGAGATCAACCGCGAACGCCTCGAGCGCGCCGCCATCCTGGCCAATGCGTCGATCGGCATTGCCTTTACCCGCGACCGCCGGTTTGTGCAGGCCAACACCCGGTTCGAGCAGTTGTTCGGCTGGCCCGAGGGCGGTCTGGTCGGGCAATCCGGCCGCGTGGTCTGGGCCAGTGACGCGGCCTACGACGAAGTCGGTGCCGCCTACGGCCCCCCGCTGGCCCGGGGCGAGGCCGTGGTCAACGAGCGCGAGGCCCGTCGGCGCGACGGCAGCCGATTCATCCTGCGGCTATGGGCCAAGGCCATCGACCCGCAGCGTCCACGCGATGGCGGCACGATCTGGATTGCCGAGGATGTGACGCCCGAGCGTGAGGCCGCGCTGGCCCTGGCCGCTGCGCGCGATGCCGCCGAAGCCGCCAACCGCGCCAAGAGCAGCTTTCTGGCCAACACCAGCCATGAGATCCGCACCCCGCTGAACGGCATTCTCGGCCTGTCCAGGCTGGCCATGCAGCCCGGCATCGCCCCGGCCAAGCTGCAGCGCTACCTGGTGCAGATGCACGAAAGTGCCCAGACCCTGGCCGCGGTCATCACCGACATCCTGGACCTGTCCAAGATCGAGGCCGGCAAGCTGGAGCTCCATGCCGCGCCCTTCGATCTGGGCGCGCTGCTGCGCTCACTGCAGCAGGCCTACGACCCGCTGAGCACCGAGCGTGGCCTGCGCTTCACGCTGGACCTTGGCGGGCAAGCCCCTGGCTGGGTGCAGGGCGACGCGCTGCGCCTGCGCCAGGTGCTGGCCAATCTGCTGAACAACGCCCTGAAGTTCACCGCCCAGGGCCAGGTGCGCCTGGTGGCCAGCCGCATGCCCACGCCGGCCGATGTCGCGCCGGGCTCGGTGCCAGGCCCCTGGTGGCGGCTGGCGGTGTACGACACCGGCATCGGCATCGACGAGCCGACCCAGGCCCGGTTGTTCCAGCCTTTTACCCAGGCCGATGACTCGACCACGCGTCGGTATGGCGGCACCGGCCTGGGCTTGTCGATCTGCCGCGAGCTGACCGACCTGATGGGCGGGCGCATCACCCTGCACAGCGCGCCTGGCCAGGGCAGCTGCTTCGCGGTGGAACTGCCCCTGCCGGCTCACCACCGGCTGGCCGGCCGCTCCGCTTCAACCCGGCCCGACCAGCCTTCCATCCTGCACGGAGCGCATGTGCTGGTGGTGGAAGACAACCCGGTGAACATGATGGTCACCGTGGCCCTGCTCGAGCATTGGGGCGTGCAGGTCAGCCAGGCCACCGAAGGCCAGCAGGCGCTGCAGATGGAGCAGCAAGCCCGGGCCGACGGGCAGCCGGTGCAGGTGGTACTGATGGACCTGCAGATGCCGGGTCTGGGCGGCTATGAGACCACCCGAATCCTGCGCACCCGGCAGCAGGGCCAGCACCGCCTGCCGGTGATCGCCCTGACCGCCGCCGCACTGGACAGCGAACGCGTGCAGGCCCTGGCCGCGGGCATGGACGAGTTTCTGAGCAAGCCGCTTGACCCCGATCTGCTGGCCATCGTGTTGGCCCAGGCGCTGGCCAAGCCCGCGCAGGCTGTTTCAGATGGGGATGGCGTGATCTAATCCCGCCGCCATCCCCCCTGAACAGGGGGTGTTGGAAAACCCTGATGGTGGACCGCTCGTTACAGTCTGTGACGCCCTCCTGTGGCCGGGCCAAGTCCGGCAGCCTCGGGGAATCATGAATTCCGCCATGGTTGCCGGGCACCGCCCGGGCCAGGCATTCAGCCCCCACGAGAACAGAGACCATGTCCTTGCTTCTGGCCACCGCGCTGGCTTCCGCCACCAGCGCCCTGCCGTCCTGCTCCTGGGACAGGCCGGGGCACAACCCGTTCACGGGTGACGTGGTGGCCGCTGTCGACCGCTACAGCGACATTCCGCCAGCCGTGCGTGACAAGCTCAAGGCCCGCCTGGCAGCGCGCCAGTACGACGAAATCGTCAACATCGGCCGCGACAGCATCAAGGGCAAGGCCCGCTACGGCAGCCAGATCACTGGCATGCACTTCGGCGCCGGCCAGGTCTGCGGCACGGTCAGCCGGGCGCAATGGAGTTCGGTCTCGCAAGAGCGTGGCCTGGTTTATTGCGAGAGCGGCCACTGCATCCTGGTGCCCACGGTGTGCCGCAACGTCAGCCGCATCCAGCGTGAAGAGCAAGCGGTGGCCGGCGCGGTGGGCGACGACGCCGATCCGGCGGCCGCTGCCGGAGGCGGCCAGGTCCCTGGCGCCGCAGCGCCCGCCGGGCCAGCAGCACCGCCGTTGGCTGCGGCCCCCGCCCCACCGTCGGCCGTCGCCAGCCAAGCCGGACCCAGCTTTGCCGATGGTGCGGGCCTGGCGCCCACGCCCGGCACGTCGGCGGCCCTGCCTGCGGCCGAAACCGGCCTGCCCGGGGGTGGCCTGGGTGGCAGCCTGGGCGGTGGCACCGCAAGCGCCGCACCGGCACCTATCGGCAGCTTTGGCGGCCTGGCCGGCCCGACGTTTGGCGCAGGCACGCTGGTGGCCGCGTCGACACCTGCGGTGGTGGACCGCGCCAACGCGCCCAGCGCCGCGCCTTCGGGCACGGCTGCCGAGCCGGTGGCCGCACCCGTGGTCCCGGTGTCAACCAACCCGCTGCCAACGCCACAACCCGTCAAACTGCCGGTCGCCACCGCACCCGTGCCCGAGCCCGGCACCTGGGCCCTGATGGCCCTGGGCCTGGGCGGGTTGCTGCTGCGACAGCGCCGCGCCAGGCAGATCTGACGCGGCGGCGCGGGCCGGGTTGGCCGCGCACCAAAAACGATCAATCCAGCGTGACTTCGGTGCGCACGGCACCGGCACGGTCGGCCACCGCGCTCAGCGCCAGCCTGGTGCCACGCGGTGCATTGACCACCCACTCGGCCACCGCCCGGTCGGCGGTCACCGCCTTGCTGGGCAGGAAGGCCTGCAGCGAGTTCTTCGGCGCGTGGCCCTCCAGCGGACCGGCCATCAAACGCGGCTTGCCACTGACCAGGCTCACGCCCTTGGGCAGGTGAATCTCGAAAACCACCCCTCGCACGGTCTTGCGTTCCTGCGCGCGCTGGGTCACGTAGCTGGGCAGGTAGCCGGCGTTGGCCACCGCAAAGCGGATGCGCCAGCTGTCATTGCCCAGTGAACGCACCTCGGCGCGCAGGATCTCCAGCTTGGGCAGGGCCAGCGCAATCTGGTTCAGCCAGGGCGGAAATTTCGCCACCTCGCGTTCGCGCAGCTTGGGCGGTGGGTTGCGCCAGAAGTTCAGCCGGTCCCAGCCGCCGATCTCGACCATGCCCAGCTGCGGGTGGCGGTAGGGGTACCAGTCGACATGGGCCAGGCCGTCGCAATGGGCGTCGCTCCAGCGCAGCAGCTTCAGGTCGTCTTCGGGCGGGTGGTCGCGGTACCAGTGGATGAAGTCGTAGTCCTTGATGCCGGCTTCGCGGTTGGGCGCCCACAGCTCCACGGTCCAGAACAGCGCACCCAGGTGCTCGTAGACCCAGTCCTGGGTGCCGGTGAGGACCTCTTTGGGGTGGTACTTGAAGTCGTGGTAGATGCTGATCGCCGGGTAGCCGGTGAGCTTTTCGCCCGCCGCCGACAGGCGCTTGATCATCCACAGGTCCTCGGGCGTCATCTGCTCGTCGGACTGGGTGCCCATGGGCCGCAGGATCACGCCGGAATGGGTGTGGAAGCTCACCGCCGCGCCGATGTTGGGGTGGCTGGTGATGAACTGCACCATGGCCCGCACCTCGGGCTCGCTGGTCGGGTAGGGCCCGGCGCCGGGCTGCTCAAATTCCTGCCGCCATTGCGACGGGAAGTTGCGGTTCAGGTCCAGGCCTTCCTTGTCGGCATTGACCTTGATCTGGATGCCGTCGAAGTTGGTCAGCCGGCCCTCGGGCAGCACGCGAAAGTACTGGCCGCCAAATTCACCGGGCTCGCGCGGCACCATCAGCCGGGCGTCCTCGGCATGGCATTTCCAGCTGCCATGCTGATCGGGGATGCGCATGTGCAGCGCACGGCCATCGCCGTCCACGTCCTCCATGGTCAGGCCGTCGACCGCGTCTTCGTCCCAGGGGTAGGGCCGGGTCGACGAGCGGATGAAGCGTGGCTTGTCGGCCAGTGCCAGCTCGGCGCCGTCTGGGTTCAGGCGCGGGCACAGGTAGACCACCCGGGTGTCGAGTAGATGGGTGATCTGCGCGTCCTGGCCATAGCCGTCCAGCAGCTGGTGCAGCCAGTACAGGCAGGCGGTGCTGGCGGTGAGCTCGGCGGCGTGGATGTTGCCGTCGACCCAGAACGCGGGCTTGTCGGTGTCGGCGCCGGTGGCGGCGTTGGTCAGTGTCATCAGCCAGATGTCACGGCCCTCATGGCTTTGTCCGATGGAGCTCAGGCTGGCCAGCCGGGGCCGCGCAGAGACATAGGCCATCAGCAGGCTGGTCAGTTCGTCGTGGCGGTAGAAGCTGTCGAACTGGGGCGTGGGCAGGTTGGCGTTGGCAGGGCTCATCGGTGGACCTTCGTGGACAAGGCGGTAGCAGCGCGTCAGTGTCGCAGAGCCCCCTGGGGCTGGCCAGCGCGCACCAGCGCCTGCATCAGGCCTGGCCAGACCTGGGCGACGGTGCAGGCAGGGTCAGTGCCACCGCCGTGAGCAGCAGGAACAGGGTGGCCACGCGTGGCATGTCGAGCAGACTGTCGACCATGCCCACGACCCAGAAACCGGCCAGGGCACCGGCCAGTGCCGGCGCCAGCGGATGCGCGCGGGCACGGCCCCACACCAGCGCCCAGGCGGCTGCGGTGCTGAGCAGCAGCATCGCCGCCAGGCCCAGCCGGCCCTGCTCGAACAGCAGGTGCACGGCCATGTTCTTGGCATGCCAGGGCATGTGGTTGCGGTCGCTGGAGAAGAACCAGCGGGCGCCGCCCTGGGCAAAGTTGCCATTGCGAATGAGGTCGATGCCTTGGCTGTCGATCAGCTGCACGCTGCGCACTTCAAGCGCTGCCTGCGACGACTCGGTGGCCAGCGAGAAGACCACGAATCGCGGCGCCCACCATGGGTCGGCGGGCAAGGCGCCGCCGTCCAGCGTGAGCAGCAGGTCCTGCCACTGTCCGGTGCCGGCCGGCAGCTTGCGCTGCAAATGGCTGCAGGCCTCGGGGTACAGCAGGTGCTTCAGGCAGACCTCGGCATGCAGCTCGGTGACCTGCGATGTACGCAGGCGCAGCCGCAGCGCCAGCGGCCCCTGTGGCCGCTGGATGCGCTGCGACATCCGAAGCATCTCGCCCCAGCCCTGCACATGGGTGCCGGCGATCAGGCGCATGGCCGGCTCACCGTCGAGCTGCATCTGGCGCTGGTCACCGGGCCGCCGGCCGGGCGCGGCGTTGATCGCATAGTTCTCAAGGTAGCGACCCAGGCCCACACCCAGCCAGGTTGGCGCGCCAGCGTGAAGGCGCGCCAGCGACTCGGACCAGTGTTGCCATCGGCCCTGCTGATCGGTGTCGGTGGTGTCCAGCCGGCTGGCCAGGTAGGGCCCGCCGGCCATGCCCACGAGCATCAATGTCACGGCGATGCCGGCCAGCAACCCGGCCTGCCAGCGCCAGCGGTCGGGCCAGCATGGCGGCTGTGGCCGCAGGCTGCAGGCCAGCAGGCCCAGCATGGGTGCGAGCAGCGCCAGTGCCGCCGGTGCCGTGGCGCCATCACCGCCCCAGTGGCGCGCCACCAGCACGGTGGAGGCCCAGCCCAACGGCAGGCAGGCCAGGGCCACAGCGCGCCAGGCCGGGCCGCGTGCTGTGCGCCAGGCCGCCGTTGTGCCGACCAGCCAGACCGTGGCATAGACCAGATAAGGGCCCTTGGATGCCAGGCTCGAGGCCATCACGACCAGAGGCGCCAGTGCCAGCACCAGGGCCGTGGCCGCCACCACCTCGGCGCGGCGCACGCAGGCCAGCCGCGCACCCACCATCAGCAGCAGCGCCGTGTTGCCCAGCAAGGCCAACATGCCGCGGTAGCCCGAGGTGGGGAACATGCCCGCAGCTGCAGCGCTGACTGTCAGCCACAGCAATGCTGCAGCCAGCCACTGGCCTGCCGTCGGCTGGCCCGCATCGGCTGGGCCATTCGCCGCACGGCCCCGCTGGCGCCATTGCAAGCCCGTCATCACCAACATACCCGCCGGAACGGCCACCAGCAAGATGCGTGAAAAGGTGGTTAGGCTGGCGTAGGCCCCGATCGCCAGGCCCGCCGCAGACAAGGCCCAGACCAGTGGGTGCCGGGCTCGCTGCCACTGCCACAGCATGAAGGGCATGCCCAGCGCCAACATGCCGTCCAGCGCCGCGCCGCCGACATGCATCTCCCAGAACGGCCCGGTGCTGCGGTAGTCGGTACTGAAATTGAGCAGCCCAGGGTAGGCCGCGCGCTCCCAGACGCAGACCATTGACGTGACCGCCAGGCCCAGCGCCAGGCCTTGGGCCAGCCGCATGGCAGGCTGCGCGCCGGGTGTGCGCAACAGGCGCAGCCACAGCGGCAACAGCAGCAGCAGCGCCAGCGTGGGCTTGGCCAGGCGCAACGCGTTCATCGGGCCACGGTAGGCCTCGAACCAGTCGAAGTGCCAGCCCCCTGCGTCAGCCACGCCCCGGGCCAGCGCCAGACCCACACTGGCCGACCACAGGCCCAGCAACAGCCAGCACCAAAGCATGGCCAATGGCTGGCCCGGTGGAGGGCGCGCGGGCGATGCACGGATGGCCCAGCGGGCATAACCGCCCGCTGCGGCGGCCAGCACCAGCAGGTCCAGTTCTTCAAACGCGATCCAGCCCGACCAGGGTGCAAAGGCCAGCCAGGGCAGCAAGGCGGGCAACAGGCCGGGCCAGGCGAGTGGCCAGCGCGCCAGGGCAGCGCAGGTCAGCACGAACCCGGCCACCGCGCCGGGCGCTGACAGCGGGTGGTGTGCGGCCAACCACAGCCCCAGCGCGGCGCAGGCCAGCGCCGGGAGCAGCGGGCCGGGGCGAAAGGCGGGCGCGCCTGCTTCTGACGATGGCGTCTCGGGCTCGCCGTGCGGCCTCGATACGGCCTCGAGGCTCATGCCAGCGGCTGCGACTGCCCGCCGCAGAACAGCCGCAATTCACCGGGCGCAAACGCGGTCCAGACCTCGCCGCGTGTCAATGGCTGGGTGGCGATCACGGCGACCCTGTCACCGGGTTGGGTCAGCGCAGCGAAGTCGACTTGCAGGTCTTCGTCGGCCAGATGGACAGGGCCGAAGGGGTGGGCACGCTGCAGCCAGTACAGATCGGTCGTGGCATGGGCCCACAGCGCCTGGCCGTTGCTGAGCAGGCAGTTGAAGCTGCCATGCGCTGCGGGCTGCGGCAGCAGTTCGGCCAGCGTGCGGCTGAGCTCGACGAGCGACGGCATCGCGGCATGGGCCTTGGCCAGCTCCTGCATCAGCCAGCAGAAGGCAGCCTCGCTGTCGGTGTCGCCCACCGGACGGAAATGGGCGTGCAGCCGGGGCGCGTAATCGCTGAGATTGCCGTTGTGGGCGAAGGCCCAGTAGCGGCCCCACAGTTCACGCACGAAAGGGTGGGTGTTCTGCAGCGCCACCGCGCCATGGGTGGCCTTGCGGATATGGGCGATGACATTGCTGCTCTTGATCGGGTAGTTCTTGACCAGCTCGGCCACCACCGATTCACGCGCGCTGTGGTGGTCGACGAACAGGCGCAGGCCGGGGTCTTCGAAGAAGGCGATGCCGAAGCCGTCCTTGTGCTCGTCGGCGCGGTGCGCCAGGCCAGCGAAGGAGAACATCGCATCGGTCGGGGTGTTGGCATTCATGCCCAGCAGTTGGCACATCGTCGCAGCGCCTTCAGCGGATGGGCAGGAACAGCCGGGTCATGCCGCGCAGCGAGACCAGGTTGCCGGGGTTGCCGGTTTCTTCCAGCACGCCCTGCATGCGGCGCAGGATGCGGGGGCTGCGGCGTGCGCGCCAGATCAGCAGGTCAACCAGCCAGGGGTGGCTATTGACCTGGTTGGCACGCTCGTACAGCGCAAAACGCGGCTTCAGCGCCAGCAGTCCGGCTTCGTAGCTGGCCTGGGTCCGGGCCATGGCCTGGCCACCCTTGAGGGCCTGGATCAGCGCCTCGGCCGCCAGCAGGCCGGTCTCCATCGCCTTGCCTATGCCCTCGCCGGTGAAGGCATAGGTGCTGCCCACGGCCTCGCCGGTGGCGAGCAGGCCGGGCCGGCTGTAGCGGGCGCCGTCGAGCGAGCAGCGCAGCGGCGCGCCTTTCAATTCACCCACCAGCTCGCCCCCACGCATCAGTTCGGCGGCCGGGGCATAGACCTCGGTGAAGGCGGCGAACATCTCGCGCAGGTTGCGGCCCTGCATCTTGGTGCGGCCCTGTTCGTCGGCGACATGGCTCTGGGCCAGACCCACGCCGATGTTGAACACGCCGTCACGGCAGGGAAAGATCCAGCCATAGCCGGTGCGCAGCTGCTTGTGCCAGACCACTTCGAGGGCACTGAGCCGGCCGGCCAGGCCCTCATGCCGGACATAACCCCGCAGTGCCACGCCGCTGGGGGTTTGGCGTTCACAGAGGCCGGCAGCCATCATGGCCTTGGGCACGGCGCCGGTGGCCAGCACGACCCAGGTCGCCCGCAGCTCGCACACGGTCTCAGGCTGGCCCGGCACCGACAGCCTGGCGCCCACCACCAGCTCACCGGCCAGCAAGGGTGATTCGAAGCGCCAGGGGGCGAAGAAGCGGGCGCCGGCACGCTCGGCCGCACGCTTGAGGATGTCGTCGAGCTGGCGCCTGGGCAGCACCGCCAGCTGGCCCGGCACGTCGATGCGCCCACCGCGCGGGCCGATGCAGGCCACGAAGCCGGCCGCCTGGGCCTGGTCCATGACCTCGGCATGCACACCCAGGCGCATCAGGGCATGGTGGGCGTCGGGAATCAGGCCGTCGCCGCAGACCTTGTCACGCGGAAAGTGCTGCTGGTCGACCAAGGTCACCTGCAAACCGGCCCGCGCCAGCCACAAGGCACAGGCGCTGCCGGCGGGACCGGCCCCGACCACCAGCACGTCACAAGAGATGGGTGGTAGCGAGGCAGGGTTCATCGGTTCAGCGCGGGTGGAGCGCGGATTGTAGGCAGCGCCCATGCCCGCCCCGAGCGCCGCCGCCGGCCCCGCCGCGCAAGTTGAGCGCCGTCGAAGGCCTGCGCGCAGCGGGCGCGCCAAAGCGCGCGCTCAAGCCAGCGCCAGCATCAGCGCCGTCCGGCTCAAACCGATTTCACTTTGAGCCGCCAGGCGTGCAGCAGCGGTTCGGTATAGCCGCTGGGCTGCGTCATGCCCTTGAAGACCAGGTCCTGCGCGGCCTGGAAGGCTGCGCCGTCCGGGTTGCCGGCCATGTTCTTGTAGGCCGGGTCGCCCTTGTTCTGGCCGTCCACCACTGCGGCCATGCGGCTGAAGGTTTCGCGCACCTGGGCCTCGGTCACCACGCCGTGTTGCAGCCAGTTGGCGATGTGCTGGCTGGAAATGCGCAGCGTGGCGCGGTCTTCCATCAGGCCCACGCCGTTGATGTCGGGCACCTTGCTGCAGCCCACGCCCTGGTCGATCCAGCGCACCACATAGCCCAGGATGCCCTGGGCGTTGTTGTCGATTTCCTGCTGGCGCTCTTTCTCGCTCCAGTTCGCTTCGGCCGCCACGGGCACAGTCAGCAGGCCGGTCAGCAGGTCGGGCCGCTCGGCATCGAAGTCGGTCTTTTCCATCTGTTGCTGCAGCTGCGCCACATTGACCTGGTGGTAGTGCATGGCATGCAGCGTAGCGGCGGTGGGGCTGGGCACCCAGGCGGTGTTGGCGCCGGCCTTGGGGTGGCCGATCTTCTGTTCCAGCATCGCCGCCATCAGGTCGGGCATGGCCCACATGCCCTTGCCGATCTGGGCCTTGCCGCGCAGGCCGCATTCCAGGCCCACCAGCACGTTGTTGCGCTCATAGGCGGCGATCCAGGGGGTGGCCTTCATGTCGCCCTTGCGCAGCATCGGCCCGGCCAGCATGGCGGTGTGCATCTCGTCGCCGGTGCGGTCGAGGAAGCCGGTGTTGATGAAGGCCACGCGGCTGGATGCGGCCGCGATGCAGGCCTTCAGGTTCACGCTGGTGCGGCGCTCTTCGTCCATGATGCCGAGCTTGACCGTGCTGTCGGCCAGGCCCAGCAGCTGCTCGACACGGCCGAACAACTCGGCCGCGAAGGCCACCTCGGCCGGGCCGTGCATCTTGGGCTTGACGATGTAGACGCTGCCCTTGCGGCTGTTGCGCAGCGGCTGGCCGTCGGGACTGTGGCCATGGCCCTGCAGGTCGTGCAGCGCGATGGTGGTGGTGACCACCGCGTCGAGAATGCCCTCGGGAATCTCTTGCCCGCCGGCCATCAGCACCGCCGGGTTGCTCATCAGATGGCCCACATTGCGCAGGAACATCAGCGAGCGGCCATGCAGGCGCACTTCGCCCTGGCCATCGGGCGCGGTGTACAGGCGGTCGGGGTTCAGGCCCCGGGTGAAGCTCTTGCCGCCCTTGTTGACCGGCTCGGTCAGCGTGCCCTTCATGATGCCCAGCCAGTTGCGGTAGCCCAGCAGCTTGTCGTCGGCGTCTACTGCCGCGACCGAGTCTTCCAGGTCGAGGATGGTCGACAGCGCTGCCTCCATCAACACATCGGACACGCCGGCCGGGTCGGTTTTGCCGATCTGGGTGCTGCGGTCGATCTGGATCTCCGCATGCAGGCCATGGTGGCGCAGCAGCACCGCGCTGGGTGCGGCGGCGTCGCCGCGGTAGCCCACAAAGGCGTCCGGCTCGTTCAGACCGCTGACCGAGCCATCACGCAGCGTGACCTGCAGCGCAGCGCCGGCCACGGCATAGGCGGTGGCATCCACATGGCTGGCGCCGCTGCTGGCCAGCGCTGCGGCCTGGTCCAGCAGGCGGCGGGCATGGGCAATGACCTTGGCGCCGCGCACCGGGTTATAGCCGCCGGCGCGCTCGGCGCCCTGGTCTTCGCTGATGGCATCGGTGCCGTACAGCGCGTCATACAGGCTGCCCCAGCGTGCATTGGCCGCGTTCAGTGCATAACGTGCATTCAGGATCGGCACCACCAGCTGCGGGCCGGCCTGCAGCGCCAGCTCGTCGTCGACCTGGGCGGTGCTGATCTGCACCCGGGCCGGCACCGGCTGCAGGTAGCCACACTGCTGCAGAAAGCTGCGGTAGGCCGGCATGTCGGCGATCGGTCCGGGATGGGCCCGGTGCCAGCCGTCCAGCGCAGTCTGCAGCCGATCGCGTTCGGCGAGCAGGGCGGCGTTTTTAGGCGCGAGATCACGCACGATGGCGTCAAATCCGGCCCAGAAGGCGGCCGGGCTGATGCCGGTGCCGGGCAGCACCTCGTCGTCGATGAAGCGGGCCAGCGGCGTGGCCACTTGCAGTTGGTGGTGGATGCTGCGGTCGGTCATGTTGGTGTCCTTGTCGGTTCGGGCCGGAGTCGGGCTCAGGCGGCGGGAAAGAAGTCCAGCACGTCGCGCAGGCTGCTGCCCACGCGGCTGGGTTCGGTGTCGAGTTGCTCAAGTGGCGCACCGGCGCGGTTGACCCACAGCGTGGTGTAGCCGAACCAGGTGGCGCCGACCGCGTCCCAGCAGTTGCTGGAGACGAACAGGATCTTCCTGGCCGGCAGCTGAAGCGCGTCGGGGCCGAGTCGGTAGGCCGCGGCGTCGGTCTTGAAGCGCCGCACGCCATGCACACTGAGCACGGGGTCGATGAGGCCGGCAAAACCAGCGCTCTTGATGGCCACGGCCAGCATGTCGGGGTCGCCGTTGCTCAGGATGCCGGCGCGCACGCCGCGTGCCTTCAGCGCCTGCAGCACCGGCAGGTTTTCCGGAAACGCCGACAGGTGGCGGTACTCATTCATCAGCCGGTCTTCACCGGCGCGGTCGAGCTCCAGTTTCAATCGCAGCGCGGCGTAGCGCAGGCCGGCTCGCGTGACCTCCCAGAACGGTTGGTAGCGCCCGCTCATGGTCAGCAGCCGGGTGTAGTCGATCTGTTTGTCGCGCCACAGCAAGGCCAGCGCCTCGCCCTTTCCCGGAAACAGTTGCTCGGCGGCCAAAGCCACGCTGTAGACATCGAACAGCGTGCCGTAGGCATCGAACAGCACCGCCTCGGGCGGGCTGGTATTGGGGTTTTCGGTCATGGTCAAGACTTTATTACGAACCGGGCAGTCTATTAACAACCACAAACGCTGTTCATTGGTGACGTTTTCTTGTGTAATCGGCCGCCATGGCGCGCCTGAAGCAGATCGAATCCTTTGTCTCTGTGGCCACCAAGGGTAGCCTGACAGCCGCGGCGCTGGCCGAGGGCGTGGCGCCGGCGGTGGTGGGCAGGCGCATTGACGCACTGGAGCAACGCCTGGGCGTGAAGCTGCTGCTGCGCACCACTCGGCGCATTTCACTGACCCATGAAGGCAGCGCCTTTCTGGAAGACTGCCACCGCATGCTGGTGGCCATGGCCGACGCCGAGGCCAGCGTCTCGGCCGGCGGCGTCAAGGCCAGTGGTTACCTGCGCATCACCGCGCCGGCCGGGTTCGGCCGCCGCCATGTGGCGCCGCTGGTACCGGGTTTCCTGGCCCGGCATCCGGAAGTGAATGTGTCCTTGAACCTGTCCGACCGGGTGGTGGACATCGTCAATGAAGGCGTGGACTGCGCGGTGCGGGTGGGCGACATGCCCGATTCCAGCCTGGTCAGCGTGCGCCTGGCCGACAACCGGCGCCTGTGCGTGGCCACGCCGGCCTACCTCAAGCGGGCCGGCATTCCCGCCCACCCGTCGGAGTTGGCCCGGCATGAATGCCTGGCGCTGTCGTCCGACGCCAGCCAGACCCGAGGCTGGGCTTTCATGGTCGACGGGGCGGTGACCCATCTGCGGCCCAACGGCCGGCTCGACTGCAGCGACGGCCAGGTGCTGCATGCCTGGTGCCTGCAGGGCTTGGGGCTGGCCTGGCGCAGCACCTGGGAGGTGGAGGGCGAGGTCGCCAGCGGCGCGCTGGTCGAGGTGCTGGCCGGCCATGCCGCGCCGCCCAATGGCATCTACGCCGTGCTGCCGCAGCGCAAGCACCTGCCGTTGCGGGTTCGGCTGTGGGTCGACTACCTCAAGCACCACTACGGTGATGCCGCGTTCTGGCGCTCGGGTCCGGCCGGTCCGCACCGCTGAGGCCCTGCAAGCCGGCGCTGCTGCCAGCCAAAAAAAAGTCCGGCGGCACAAGGCCGCCGGAACTCGGAACGAGCGTCCCAACGACGCCTTGAAATGATTTGAATGGGTCTGGCCGCGCTGCTTACTTGGCGTCGGTGGTGCACTTCTTGACGAAGCTGTTCTTGGCCGCACCGTGCAGCTTTTTCTCGGCGGCCTGTTTGTCGCAGGCTTCGGCGGCGGGCGCCTTGGCCATCGCGTCGCCACCAGCGCACTTCTTGACGAAGCTGTTCTTGGCCGCGCCATGAATCTTCTTCTCGGCGGCCTGCTTTTCGCAGTCGGCCTTTTTCATGTCGGGCGCTTCCTTGTGGCTGTTGGCCTGGGCCATACCGGCACACAGAAACAGGGTGACGGCGGCGGTAGCGAGTTGCTTGATCATGGCGGTGGTCCTCTTCCTCGTTGGGTTGGTGTGGCCTGTCAGGCCGCTGCCGATTGGAGCAGAGCGAATACCAGCCGGCAATCGGTCAACGCCCGGTGCGTGGCGTTGGTGCACAGGCTTTGCCCTGATCAGGCGTGAGTTTGTTCACGCCGCGCCGTTCGGCGAACATTCGGCGGCGGGCGCCGGCCACACTCAGAGGATGCGGCGGGGGTGGGCCAGGCTCTCATGTGCGGCATGCAAACGCCGCACCAGCACGCGGATGAAGGACGCGTCGAACAGATGCCGTGTGTTGGGGCTGAGGTTGGCCATCGCTGCCGGCGTGAACGACACGGTGGTTGCCGGCACCGACACCAGCACGTCGGCACTGTGCTGGCGCAGGTCCGCGCTGGGTGCCAGGTAGGCCATCTCGCCAACCGAGGTGCCCACGCCCAGTTGCGCCACACGCAGCCCATCGCGGTACACGTCGACCCGGCCCTGGGCCATGATGTGAAAGCTGTTGCCCGTATCACCCTTGCGGAACAGGGCGTCACCATAGGCATGGCGCAGCCACTGCGCGCGGCGCACCACCTCCCACAGCTCGACCTCGCCGAAGCCGTCGAAAAACTCCAGCGAACGCAGCAGATTGAAGCGCTCGGAATCCAGCACGTCCTGCAAGCGGCCCACCGGCACCTCGCCTTGGGTCACCAGCTGCGACCAAGCCTGGGCAAAGCTGTCCCAGTCGGCGGGCCGGTCTTCCGGCCGCTTGGCCAGGGCCTGCAGCAGCAACTCTGACATGCGTGGCGGCACACCCGCACGCAGGCTCGCCAGCTGCGGCGGCTGGGCGTGGTAGATCTGGTGCATCAGCGCCACCTGGTTGGCGGCAGTGAACGGCGGCCGGCCAGAGATCAGGTGGTAGAGCACGGCGGCCAGCGAGTACATGTCGGCGCGCGCGTCCAGCGTGCTGCCGTCCAGTTGCTCGGGCGCCATGTAGGCCAGCGAGCCGACCCGGAAAACCTGGGTCCGGTCGCTGCCCTGGTCGAACACGCTGCCAAAGTCGCTGATCTTGACATCGGTGACCAGATCGTTGTTCAGTGTGGCCAGGATGTTGGCCGGCTTCACATCGCGGTGGATCAGGCCCTGGCGCGCGACATAGCCCAGGGCCATCGCACACTTGAAGCCGATCTCGACGATCTGGGCCAGCGACAACAGTGCATCGGGCTGACAAAAGCGGCGCAATGTGCAGCCCGGCACATGCTCCATCACCAGGTAGGGCTGGGGCAGATGGGCCACGGCGTCGAAGATCTGCACCACATTGGGGTGTTGCAGCTTGCCCGCCAGCGCGGCCTCGGCGGCGAAAAAATGCTCGCGGTAGTGGTTCTCGATGCTGTCCACCGGCCCGGCCTCGCGGACCCGCTTGATCGCCACCTGGCGCCCGGCAAACTCGTCCTCGGCCAGGTAGACCTCACTGGTCGCGCCCTCGCCCAGCTTGGCCAGCACGCGGTACTTGCCGATGCGCGCGGGCAGGCCCGACATCGAGGGCGGCGGAACAAGGCTGGCGAAGGCTGGGCGGGCTGACATGTCTGGGCTTGGGGTCAGACTGTGTTCTCGGCAGCAGCAGGCGCCGACTGAAGCCCTGCCGGCCAGAAGCCCCCAAACCGTAGAATCTTGCCCATGATCCTTGCCAAACAGCAGCTGCTGGATGCGCTGGCCGCCGCCGTGCAGGTGGTGGCCCCGCAGGCCGAGTACAGCCCCGTCTTCGAGAACCCCAAGCAGGCCGCCCATGGCGACTTCGCCGTCACCGCCGCCATGCAGTTGGCGCGAGCCCTCAAGCGCAACCCGCGTGAACTGGCGCAGGCCCTGGTTGACGCGCTGCACGCCCAGCCGGCGGTGCAGCGCTGGGTCGCCGCGCTGGAGATCGCCGGCCCCGGCTTCATCAACCTGCGGCTGTCGGCCGCCGCGCGCCAGGCGGTGGTGGCCGAGGTGCTGGCCGATGCCGATCGCTTCGGCCTGTGCCCGGTCCATGGGCGAAAGCTGCTGGTCGAGTTCGTTTCGGCCAACCCGACCGGCCCGCTGCATGTGGGCCATGGCCGCCAGGCTGCGCTGGGCGACTCGATCTGCCGCTTGTACGAGAGCCAGGGCTGGCAGGTACAGCGCGAGTTCTATTACAACGACGCCGGCGTGCAGATCGCCACGCTGGGCGACTCGACCCAGAAGCGCCTGCAGGGCGTCAAGCCCGGCGACGCGGGCTGGCCCGAGCAGGCCTACAACGGCGACTACATCGCCGACATCGCCGCCGACTTCGCCGCCGGCAAGACGGTCAAGGCCGACGACCGCAGCTTCACCGCCAGCGGCGACGCGACCGACCTGAACGGCATCCGCCAGTTCGCCGTGGCCTATTTGCGCCATGAGCAGGACATGGACCTGCAGGCCTTTGGCGTGCACTTCGACCAGTATTTTCTGGAGTCCAGCCTGTACACCGAAGGTCAGGTCGAGGCCACCGTGGCCCGGCTCACGGCTGCGGGCAAGACCTACGAGCATGACGGCGCGATGTGGCTGAAGTCCACCGACTACGGTGACGACAAGGACCGCGTGATGAAAAAGCGGGACGGCAGCTACACCTACTTCGTGCCCGACGTGGCCTACCACATCAACAAGTGGCAGCGCGGCTTCGACAAGGTCATCAATGTGCAGGGCAGCGACCACCACGGCACGATTGCCCGCGTGCGCGCCGGCCTGCAGGCGGCCGGCGTGGGCGTGCCCACCGGCTGGCCCGACTATGTGCTGCACAAGATGGTCACCGTGATGAAGGGCGGCGAAGAGATCAAGATCAGCAAGCGCGCCGGCGGCTATGTCACGCTACGCGACCTGATCGACTGGACCAGCCGTGACGCGGTGCGCTTTTTCCTCAACAGCCGAAAGGCCGACACCGAGTTCACCTTCGACGTCGACCTCGCGCTGCAGGCAGACAACGACAACCCGGTGTTCTATGTGCAGTACGCCCATGCCCGCATCTGCTCGGTGCTGGCGCTGTACCAGGAACGCACCGGCCTGGCCCTGAACCCGGGCACCGACCTGGGCCCCCTGACCGCCGCCACCGAGACCACCCTGATGCAAAAGCTTGCCGCCTACCCCGACATGCTGGCCGGCGCCGCTGACGCGATGGCGCCGCACGATGTGGCTTTCTACCTGCGCGAGCTGGCCGCCGCCTTCCACAGCTTCTATGACGCGCAGCGCGTGCTGGTCGATGACGCCGCGCTGGCCGCCGCCCGCGTGGCCCTGCTGGCCGCCACGGCCCAGGTGCTGGGCAACGCCTTGGCCATGCTCGGTGTGAGCGCCCCCAAGATGATGACGCGCGACCCGGCGCCGGCCGTCTGATGGCCGCTCGTCAAACTCCGGCTCGGTTTCCGGCCAAGGCCCAGCGCGGCGGCTTCGCCGTCGGCCTGGTCGTGGGCCTGTTGGTCGGCCTGGCGGTGGCTCTGGTGGTGGCGCTGTGGGTGACCAAGGCACCGATCCCGTTCGTCAACAAGCTGCCGCAGCGCGGCGCCGAGCAAGACGCCGCCGAAGCCGAGCGCAACAAGAACTGGGATCCCAACGCACCGCTGGCGGGCAAGAGCCAGGCCCGGCCGGCGACCCCGAGCGACGCAGCGGCGTCGGCACCTGCCGGGCCGGCCACCCCGCCTGCAGCGGTGGCCACCGGCCCGGCGGCGCCGCCAGCCTCACCCGCAGCGCAGCCCGTAGCCCGAGACCCCGCCGCCATCCTGGCCGGACAGGCCGAGCCCACCGCCCGCCCTGCCGCGCGCACCGGCGTGGTCAGCCCTCCTGCCGCGGCAACGGCACCCGCGGCCCGTACCCCGGTGCCGGCCCAGGTCGGCATGGCACCGGCACTGAACCCGGCTGCGGCCGGGCCAGCGCTGCAGTTCTATGTGCAGGCCGGCGCCTATTCCCGGCCCGATGATGCCGACGCCCAGCGCGCCCGCGTGGCCATGCTGGGCATGGCGGCTCGGGTCATGGCCCGCGAGCAGGCCGGCCGCACCGTCTACCGCGTGCGGGTGGGCCCGTTCGACGACCGCAACTCGGCCGAAGACAGCCAGAGCCGGCTCGCTGCCTCTGGCATCGAGGCCAGCCTGGTGCGGGTGGAACGCTGAACCTTCGCCGCGCAGCCGACTCCATCCCTGCCGGGCCATTGCCGGCTCCGACTTGATCTGAACCCTGTAGAAAGGCCGTTCCCATGAACCGTCGTCACCTTGCCCTGAGCCTGGGCGCCAGTGCCAGCTTGGCCGCTCTGGCCGCCCTGCCCGGCCCGCTGCGGGCCCAGGGAGCGCCCGCAGGCTTCACCGAAGGGCGTGACTACCTCAAGCTCGACAAGCCACTGTCCATGCCCGCTGGCAAGATCGAGGTGGTCGAATTCTTTGGCTACTGGTGCCCGCACTGCAACGCCTTTGAGCCCACGCTTGACGCCTGGGTCAAGGCGCTGCCGGCCGAGCAGGTCAACTTCCGCCGCGTGTCGATCGCCTTCGGTGTGGCGCAGGAGCCGATGCAAAAGCTGTACTTCGCGCTCGAGTCATTGGGCCTGGTCGACAGCCTGCACCGCAAGGTGTTTGCCGCACTGCATGTGCAGAAGCTGCCGATGAACAAGGAGGCCGACATCGCCGCCTGGGCCCAGGCCAACGGCATCGACCCGGCCAAGATCCTGGACGCTATGAAGGGCTTCACCGTCGCCACCAAGGCACGCCAGGCACGCCAGCTGGCCGAAGCCTATGCCATCGAAGGCGTGCCCACGCTCGGCATCCATGGCCGCTACCGCACCGCGCCGTCCATCGCCGGCTCGGAACAGCGGGCACTGGCCGTCACCGACTCGCTGATCGCCCAGTTGCACAAGCGCTGAGCAGCGGCATTTGTTGGCACCGGCGTCGGCCGAGACGCTGGTGACCTGGGCATCAGCGGTCTGAACGTCACAGAATGGGCATTCCGACCACCCGGCCCGCACGGCGTGGGCAGCACATTGGTCCTAGAATGGACTGCAAGATTTGTGCCGAGCCATGCCCCTGACCAAACACCCCCCCCATCTGCTGTCCGGCCTGGTGCTGGCGCTGGCCTCCACCGGCGCCCTGGCCGAGCGCGCTGATCGCAGCAAGCGCATGACGCTGGAGTCCGACCAGCCCTGCGTGGTCGACCTGAACAAGCGCAGCAGCGTCTGCAGCGGCAACGTGGTGTTCAGCCAGGGCACGCTCATCTTGCGTGCGCAGCGCCTGGAACTGAGCGAATCCTCGGTCGGCTACCAGATGGCGCAGGCCCTGGGCAGTGCCGGGCAGCCGGCGAGCTACCGGCAAAAGCGCGACGGCGTGAGCGAGCATGTGGAGGGCCAGGCGCAGCGCATCGACTACGACAGCCGCGCCGGCACGCTGCGCTTTGAGGGTCAGGCGGTGGTGCGGCGGCTGCGCGACAGCGTGGTGGCCGACGAGATCCACGGCTCGGCCATCGTCTGGGACAGCGTGGCCGAGCAATTCAACGTCAAGGGCGGTGCGGTCACGGCCGAGAACCCGGGCGGCCGGGTGCGCGCGGTGCTCAGCCCACGCCTGCCCGCCGACGGCGCCGACATCGCCCCCGCCCCCGCGCCAGCCCTGCAGCCGTCCACCGGTCTGGGGCAGCGACGGTGAGCGGCGCGGCGGCGGCCACCTCGGCAGCCGGGGTCGGGGCCGTCGGCATCGGCAGCAGCCGCCTCCAGGTCAAAGGCCTGCACAAGCACTATGGCGCGCGCCATGTCGTCAAGGGCGTGCACCTGGAGGTCGCCGGCGGTGAGGTGGTCGGTCTGCTGGGGCCCAATGGCGCGGGCAAGACCACCACCTTCTACATGGTGGTGGGCCTGGTGCGGGCCGACGCCGGCCAGATCCACATCGACGGCGTGGCCGTCCACGGCATGCCCATCCACCAGCGCGCGCGCATGGGGCTGAGCTACCTGCCGCAAGAGGCCTCGATCTTTCGCAAGCTCACGGTTGAGGAGAACATCCGCGCCGTGCTGGAGCTGCAGGTCGACGAAGGTGGTCGGCCGCTGAAGGCCACCGCGATCCAGGCCCTGCTGGAGCAGCTGCTGCACGATTTGTCGATCACCAAGCTTCGCGATTCACCCGCGCCGGCGTTGTCCGGCGGTGAACGGCGACGAGTGGAGATCGCGCGTGCGCTGGCCACCCAGCCCCGCTTCATCCTGCTCGACGAACCCTTTGCCGGCGTCGACCCGATCGCGGTGATCGAGATCCAGCGCATCATCAGTTTTCTCAAGGGCCGGGGCATCGGTGTGCTGATCACCGACCACAACGTGCGCGAGATGCTGGGCATCTGCGACCGCGCCTACATCATCAGCGAGGGCGCAGTACTGGCCGAAGGCACGCCGTCGGCGATTGTCGAAAATGCCGAAGTGCGCCGGGTTTACCTCGGCGAGCACTTCCGCATGTGAGCCGGCCATGAGCATGAAGCCCTCATTGCAGGTTCGGCTGTCGCAGCATCTGGCGCTGACGCCACAGCTGCAGCAATCGATCCGTTTGTTGCAGCTGTCCACGCTGGAGCTGCACCAGGAAATCGAGCAGATGCTGGAAGAGAACCCCTTCCTCGACGTCGACGATGACCACGCGCCGATGGAATTCGGCCTCGAGCGCGTCAGCGCCAGCGCCGACACCAGCGCCGAACGCGAAAAAGACCGGCTGGTCGAGCGCGAACACAGCGCCGAGGCCGCCGACCCGGCCAGCACCAGCGACGAACCGGCCGCGATGGACGGCGAGTTCGGCGGCACCGAGCGCGACGACTGGGAAAACGGCACCGAGCGCGACGATTTCGACGGCACGCATGAGCTGCCCGCACTGCCCGGCAGCAGCACGGCGGCCAGCGGCGACGGCGATTTCGAACCGGCCGACGGCGCCAGCCAGGGCCCGACCCTGCAGGAACACCTGCACCAGCAGCTGTTGGGCATGCGCCTGTCGGACGAAGACCGAGCGGCGGTGATGGTGCTGATCGAGTCGCTCAACGACGACGGCTACCTGGCCGACGCGCTGGACGAGATCGTCCAGCGCCTGGGCGCCGACGGCGACGATGACGACGCGGCCGCGCAGCGCGAAGAACTGGTCGACCGGCTGCGCTGCGCCTTGAAGTGGCTGCAGAGCATGGAGCCCGCCGGCGTGGGCGCCACCGGCCTGGGCGACTGCCTGCAGATCCAGCTCAGACTGCTGCCGCCCAGCCCGGTGCGCCGGCTGGCCATCACCGTGTGCGGCGCGCACCTGGAACTGCTGGCGCGGCGCGACATGAAGCGGCTGATGGCCGCCACCGACGCCGATGAAGACAGCCTGCGCGCCGCGCAAGCCCTGATCCTGAACT
>JANOWE010000280.1:0-22910 GCA_031417735.1 Betaproteobacteria bacterium
GCCTGCTCCGCCGGCATGCGGCGCCGCAGCACGCTCATCGGCCCGCCGCAGCCGCAGCGCCACACCGGCCGGGGCCGCGTGGCCACCAGTTGCAGATTGACTTCTCACACACCGTCAATCTTGGTGCCTCGACACCGTTTATGGACTGGGGAAGTCCCTTCATATTCGTTCAACCGCCTGAGGTGCTGTTGGACCGGTTGACGGCCATCATTCGTCCTTCCTTTCGAGCGATATGGCGCTTGCACTTGCGCGTGCAGCACCTTCGCCGCACCCGCGACCTGCTGCTTCCGCGCCTGCTTTCAGGCCAGATCGCCCTCGGTGAAGCCGCCGAGCAAACCCAGGACCTGCCCCAGGCCGTCGCTGAACAGTCCCGTTGACGATCCGTATCTGCTTGGATACAGTACGATCTGTGTACAAGGTATTTCAGACAGAGGCTTTCGTTGCATGGCTGGACGATCTCCAAGACAAGCGGGCGCAAGTCCGCATCGCCGCACGGCTTCGCCAAGCTGAATCGGGCAGCCTGGGTGACTGGCAGGCGGTCGAGGGCGAAGTCTCGGAGATGCGGGTGCACCATGGACCTGGCTGCAGGCTGTACTTCGTCCGCCGCGGGCGGGTCATCGTCGTGCTGCTCAACGCCGGCGACACGTCGACCCAGAAGCGAGACATCCGCCGAGCGCTGAAGCTCGCGACCGAACTTGGAGATGATCTGTGAGCAAGCCCAAAGCACCGCTGAAGCTGGTGGCATTCGATGCGGCCCGCTACCTCGATGACGATGTAGCCATTGCGCAGTACATGACGGCGGTTCTCGAGACCAACGACTCGGACCTGTTGCTGCTGGCGCTCAGTGACGTGGCGCGCGCCAAGGGCATGGCCCAGGTGGCCAAGGACGCCGGCCTGGGCCGCGAGAGCCTCTACAAGGCCCTGGCGCCTGGCGCCAAGCCCCGGTTCGAGACGGTGATGAAGGTGGCCAGGGCGCTGGGCGTCAAGTTCACGGCCCAGCCCGCCTGAGCAAGCCGACGCCGGCGCCGTGGGTTAGCCTGCAAGCGCCACGGCGCCAAACCCCATGCTGACCGACCGCCACCTCCACGACATCGCCCAGCGCGTGCCTGCTGCCGCACGGTCACCCTTGAAAGTGATCGTGTTCGGCTCCTACGGCCGCGGCGACGCCACCGAGGATTCCGACCTGGACTTGCTGGTGGTCGAGCGCAACCTGCCCGACGCCTCGGCCGAACACCTGCGGCTGCGCGAAGTGGTGGGCACCATCGGCGTGGGGGTCGACCTGCTGCTGATGCCGCTGGCCGAGTTCGTCCGCCGACGCAACTGGGCCAGCAGCCCGGTGTACTGGGCCTCGAGGGAAGGGAGGGTGCTGTATGGCGCCGAACCCGCGGCCTTGCTTTTGGTGGTACGAACGCGGTTCTCGCGCTGCGCTGCGCTGTGTGAGGCCCGGTCCGGCTGCACCGACCGACCGCGACGCCCACCACTGGCACGGGCGAATTGCAGCGCCGGCACGGTCTACACTTTGCCCAGCGCGCGCAGAATCTTCTCCGGCGTGATGGGCTGCGAGACCACCCCCGCGCCCAGCGCCGACAGCGCGTCGTTGATGGCGTTCATCACCGCCGCCGGCGCGCCGGCCGTGCCCGCCTCACCCGCGCCTTTGGCGCCCAATGCCGAGCTGCGGGTGGGCGTCTGCACATGGGCGACCACGATGTCGGGCATCTCGGCGGCCATGGGCACCAGGTAGTCGGCCATGTTGCCGTTGCACATGGCGCCGTTGTCGTCGTAGAGGCACTCTTCGAACAGCGCGCCGCCGATGCCCTGCACGATGGCGCCCCGGATCTGCTCGTCGACCAGCATGGGGTTGATGACGCGACCGCAGTCCTCCACCGCCCAATGGCCCAGCAGCTTGACAAAGCCGGTGTCGGTGTCGACCTCCACATGCGAGACCTGCACGCCGTTGGTGAAGATGAAGGGGTAGTCGCGCTGGGCAAAGTGGCGCGTGACCATCAGCTCGGGCGTGAACGACTTGGGCAGGGTGTCGCTGCGGAAATAGGCCACCCGGCCCAGTTCGGCCAGCGGCAACAGGTCGGCACCGCTGGCAGCGTCGACCACCATGCCTTCGCGCAGCGACAGGCCGGCCGGGTATTCGCGCTGCAGGATTACCGCTGCGGTGCGCAAGATGTTCTCGCGCAGCGCCAGTCCGGCCTGCAGCACCGCCTCACCGCCGATGCCCGCGCCGCGTGAGGCCCAGGTGCCACCGCCATAGGGCGTGGCGTCGGTGTCACCGGTGAGCACGCGCACGCGGTCCAGCGCCACGCCCACCGCGTCGGCGGTGATCTGCGCGTAGATGGCCTCGGTGCCCTGGCCCTGCTCGCCCACGCTGGCCAGCACGGTGACCACGCCGCTGGGCTCCAGCCGCATCGTGGCGCCGTCTTGTGATGCGATGCGCGCGCCGCCCACGCCGTAGAAAGCGGCGCTGGGGTTGGTCAGTTCGATCAGCGTGGCGATGCCGATGCCTCGGTACACGCCCTTGGCGCGCAGGGTGGCCTGTTCGGCGCGCAGCGCGTCGTAGCCGCACAGCGCGCGGGCCTGCTGAAGGCAGGCCTGATGCGACAGCACCTCCAGCTTGATGCCCGACGCGCCGGTGGCCGGATACGCGTCGTCGGGGATCACGTTGCGCAGGCGCATCTCCAGCGGGTCGATGCCCAGCTGGCGCGCCACGCCATCAACCAGGGCCTCGGTCACGGCGCAGGCGATCGGGTGGCCGACGCCTCGGTACTGGCACATCGGCACCTTGTTCTGGAACACCACCTTCAGCGCCGCGCGGTAGTGCTTGTGGCGGTAGGGCCCGCCGGTCAGGTTGACGACCTGGTTGCCTTCGATGCCGCTGGTGCGGGGGAACATCGAGTACGGGCCGATGCCGGTCAGGTCATCGATCTCGAAGGCCAGGATGTCGCCATTGGCGGCCGCCGCGATGCGCGCCTTGATGCGGTGCTCGCGGGCATGGATGTCGGAGACAAAAGACTCCAGCCGGTCGGCGACGAACTTCACCGGCCGGCCCAGCAGCAGGCTGGCTGCGACGGTGGCGAAGTCATCCGGGTAGGCATGCACCTTGATGCCGAACGAGCCGCCCACATCACCGCAGACCACCCGCACCTGCGACTCCTGCAGGTCGAACTGCCGGCAGTACAGGTCTTGCATCATGTGCGGCGCCTGCTGCGAATGGTGCACGGTCAGCCGTGCAGCGCCCGGGTTCCAGTCGGCGATCTGGCAGCGCGGCTCCAGCGTCACGCCGGTGTGGCGGCCGAAGACATAGGTCCGTTCAAACACCGCCGCCGCTTCGGCAAAGGCCTGATCGACGCCACCGGTGTCCAGCTGGCGCTCAAAACAAAGGTTGTTGCCCAGCTCGGGGTGGATCACCGGCGTGGCGGCGTCCAGCGCGGTCTCGGTGTCCAGCACCGCGGGCAGCTCTTCCCAGTCAAGCACCAGGAGTTGCAGTGCGTCTTCGGCCTGGAAGCGGGTCTCGGCCAGCACGGCCACCACCGGCTGCCCCTGCCAGCAGGCACGGTCCAGCGCCAGGGGGTGTTCGGGCGCGCTCTTGATGCCGGCCAGGTGGGCCAGTGTGCCGACCCAGGGCTTGCACACGCGCGCCAGGTCGTGGCCGTCGAACACCGCCACCACGCCGGGCATCGCCCTGGCGGCCGCGGCATCGATGCCCAGGATGCGCGCATGCGCCACCGGCGAGCGCCAGTACACGACATGCACCATGCGCGGCAGCTCGATGTCGTCGACAAAGCGGCCCCGGCCCTGCACCAGGCGGCGGGCGGCGGCACGCGGGCGCGACACGCCGATGTGGCGCTGGTCCTCGGTGACGTCGGGCAGCTGCGGCAGGAAGGGCGCCTCGTGCGGGCTGTTCATGCGGCCTCCTGCGGCGCGCTGTCAAAGGCGCCCTGGCGCTGTGCGTCCAGCACATCGCAGACCGCGTCGACGATGGCGTGGTAGCCGGTGCAGCGGCAGTAGTTGCCGCTGATGCCGGCCCGCACCGCCTCGCGCCCGGCGTCGGGGTGTTGCTCCACCAGCTCCAGCGCGGCCATCAGCATGCCGGGCGTGCAGTAGCCGCATTGCAGCGCGTTGCGGGCGACGAAGGCGTCCTGCAGCGCGAGCAGGCGCGGCGACGGCTTGGCGGTCTCTGCCGTCTCGATGCGGCCGCCGTCGGCCTGCACCGCCAGCACCAGGCAGCCACGCACGATCTGCCCGTCCAGCCGCACCGTGCAGGCGCCGCAGACGCCATGCTCGCAGCCCAGGTGCGAGCCCTTGAGCCCGCAGTCTTCACGCAAGAAGTCCACCAGATGGCGGCGGGGCTCGACATGGCGCGACACCGTCTCGCCATTGACCACCACGCGGATGGGCTGCAGGGGGTGTTCGTGGTTCATCGCTTCTCCTTGCCGCGGCGCATCAGGCGGCCAGCCGGCGCAGCACACGCTGCGCCAGCACGCCGGCCAGTTGCTGTTTGGTGGCGACGCCGCTGGTCAGGTCGGCGGCGGGTTGCAGTTCGGCGCGCAGGCTTTGCACCGCCAGGGCCAGGGTGGCATCGTCGACAGCGCGGCCCTCCAGCGCCTGCTCGGTGCGCAGCGCGCGCACCGGCTTGTCCTCCAGGCCCAGAAAGGCCAGCCGCAGGCCCTGCAGCCGGCCGTCATGCAGGCTGGCGCGAGCCGCCAGGCCGGCCATGGCGTAGTCGCCATGGCGGCGGGCCAGTTCGTCGAAGGCCTGTCGTTCACCGCTGGCCAGTACCGCAACGTCACAGGCGACGATGATTTCGTTATCGGCCAGCGCGGTGCTGTACAGGCCGGTGAAAAAGTCGCTGGCCGGCACCTGGCGCTCGCCCCGGCTGCTGGCCAACACCAGCGTGGCGTCCAGCGCCAGCATGCAGGCGGGCCATTCCGCCGCCGGGTCGGCATAGGCCAGTGAGCCGCCCAGCGTGCCCCGGTTGCGGATGCGGCATGCGCGATGTGCGGCGCCGCCTGGGCCAGCAGTGGTGCGTGCTGCGCCACCAGCGGCGAGCGCTCGATGTCGGCATGCGTGGCCAGTGCGCCCAGGCGCAGCATGCTGCCCTGCAGCGTGATGCCACGCAGGGCCTGCAGCGCGCCGATGTCGATCAGCAGCCCGGGTTCTGACAAACGCATGTTCAGCGACGCGATCAGCGTCTGCCCGCCGGCGAGCACGCGCGCGTCGTCGCCATGTTGCTGCAGCAGCTGAAACACCTGGGCCAGCGAGGTGGCGCGCAGATAGTCGAAGGGTGGCGCTTTCATGAAAACTCCAGATCAGGATCAGGCCAGCCGGCGTCCGGGCGCAGGTCGCGCAGGGTGAGCCTGCCGTTGAAGCGCGCGCGCACCGGGCCCAGCTTGACGGCCACGCGGGCGCTGCGCACCTCGGCCGACAGCTGCAACACCTCTTCGCAGCCCGGGATACAGCGCTGCAGCACGGCCGCGTCGTTCAGCGCGGCCCAGACCGCCGCCGGCGGCGCGGGGATCAAACGGCGTCCTTGCAATTCCATGGCGGCTTCGGGTTTCTCGGGATTGGTCGCTATTGAACAACTGCTCAACAATGTTCGCAGGATAAGGCCAATGGTCAATACCGCAATACCCCGCAGCCCTCGCCGGCCCAAGCCGGCGCTGCCGGCGGCCGTGCCTGGCGCGCCGGTGCCCAGGCGGCGCCTGAGCGCTTCCGAGCGTGAGCAGCAGATCCTGCATGGCGCGGTCGATTTCTTTTCCCGCCGAGGCCTGGACGGCCAGACCCGCGAGCTGGCCGACGAGCTGGGCATCACCCATGCCCTGCTGTTCCACTACTTTCCCAGCAAGGGCAAGCTGATCGAGCGGGTCTATGAACAGGTGATCGCCGGCCGCTGGAAGCCCGACTGGGAAGCGCTGCTGGACGGCCCGCTGCCGGCGCAGGACAAATTCTGCCGCTTCTATGACGAGTACCTGGCCGCCATCCTGACGCCCGAGTGGCTGCGCATCCTGGTGCACTCCGGCCTGGCCGACGGGCTGATCCCCGAGCGCTATTTCAGCCTGCTGCGCGAACGGCTGTTCCCCCGGCTGCTGCGTGAGGCCAGACGCGCGCATGGCAGCCGCTCGCGCGCCGCCACCAGCGCGCGCGAGGAGGCCTTGCTGCTGGGCCTGCATGGCGGCCTGGTCTACCAGCTGGGCATCCTGCCGCTGATCTACGGCCAGCCCTCGCTTGGGCAAAGCAACCACGCCGTGCGGCAGACCTTCATTGCGGACATGGTGCAGGCCTATCTGGCACAGGCCGCCCTGGTGGTGCCTGGCGCCAGGCCTGCCAACGGAGCCTCAAGATGACGCTGAGCCTGAACCACTTCTCGATCCGCAGTGCCGATCTGGCTGCCTGCGAGCAGTTCTATGCCGGCGTGCTCGGGCTGCAGGTCGGGCCCCGGCCCGAGTTCCCGTTTCCGGGCCTGTGGCTGTATGCGGGCGACACCGCGCTGCCGGCCAATGCGGTGGTGCACATCATCGGCATTGACGCCAACGCGCCCGACGGCCTGGCCGGCTTCCTCGGTGAGCGCGACCCGGCCGCGCTGCATGGCACCGGCGTGGTCGACCACATCGCCTTCTTCGCCGTCGGCCTGGCAGCCATGCGCCAGAAGCTGCAGGGTCTGGGCCTGGCCATTCGCGAGCGCACCGTGCCGTCGCTGGGGCTGCAGCAGGTCTTTCTAGACGACCCGAACGGCGTGGTCATCGAACTCAACTACCCGGCCGCTGAAGCCTGATGGCGTCAGCGCACATCGTCGTCGTGGGCGGCTCGCTGGGCGGGCTGTTGGCCGCCAACCTGCTGGGCCGCGCCGGCCACCGGGTCACCGTGCTGGAGAAGGCCAGCCAGTCGCTGGACGGGCGCGGTGCGGGCATCGTCACCCACAGCGGCCTGCTGGCGGCGCTGCGCGCCGCGGGTGCGGTGGTCGACGATTCCCTGGGCGTGGCGGTGCGGTGCCGCGTGGCGCTGGACGCCCGGGGCGCTGAAGCCGACCGCATCGACCACCCGCAGCTGCTGACCTCGTGGAGCCGGCTGTATGCGCTGCTGCAGTCGGCACTGCCGACCGGGCATTGCCTGGCCGGGCATGAGCTGGTGTCGCTGGCGCAGCATGAGGCCGGTGTCGAAGTGCAGTGTCAGAACGGCGTCCGCTTCGAAGCCGACCTGCTGGTCGCCTCTGACGGCATCCGCTCGGCAGTGCGCGCCGCCTGCGCGCCTGCAGCGCAAGCCCAATACGCAGGCTACGTGGCCTGGCGCGGTGTCTGCGACGAAGCCGCGCTGTCGGCCAACACGCTGGCCACGCTGTTCCCGCACTTCGGATTCGGCCTGCCGGACGGCGAGCAGATCATCGGCTACCCGGTGGCGGGCGCCGGCAACACCACCCAGGTCGGTTCCCGGCGCTACAACTTCGTCTGGTACCGGCCGGCACACGCCACCGACCGGCTGCCGGCCCTGATGACCGACGACAGCGGCCACCACCACGCCGGCGGCATCCCGCCGCACAAGGTGTCGCAGGCCGAGGTGCGGGGCATGCGGGCTGACGCCCACCGCCTCCTGGCGCCGCAGTGGGCCGAGGTCGTCGCCATCACGGCGCAACCCTTCATCCAGCCGATCTTTGACCTGATGTCCGACCGCCTGGCCTTTGGTCGCATCGCCTTGATGGGCGACGCCGCCTTCGTTGCCCGGCCGCATGTGGGCATGGGCGTGACCAAGGCCGCTGACGACGCGCTGGCGCTGGTGCAGGCCATCGGCCGGCATGGCGCGAAACCTGCCGCGCTGGCGGCGTACGAGAGCGCTCGGCTGGCAACCGGCCGCCTGGTCGTCGAACGCGGGCGCCGGCTGGGCGCCTACCTGCAGGCCCGGGCGGCCAACGCACCCCAGACCGGCGACGCCGCTGCCCAGCGCAGCGTGCGCGATGTACTCAAGCAAACCGCCATCGATTTGGCCTTAGCGGCCTGAACGCGTCGGTCAGACGCCCAACCCCCAGGAGACATGACGATGCCAAACACCCGCACCCCCCCCATGCCCAGCCTCGACCTGCGCCGCCGCCACCTCATCGCCGCCGGCGCCGTGGTGGCCACCGGCGCACCGGCCCTGTTCAACATCGTGCAGGCCCAGGGCGCGACCATCCGCATCGGCTTTCCGGTACCGCTGACCGGGCCCTTCTCGGCCGAGGCGCAGGACCAGGTGCGTGCGGCCGAACTGGCGGTGAAGGAGTTCAACGCCGCCGGCGGCTACAAGGGTGCCAAGGTCGAACTGCTGGTGCGCGACACCAAGCTCAACGCCGGCGAGGCTGCCACCCGCACGCTGGAGTTGATCGAGAAGGACAAGGTCAACTTCGTCGTCGGCTCACTGTCGGCCGCCACGCAGCTGTCGATCAACGCGGTGTGCCGCGACCGCAAGGTGCTGTTCAATTCCATCAGCCAGTCCGACACCATCAACGAGGCCAAGGACTGGAGCATGTACACCTTCCATGAGGCGCTGAACCCGCACCTCACGGCCGGTGCGGTGGCGCGCTACGCCTTCCCCAAGACCGGCAAGAAAGTGGCCTACCTGACGGCCGACTACGCCTATGGCCATGAGATGGTGCGTGGCTTCCAGCGCGCCGGCCAGGCCTTCGGCATGCAGACCGTGGCCGACGTTCGCCACCCGCTGGGCGCGCCCGACTTCTCGGCCTTTCTGCCACGCATCCAGTCGCTCAAGCCCGACGTGCTGGTGCTGTGCAACTTCGGCCGCGACCTGCTCAACTCGGCCAAGCAGGCGACCAACTTCGGCGTCAAGGAAACCACCAAGATCATCACGCCGGTGCTGCTGTACACCTCACGCGTGGCGGGCGGTGCCGAAGCCTTCGAGGGCATCGTCGGCGGCACCTCCTACTACTGGGGCATGGAAGACCAGATCCCGGCGGCCAGGAAGTTCAACGACGCCTTCCGCAAGGCCTACGACGGCGCCGTGCCCAGCGACTACGGCGCACTGGGCTATGCCGGCATCCGCAGCGTGCTGCAGGCGGTGAAGGACGCCAACTCGACCGAGTCGATGCCGGTGTCCATCGCGCTGCGCCAGCTGCGCTACAACTGGTACAAGGGCGACCAGTTCTACCGCAAGTGCGACCACCAGTCGGTGCAGTCGGTGGTGATCGTGGAATCGAAGTCCAAGGGCATGTTGGACAAGAACGACGTGTTCAAGGTCCTGGCCATCGAAGCGCCGAGCGAGAAGAACCTGCGCAGCTGCGAAGAAATGGGCCACAAGGTCAGCACTTGAGCGGGCAGGCGACGGTCAACCATGGCTGACATCACCGCCTCTTTGCTGGCGCTGCAGCTGGTCACCGGCATCGCGCTGGGCTCGGTCTATGCGCTGCTGGCCATCGGTCTGTCGCTGATCTTCGGCATGCTGGCGGTGGTGAATTTCGCCCATGGCGCGTTCTTCATGGTCGGCGCCTTCCTGGGTGTGTACTTTCTGGGCCTGACCGGCAACTTCTGGTTCAGCCTGCTGCTGGTGCCGCTGACCAGTGCGGTGATCGGGCTGGCCACCGAGCGCTTCCTCGTTCGCCCCCTGTATGGCCGGGGCATCGACTACCCCCTGCTGCTGACCTTCGGCCTGAGCTATGTGCTGATCGACGCGATGCGCTTCCTGTTCGGCATCGAGGGCCTGCCCTCGTCCACACCGGCCGCGCTGCGCGGCGCCACCAACCTGGGCATCGGCTACTTTCCAACCTACCGCTTGTTCCTGATCGGTGCCACCGCCTTGATCGTCGGCGCGCTGTGGCTGTTCATCGAGAAGACCCGCTTCGGACTGATCATCCGCGCCGGTGCACGCGACCCCGAGATCGTGCAGGTGCTGGGCATCGATGTGGCGCGGGTCTGGCTGCTGGTGTTTGGCGTGGGCACCGCCATCGCCGGCCTGGCCGGCGCCCTGGCCGCGCCGACGCGGGCGGTGAACCCCGAGATGGGCATTCCGGTGCTGGCCGAGTCTTTTGTCGTCACCGTCGTTGGCGGCATGGGCTCGTTGCCGGGGGCGGTGCTGGCCGGCCTGCTGGTGGGCGTGGTCTACAGCATGACCTCGCTGTTCGCGCCCGACCTGGCCGAGCTGTCGATCTTTGTGCTGATGGCCCTGGTGCTGCTGGTGCGGCCGCAGGGCTTCTTCGGCAAGACGGGCAGATTCGGATGAGCCCGCTGGCACGCCTGCTGGCCTTCGTCACCCGGCACCGGGTGGCCGCCGTGCTGGCCTTCCTGCTGGTCATGCCCTGGCTGCTGCCCTACGAGGCGCTGGCGGTGAACGTGCTGATCTTCGGCCTCTATGCGGTGGGCTTCAACCTGCTGTTCGGCTACACCGGCATGCTGTCCTTCGGCCATGCCGCATTCCTGGGCATCGGCAGCTACCTGGCCGGCATCGCCATCGTGCACGCCGGCCTGCCCTGGTACGCCGCCATCGCGCTGGGCGTGGCCGCATCGGCGCTGGTCGGGGTGCTGATCGGCCTGCTGGCCATCCGCACACGCGGCATCTACTTCTCGATGGTCACGCTGGCGCTGGGCCAGATCGTCTACTACGGCTTCTACAAGGCCGAGCGCTGGACCGGGGGTGAAAACGGCCTGCGCGGCGTCAGTGTGGACAAGATCAATCTGCTGGGCTGGCAGATCGACTTTCTCAACCCCTTGTCCAAGTACTACGTGGTGCTGGTGTTCGTGGCCGCCGCGCTGTGGTTGGTCTCGCGCGTGCTGGCGTCGCCCTTCGGCGCGGTGGTCGAGGCGGTGCGCGAGAACGAGCAGCGCGCCGCTGCCTGCGGCTATGACGTGGCCCGCACCAAGCTGCTGGCCTTCACGCTGTCGGCGGCGATCTGCGGCCTGGCCGGCACGCTGCGCGCGCTGCACCTGTCCATCGTGCCGATCGAGTCGCTGCACTACCTGTTGTCGGGCCAGGCGGTGATGATGTGCCTGCTGGGCGGCATGGGCACCTTCTTCGGCCCCTTTGTCGGTGCGCTGGTATTTCTGGGCCTGGAAGACGTGGTCACCCACATGACGCGTTACTGGATGGCGGTGGTGGGTGTCTTCTTCATGGTCTTTGTGCTGTTCTTTCCGCGCGGCATCTGGGGCTCGACGCTGGATTGGCTGGACCGGCTGGCCTCGCGCGACCAGCATGGGCGGCGGCCATGAGTGCGCCCATCCTGTCGGTCAAAGGCGTGGGCAAGCGCTTTGGCGCCTTTGTCGCGCTCAACGGCGTCAGCGTCGATTTTCATGCCGGCCACCTCACCGCCATCATCGGCCCCAACGGGGCGGGCAAGAGCACCTTTTTCAACGTCATCAGCGGCGCCTTTCCGGCCAGCGGCGGCAGCGTGCTGTTCGAGGGCCGCGACGTGACCCACCTGCGCCAGCACGACTATGCGCGCATCGGCATTGCCAAGAGCTTCCAGATCACCAACGTCTTCCGCCAACTCAGCGCCCATGAAAACGTTCGCGTCGCGGCGCAGATGCGCCACAGCCGCTACCAGCTGTTCAAGCCGCGCAGCGCGATGACCGAACTGACCGAGGCGGCCCACTGGCTGCTGGGACGCGTGGGCCTGGCCGACGTGGCGCACAAGCGCGCCGCCGACCTGGCCCATGGCCAGCAGCGCGCACTGGAGATCGCCATGGCGCTGGCCTGCGAGCCGCGATTGCTGCTGATGGACGAGCCCACTGCCGGCATGTCGCCCGAAGAAACCACCGTGATGATGGGCCTGATCACACGCATCGCCGAAGAGCGCACCGTGGTGTTGGTCGAACACAAGATGAAGCTGGTGATGGGCATCTGCGAACGCCTGGTGGTGCTGCACCAGGGCGAACTGCTGGCCGAAGGCACGCCGGCCGAGATCCGCAGCAACGCCGACGTCAAGCGTGTCTACCTGGGCCAATGAGCACATGAGCACGCCCCTGTTGCAGGTCGACGCGCTCGACGCCTGGTACGACCGCAGCCATGTCGTGCAGGGCTTGTCGCTGACCGTGAACGCCGGCGAGATCGTCACGCTGATGGGGCGCAACGGGGCCGGCAAGACGACCACGCTGCGGGCGCTGATGGGGCTGGTGGCCAGGCGCGGCGGCCGCGCCCGCTTCGATGGCGAAGACTTTCTGGCCGAGCCGGCCCACCAGCGCTACCACCGCGGCATCGCCTACGTGCCCGAAGACCGGCGCATCGTGCCCGGCCTGACCGTGCGCGAGAACCTGCTGCTGGGCGCGCTGGCACTGCGCGAAAAGCCTGACCTGGCCCGCATCGTTGACGAGATCGCCGAGACCTTCCCTCGGCTGAAGGAGAGGCTGGACCAGGAGGGCACGTCGCTGTCGGGTGGTGAGCAACAGATGCTGGCCATTGCGCGCGCCATGGTCGGCAAGCCGCGCTTGATCCTGCTCGACGAGCCCAGCGAAGGCATCATGCCGCTGCTGGTGCAGGAGATGTTCCAGCTGTTTGCGCGCATGAAGGCCCAGGGCACGACGCTGCTGCTGGTCGAGCAGAACGTGGCGCTGGCGCTGGGCATCTCCGACCGCGCCTACATCATCGACCAGGGCAGGGTGGTGCATGGCGGACGGGCCGACGAGTTGCTGCAGGACCGCGAGATTCAGGAACGTTACTGCGCGGTCTGAGCGGGCTGGCCCGGGCTGGCCCGGGCTGGCTGCGCCGGCCAGTCGTGGGGCGAACAGGGCGTGCGTGCGGCACAAATCCGGGCCGGTGCCTGTCGGCAGGCTGCGCCGGCGACCGGCTTTTCAATGACCGCCGAGAATCCTCGGATGAGCCATGCCCCCTCCACACCACCTCAGCCACGCCAGGACCTGCTTGAGCGGCTGCGCGCCACCACGACACTGCTTGAGCAAATCTCCGCCGATGCCAGTGTCGTCGAGGCCTTGCCGATGGCCGAACGCGAGCGCCTGTTCCTGGCCATTGCCCGCGCGCACCACCCTGACCACGCCGAGCGCCGGCAAAAGCGAAGGGCCAACGCCCGTGAACGACGCGCCAACCACGCGCGCGAAAGCGATGCCGTGCTGCACGAGACCGGCATCCGTGCGCTGCGGCGCAAACCCGTGTTCACCGCGCCGGCATGCTTTGCGCCCGTCGGCTTCTCGGCACAAGACATCAGCCCCGAGGAAGACGCCGCCGGCAGCCTGGACGGGCCGCGCACCGAGCCCAGGCATTGCTATGTTTGCAAATCGAAGTACCAGCTCATCCACCATTTCTACGACCAGTTGTGTCCGGCCTGCGCTCAGCTCAACTTCAGCAAGCGCACGGAGCTGGCCGACTTGCGCGGGCGCGTGGCCCTGCTCACCGGCGGGCGCGTCAAGATCGGCTACCAGACGGGCCTGAAGCTGCTGCGCGCGGGCGCACAGCTGATCGTCACGACCCGATTTCCGCGCGACTGCGCTGCGCGCTACGCCGAAGAAACGGACTTCGGTGACTGGGGCCACCGGCTCGAGATCTTCGGTCTGGACCTGCGCCACACGCCCAGCGTGGAAGCCTTCTGCCACGAACTGCTGAGCACCCGCGAGCGCCTGGACTTCATCGTCAACAACGCCTGCCAGACCGTGCGGCGCCCGCCCGACTTCTACGCCCACATGATGGCCGGCGAAACCGAGGCCTTGCACCACGCGCCTGCAGCCATTCAAAAATTGATCGGCAGCTACGAGGGCTTGCGCGGCAGCCAGATCCTGCCGGAGGCAGCCGGGACGTCCGGGGTCGCAGCAGCCCTGTCACACAGCGCCGCATTGCCGGCCCTGAGCCGCGCGGCCGAGCTGTCGCAGATACCGCTGCTGCCCGAGGAACTGCTGGCGCAGCAGCATTTGTTTCCGCAAGGCCGGCTGGACCAGGACCTGCAGCAGCTTGACCTGCGCGGACGCAACTCCTGGCGCATGCTGATGGACGAGGTGCCGTCGGTCGAGTTGCTCGAAGTTCAGCTCGTCAACGCGATCGCGCCGTTCCTGATCAACGCCCGGCTCAAGCCGCTGATGCTGCGCACGCCCGGCCGCGACAAGCACATCGTCAACGTCTCGGCCGTGGAAGGCCAGTTCTACCGCAGCTTCAAGACCACCCGCCACCCGCACACCAACATGGCCAAGGCCGCGCTGAACATGATGACCCGCACCGCTGCGGCCGATTACCAGGGCGACGGCATCCACATGAACAGCGTCGACACCGGCTGGGTGACCGACGAAGACCCGGTCGACATCGCCGCGCGCAAGACCGCCGAGCACCGCTTTCACCCGCCGCTGGACATCATCGACGGCGCGGCCCGCATCCTCGACCCGATCATCAGCGGCATCAACACCGGTGAGCATGTCTGGGGCCAGTTCCTGAAAGATTACCGAACGACGCCTTGGTAGTGACTTGGCAACGCGGGCCCGCGTTGCCGCCTCAGGCTTGCACGCCGAACAAGGCCGTCTGCGCCGTCCAGCGCCGCGCCTGCTCGCTGAGCGAAAAGCCCAGCCCCGGCCGGTCCGAGACCCACATGCGGCCGTCCTTGAGCTGCATTTGCTCGTTGAACATCGGCCCCAGCCACTCAAAGTGTTCCAGCCAGGGCTCGTGCGCATAGGCTGCGGCCAGGTGCAGGTGGATCTCCATCGCAAAATGCGGCGCCAGCATGCGGCCCTTGAAGTCGGCCAGGGCCATGATCTGCAAAAAGGGCGTGATGCCACCCACGCGGGGCGCGTCGGGCTGGATGAAGTCGGCTCCGCCAGACATGATCAGCTGGGCATGCTCGCCGAAGCTGGTCAGCATCTCGCCGGTGGCGATCGGTGTGTCGAGGCTGGCGGCCAGTGCGGCATGGCCTTCGAAGTCGTAGGCGTCCAGCGGCTCTTCGATCCAGCTCAGCTCGAAGGCTTCGAGCCGGCGGCCCATGCGCTGCGCCGTGGGGCGGTCCCACTGCTGGTTGGCGTCGACCATCAGCGCGAAGTCGGGGCCCAGCAGTTCACGCACGGCGGCCACGCGCTTGAGGTCCGTTGCCCCATCGGGCTGGCCGACCTTGAGCTTGATGCCGCCGATGCCGCTGTCGCGCGAAATCGCCACGTTCTTCAGCACCTGGTCCAGCGGTGTGTGCAGGTAGCCGCCCGAGGTGTTGTAGCAGCGCACCGAGTCGCGCTGCGCGCCCAGCAGCTTGGCCAGCGGCAACTGCGCCCGGCGCGCCTTCAGGTCCCACAGCGCGATGTCGAATGGGGCAATGGCCTGCGTGGTCAGCCCGCTGCGGCCCATGCTGGCGCCGGCCCACAGCAGCTGGGTGTACAGGCGCTGGATGTCGGCCGGGTCTTCACCGATCAGGTTCGGTGCCAGCTCTTGCGCATGGGCAAACAGGCCGGGCCCACCGGCGCGCTTGCTGTAGCCAAAGCCGATCCCCTGGTGGCCGTCGCGCGAGCTGATCTCGGCAAAGACGAAGCTGATCTCGGTCAGCGGCGTCTGGCGCCCGGTCAGCACCTTGGCGTCGCTGACCGGCGTGGCCAACGGCAGCACCACCCGCGACAGGCGGATGGCGGCGATGCGGTCACCGCTGTCGGCGGCAGTGCGCGCGTCGGCGGCGACCTGGGCGTAGGAGACGATGTTGGATTCAACGGCCATGGCGGCTTGCCTTCAGTCCTGAGTTCAGTGCAGCGTCGCAGCTACTGGGCCTGGATGCCGGCGGTCTTGATGACGCGGGTCCAGAGCGCGATCTCGTCGTCCATGTACTTGGCGTAATGCGCGGCGCCCGGTGCCGGCACGACGAAGCCCTGCGACTCCAGCCGCTCGCGGATCTCGGCCGAGCCCATGACCTTGCGCATCGCCGCCTCCAGCTTGTCGACGATGGGCTGGGGCGTGCCACGAATGGCCGACAGGCCCGACCAGGACATCGCCTCGTAGCCCTTCACGCCCGCCTCTGCGATGGTGGGCACATCAGGAAACTGCGGGTTGCGCTTGGCGCTGGTGACCGCCAGCGCGCGCATCTTGCCGGCCCGCACATGCTGCAGCACCGCGTCCTGGTTGAGGAAGAACATCGGGATCTGGCCGCCCAGCAGGTCGGTCAGCATCGGGCCGCCGCCCCGGTACGGAATGCCGACGATGAACAGCGGCTGGCCCCGGCCCTTGGCGTCCAGGCCGCCCACCATCTTCAGCAACTCCATCGCCATGTGGCCCGAGGCGGCGTGGGTATAGCCGTAGCTCATCTTGCCGGGGTTGCTGCGGATGTAGGTCAGCAGTTCCTGCACGGTCTTGAACGGCTGATCGGGGTGCACCACCAGAACATTCGGGCCGGAATGGATCTGGCCGATCTGCACAAAATCTTTCAGCGAGTCGTAGCCCGGGTTCGGCGTCAGACCATGCATCACCGCATTGCTGCCCACGCCGGACAGCAGCAGGGTGTAGCCGTCGGCCGGCATCCTCGCCGCGCGCGCGGTGCCGATCATGCCGCCCGCGCCTCCGATGTTGTCGACGATGAACTGCTGGCCCAGTTCCTTGCTCAGCGCGGCCGCGATCATTCGGCCCATCACGTCGGAGGTGCCGCCCGGCGGGAAGGGCACGATCAGCTTGACCGGCTTGGCGGGCCAGGCGTCCTGAGCCAGCACGGGCGCGCTGACCAAGGCCAGGGCGGCGGCCGCCGCGGCAAGCAGCAGTCTTCTGATCATCGGGTGTCTCCTGTGGGGGATGGGCCAGCGGCGCACGTCACTTCCCGCGCAGATGGTAGCCGCGGCCGGCGTAGTCGAAGTCGACCCGTTCGGCGATGTGCGTGCCCTGCACCAGCGGCGGCGTGGCCAAGTCCTTCGCGGCCGGTGCGGCAGCGGGTGCAGCGCAATAGGCACGGATCTCCTTGATCAGGCCGCTGCGCTCGCAGAACACATACCACTCGTCGCCGCGCTGGGCGGTCTGGGTGTGACGCTTCCAGTGCGTCCACTCGACCACCGCTTCGGCGCTGTCGTGGCTGATCAGCAGCCTGTCGATGGTCCACTGCGCGCCCAGGTTCTGCACGCACCAGGCCCATTTGCTGGCGATGACGTCGGCGCCGCGCCACGGGATCTCGAGCAGGCCGGGCGGAAAGTAGTGCACCACGTTGAGTTCCTGCCCGTCGCGAAAGGCGCCGTCGATGACCACGCCGCGCGCGCCGCGCAGCATCATGCGCGTGACCAGCATGTTGCCCATCGAAGCGGCGCTGCTGTCGCCCCGGCTGTCGATGACCATGACGTCGCCGGGCCGCACCTGCTCTACCCCCACCCACTGCAGGTTGTCGGCATGGGGCGTGGTGGTCACGGTGGCGTAGGTGTCGATGGCCTCACGCGCAGGAATCATGTGCAGCGTGAAGACACGGCCGGCAAAGGGCCTGGCGTTGGCGCCTTGCAGGGGCTTGAGGCCCACCATCACCGGCTGGCGCAGGCCCTGCTTGAAAAACTGGGTCGTCAGCGAGCCGCTGCTGATGCGTGCCAGGCGGTCAAGCACCGCATCAGGCACGTCGACAGGGTCATGCCGCGACGGCGGTGTGGCGGTGGCTGGGTAGGTGGGTGGGCTTGATCGGCGGGTCGGTGATGGCAGCGCCTTCAGCGCGGCTGCGGCCAGACCGTGCGTTGGCCACCGCCGGCCATGGCCTGCTCGCCCTTGAAGTTGAACTTCTGCACGCGCTTGCCTTCGTAGGTTTCGGTGGTGTAGATGTTGCCCTTGGAGTCGGTGGCGATGCTGTGCACGCCGTAGAACTGGCCGGGCTGGCGGCCACCGTCGCCGAAGTTGGTGATCTCCTGCAGGCTCTCGCGCAGCACCACGCGCACCACCTCGTTGGTGCCGTCGGCCAGGTAGATGAACTTCTGCTGCGGGTCTTTCGAGAAGGCGATGTCCCAGGCCGAGCCCGAGCCCAGGGTCTGCGGCGCAAAGCGCGCCTCTTTGACAAACGTGCCGTCGGGCTTGAAGACCTGGATCCGGTCGGCCTGCCGGTCGCAGACATAGACCAGGCCGTCGTGCGATCGCTCGACACAGTGCACCGGGTTGCGAAACTGCTGCGGCAGCGCTGCGGCGGGGTCGTACTTGCCCAGGTCGGCGTCGTCGGGCTTGTTGCCGTAGGCGCCCCAGTAGCGCTTGAGCTGGCCGGTGTCGGCGTCCAGCACCGCCACGCGCTTGTTCTTGTAGCCGTCGGCCACATAGGCCTCGTTGGTCTTGGGGTCGACCCAGATCTTGGCCACGCGGCCGAAGTTGACCGGGTCGTTGCTGCCGCCGTTGCTGCCCATCTTGCCCACCTGCAGCAAGAACTTGCCCTCCTTGGTGAACTTCAGCAAATGGGCGTCCTTTTCGCCATTGCCACCGATCCAGACATGGCCCTTGTAGTCGACATGCACACCGTGGTTGGACTGCGGCCATTCATAGCCTTCGCCCGGGCCGCCCCAGGCCCGCACCAGGTTGCCGGCGGGGTCGAACACCAGCACCGGCGGCGCGGCGGCACAGCATTCGCCCACCTTCAGTTCCAGCGCGCGCTCGTTGGCATGCAGGGTGTCGCGGCCCCGGTGGATGATCCAGACATGGTCCTGCTCGTCGACCCACACGCCGATGGTCATGCCCAGCAGCCAGTGGTTGGGCAGCGGCTTGGGCCACAGCGGGTCGACCTCGAACTTGGGCGCCTGCACCGTCTTGTCCTGGGCCTGGGCCAGGTTGTTCAGCCAGGCCTGGCCCAGGCCGAGCGCGGCGAACAGCGCGACAAGGGCGGCGATGGTCCAGTGGCGGCGTGACGGGTGCATGGCAGGTCTCCCTCAGGGTGAGCAGCCGTTCTCGGTCAAGCCGTCGGGTTCTGGTCGCGCCGATTGTGTGTCGGTCCCGATCCCGATGGCAACGGCGTTTGCGAGCGCCCATCATCGGGGCTTTTCGGGGGCAGACTGATGGTGGAGAGAAGTCGATGCTGAACGCGCTTGCACGACATTGGCGCAGCGGATTGACGATGATGTTGCTGCTGGTGCTGGCATGGCCTGCGCAGGCGCACGACATCCCGGCCGACGTGCGCCTGCAGGCCTTCGTCAAACCCGAAGGCGGGCAGTTGAAGCTGCTGATGCGGGTGCCGCTGGGCGCGATGAACGAGGTCGACATGCCGCTGCGCGGCCCGGGCTACCTCGACCTGGCCCGCGCCGACGCGGCATTGCGGGTGGCCGCCGAGCTCTGGTTTGCCGACAACCTGAGCCTGTTCGAAGACGAGCAGCCCCTGCCCCGTCCCCGGCTGGTGATGGCCAGGGTGTCGCTGGCATCCGACCGCTCGTTCGGCAGCTGGGACCAGGCCATGGCGCACATGAGCAGCCCCCCGATCGCGGCCGGCACCGAGCTGTACTGGAAGCCGCAGCACTTTGACCTGCTGCTGGTCTACCCGATCCGGTCGGCACAATCGCGTTTTTCCATCGAACCCCGGCTGGCACGGCTGGGCCTGAAGGTGGTGACCGCGCTGACCTACCTGCCGCCGGGTGCTGCCGAGCGCGCCTTCGAGCTGCATGGCAACCCCGGCCGGGTGGCGCTGGACCCGCGCTGGCAGCAAGCTGCGGCGCGCTTTGTGGCCGACGGCTTCTGGCACATCCTGGACGGCAGTGACCACCTGCTGTTCATCGCCTGCCTGGTCATCCCGCGGTGGCGGCTGCGTGCGCTGGTGCTCATCGCCACCGCCTTCACGCTGGCCCATTCACTGACCCTGGCCGCTGCCGCGCTGGGCCTGGCGCCGCAGGGCCTGTGGTTTGCGCCACTGGTGGAATGGCTGATCGCGCTGTCGATCATGGCCATGGCGCTGGAAAACCTGGCCGGCACCACGCTGCGACGGCGCTGGATCGCCGCCTTCGTCTTCGGTCTGGTGCATGGCTTCGGCTTTGCCTTTGCGCTGCGCGAGTCGCTGCAGTTTGCCGGCCCGCACCTGGCCACCGCGCTGCTGGGCTTCAACCTGGGCGTCGAACTGGGCCAGGTGGCTGCGCTGCTGGTGCTGTTGCCGGCGCTGCATGTGCTGCGGCGGCTGTGGCCGGGGCGGGGCCTGGCCATCGTGCTGTCGGCCCTGGTCGCGCACACCGCCTGGCACTGGCTGGCCGAGCGCTGGGCCCTGCTGCGCCAGTTCGAGCTGCCGCCGCTGGACGCCGCCGCCGGCGCCGGCCTGCTGCGTTGGTTGATGGTCGCGCTGGCCGCCGCGCTGCTGCTGTGGGCGGCCGACCGCTGGCTGCGGCGCTGGATGGGGCCCGCGCCGCAGCCGCCGGGCAGAACCGGCCCTCGGGCCCGCCGACAGCGGTAGGCTTGGCCCACCGCCGCCGCCTGCGGCGGCAAAGGAGACAGCGCCATGGCATTCGACACCGGACTGGCCCAACGCGTGCGCGAAGCCCTGGGCCCGCGCTCCGGCGTCACCGAGCGCCGCATGTTCGGCGGCCTGGCTTTCCTGATCGGCGGCAAGAAGTTCGGCGGCGTGCAAGACGATTTTCTGATGGCCCGCGTCGGCCCTGAGCGCCACGCCGACGCCCTGGCCCAGCCCCTGAGCGGCGGAGGTTTGCGCCGCAGCCCTGCGCAGACGCAGACGTTGGCCCCCACGGTCAGCGCTGCAGCAGGCTGTCCGGGCGCGCTGATAAGCTGCTGCGGCCTTCCGCATCCTTCACCGAGCTCACCGCATGCCGCAGACCCCCGTCACCCGCCGCCAGGCCTTGCACACCGCACTGGCCACATCGGCCACCGCGCTGCTGCCCACACTGGCGCGCAGCCAGGCCGCCTGGCCCAGCCGGGCGCTGCGCTTCGTGGTGCCGTTTGCGCCCGGTGGCAGCTCCGAGATCGTGGCCCGGGCCACGGCGGTGGAATTGGCCAGGCTGTTGGGCCAGAGCGTCTATGTCGACAACAAGCCCGGCGCCGCCGGCAACCTGGCCATGGCCGAGGTGGCGCGATCGGACGACCAGCACACCGTGATCCTGGGCCACATCGGCACGCTGGCGGTCAACCCCTTCATCTTCGACAAGCTGCCCTACGACCCGGTCAAGGATTTCCGCCCGATCTCGCTGCTGGCCAAGGTGCCCAGTCTCTACGTGGTGCGGCCCGACGTGCCGGCCAGGGACTTGCGCGAGTTCATCGCGCTGGCCAGGGCCAGACCCGGCCAGCTGAACTACGGCTCGGCCGGCAATGGCAGTGCCGGCCACCTGGCCTTCGAGTACCTGAAGATGGCCAGCAACACCTTCATGCTGCATGTGCCCTACCGGGGCACCGGCCCGCAGCTGACCGACCTGATGGGCGGCCGGCTGGACGCAGCCGCCGTCGGCGCACCGGCGGTGATGCAGTTCATCAAGGCCGGCAAGCTGCGCTGTATTGCCACCGGCACCACCCAGCGCCTGGCGCAGTTGCCCGACGTGCCCACGGTGGCCGAACAGGGCTTTGCGGGCTTCGAGATGACGCAGTGGTACGGCCTGCTGGCACCGGCCTCACTGCAGCCGGCCCATGCCGAGGCACTGGCACTGGCCGCGGCCCAGGCCGTGAAGTCACCCGGTCCGGTGAAGATGCTGGAAACCGAGGCCGCCCAGGCCGTGGGCAGCACCAGCGCAGAGTTCGCCCGCTTCATCAGCCAGGAGCAGCAGCGCTGGAAACCGGTGATCGCACGGGCCAAGATCAAGCCCGATTGACCCCCGCCTCCACCCATCCCGGCGCTGGTGCGCTCTGACTGGAAATCCATGAATCCTGTATTGAACGGCATCCGCGTGCTCGACTTCGGCCGCTACATCGCCGGCCCCTACTGCGCCACGCTGCTGGGCGAGTACGGTGCGGACGTGATCCGCATCGAGAAGCGCGACGGCAGCGAAGACCGCTTTGTGGCGCCGGTGGCCCAAGGTGGTGAAGGTGCGCTGTTCCTGCAGATGAACCGCAACAAGCGCTCGTTGACGCTCGACCCGATGCACCCGCAAGGCCGCGAGGTGGTGCAGCGCCTGGTGCGCAGCGCCGACGTGGTGGTGGCCAACCTGCCTGCGCCCAGCCTGGCCGCGATGGGGCTGGATTACGCCAGCCTGTGCGCGATCAAGCCCGACATCATCCTGACCACCTGCTCGGCCTTCGGCGCGACCGGGCCGATGGCCGGCTATGTCGGTTTCGACGGCGTGGGCCAGGCCATGTCGGGCGCGGTGTACATGACCGGCCAGCCCGATCAACCTTACCGGGCGCAGGTCAACTGGGTCGACTTCGGCACTGCGCTGCACTGCGCCTTCGGCACCCTGGCCGCGCTGATGGAGCGTGGCCGAACGGGCCAAGGCCAGCAGGTCGACGGCTCGCTGCTGGGCACGGCGCTGACCTTCAGCAATGCCTACCTGATCGAGCAGGCGACGATAGGCATCAACCGCGTGCCCACCGGCAATCGGGGCCAGGCCGCCGCACCGGTGGACATCTTTCGCACCCAGGACGGCTGGCTGCTGTGCCAGGTGGTGGGCCAGCCGCTGTATGTGCGCTGGGCCAGGCTGATGGGCGAGCCCGAGTGGCTGACCGACCCGCGCTTTGCCAACGACTTGTCGCGCGGTGAAAACGGCGCGGCGCTGAGCGAGCGAATGGCCCGATGGTGCGCTCAGCGCAGCACCGACGACGCCGTGGCCATGCTGGGTGCGGCCAAGATCCCCTGCGGCCCGGTGCTCAATGCGCAGCAGGCGCTGGACCACCCGCAGGTCCAGGCCATGGGCCTGCTGCAGCCGCTGGACTACCCAGGCCTGCCTCGGCCGGCGCCGGTGGCGCGGCTGCCGTTGAACCTGACCGCCCCGCCCGGCACCGCCACCACCCGCGCGCCGCTGCTGGGTGAGCACAGCGACCAGATCCTGGCCGCGCTGGGCTATTCTGAATCCCAGATCAGCGGCCTGCGTGAATGCGGCGTGGTCTGACCCACTGACGAAAGCCAACACCATGCTTGAACACCACCTCGACATCCCCACCGCCGACGGCGCCATGAACACTTTTGTCGT
>JANOWE010000281.1:0-7179 GCA_031417735.1 Betaproteobacteria bacterium
CCACCCCTTCATCCGCCTGTGCCAATGGGCCGAGAACAGCGCCTGCCGCGATGCCGACGCGGTGGTGTCCATGCTGCCCAAGGTGGCGCAGCACCTGGCCGACCATGGGCTGGACCTGGCCAAGCTGCACATCGTGCCCAACGGCATCTCGCCCGAGGAATGGCAGGGCCCCGGTGAGCCGCTGCGTGCCGACGTGCAGCAGGCGCTGGACCAGGCCCGTGCCCGGGGCCGCTTGCTGGTGGGCTATGCCGGGTCGATGGGCCTGCCCAATGCGCTGGACACCCTGCTGGACGCCGCCGCGCTGCTGCGCGACGAACCGCTGGCCATCGTGATGGTCGGTGACGGCCATGAACGCGCCCGGCTGGCGCAGCGCCTGACCGATGAAGGCCTGGCCCAGGTGCAACTGCTGCCGCCCATCCCCAAGGCCCAGGTGCCGGCCTTTCTGGCTGCGCTGGACATCGCCTACATCGGCTGGCAGCGGGTGGCCATCTACCGCTTCGGCATCGCGCCGAACAAGCTGATGGACTACATGATGGCTTCGCTGCCCGTGCTGCACAGCGTGGACGCCGGCAACGACCCGGTGGCCGAGGCCGGCTGTGGCCTGACCGTGGCGCCCGACGACCCGGCCGCCGTGGCCGACGGCCTGCGCCGGCTGGCTGCGATGCCGCCGGCCATGCGGCAAGCCATGGGCGCGCGCGGCCGGGCCTTCGTGCTGGCCCACCACAGCTACCCGGTGCTGGCGCAGCGCTTTCTGCAGGCGGTGCGGCGGTGAGCGAGGTTTCACCCTCCGACGACGAGACCCGCGCAGTGGCCGAACGCTATGCGCGCCGGGGTGGCCTTGACCGCTACAGCATGCTGCAGCCCGATGTATGGCAGACCGTGCAGGAACGCCAGCGCGCGATGCTGGCGCTGTTCAGGCAACAGGGCTGGACCGACCTGTCGACGCTGCGCCTGCTGGAGGTAGGCTGCGGCGCCGGTGGCAATCTGCTGGAAATGCTGCGCCTGGGCTTTGACGCCGGCCATCTGAGCGGCATCGAGCTGCTGCCCGAGCGTCTGGCCCAGGCCCGGCACCAGCTGCCGGCGGCACTGCAACTGTTCGTTGGCGACGCCAGCACGCTGCAGGCCGTTGCGCCAGCAAGCCAGCACATCGTGCTGCAATCCACCGTTTTCAGCTCGCTGCTGGACGACGATTTTCAGCAGCGCCTGGCCCAGGCCATGTGGCGCTGGGTGGCGCCGGGCGGCGGCGTGCTGTGGTACGACTTCACGGTCAACAACCCGCGCAACCCCGACGTGCGCGGCGTGCCGATGGCGCGCATCCGGCAGCTGTTTGCGCAGTCGGTGATCAGCCACCAGCGCATCACCCTGGCGCCACCGATCGCCCGCGCCGTCTGCCGGCTGCATCCGGCGCTGTACCCGGTGTTCAACGCCTTGCCGGCGCTGCGCACCCATGCGCTGGTGTGGTTGCAGAAGCCGATGTCGACACCGACGTCGATCACTCGGCCGGGTTGATGCCCTCGAACACCTGCGCCAGAGGCACGGCGCAGCCCAGGCTGGCGCAGTCCATCACCTCGTCCTGGCTCATGTCAACCAGTAACCAACGGTCATCGGACTCGCGCCTGAAGCCTTCCACGCGCTGCGTCTCCGGGTCGATCAGGAGGTATTCCTTGAGTGAGGCCAGCCGCCGGTAGAGTGCAAATTTCTGGCTGCGGTCGTAGGCCTGGGTACTGGGCGAGAGCACCTCGATCACCAGCTTGGGCGAGCGCATCGCCAGATCGGCGCGCAGGTCGTCCCGATCACAGGTGACCAAGACATCGGGGTAGAGCACGGTGTCCTCGGCAAGCTGCAGCTTCATGCCGGCCACAAAGACTTGGCAGGCCGAACCTTCCAGATGGCTGCGCAGCCGGTAGGCCAGGTTGCTGATGACGCACTCATGGATCCGCCGGCCACCCACCATCGCGAACACTTCACCGTTGTAGAACTCGTGCCGTTCTGGCTGCTGGTGTTCCCAAGCCAAAAACTCTTCGAGCGTCATCCTTTGCTGCGGCAAGGCCATGCTCACACCTCCGATCGGCCATTGTGGCGCAGCCGGAGCATGGTTGGACATCAACGCCGGGGTCGCCGGATGAAGCCGGACGACTGCCAACCCGCGCCGTAAAATCATCGGATTCGCCGGCCCGTCGGCAGCCCAAATCAGCCGCCGCATGAGCCCAGTCGACCCGCCGACCCTGCCCTTCCTGCCCTTTGCGCTGCCCGAGATCGGCGACGAGGAAATTGCCGAGGTCGTCGACACCCTGCGCAGCGGCTGGGTCACCACCGGCCCCAAGGCCAAGCGCTTCGAGGCCGACTTCGCGACCTGGCTTTCCGCTCCCGGTGGCGACGACCCGGCCGGCCTGCATTGCATTGCCGTGAACTCGGCCACCGCCGGCCTGCACTTGGCGCTGGAAGCGCTGGGCATCGGCCCCGGCGACGAGGTCATCACCACCACCCACACCTTCACCGCCACCGCCGAGGTGGTGCGCTACCTGGGTGCTGATGTGCGCCTGGTCGACATCAACCCGGCCACGCTGAACATCGACCCGGCGCTGATTGAAGCGGCCATCACGCCGGCCACCAAGGCCATCATTCCAGTGCACTACGCCGGCCTGGCGGCCGACATGCCGGCGATCCTGGCCATCGCCCGCCGGCATGGCCTGAAGGTGGTGGAAGACGCCGCCCATGCCCTGCCCAGCAGCTGCGGCGGCCGCATCGTGGGCACGCTGGACAGCGACGCCACCGTGTTCAGCTTCTACGCCAACAAGACCATGACCACGGGTGAAGGCGGCATGCTGGTCACGCGCAATGCGGCGCTGGCCAGGCGGGCCCAGGTCATGCGCCTGCATGGCATGAGCCGCGACGCCTTCGACCGCTTCACCGCCACCGTGCCCAGCTGGTACTACGAGATCGTGGCGCCGGGCTTCAAGTACAACCTGACCGACATTGCCGCGGCGCTGGGCATCCATCAACTGAAGAAGGCACGCGGTTTTGCCCACCAGCGTGCTGCCATCGCCACGCGCTACAACGCGGCCTTCGTCGACCTGCCGGTGATCACGGCGCCCCAGGCACCTGCCGGCGAACTGCATCCCTGGCACCTCTACGTGCTGCGCCTGCAGCCCGACGCCGGCATCAGCCGCGACGCGATGATCGACGCCCTGTATGCGCTGGGCATAGGCTGCAGCGTGCATTACATCCCGCTGCACCAGCAGCCCTACTGGCGTGAGCGCTACGGCCTGCGGGCCGAAGACTTCTCCGCCAGCCAGCATGCCTACGAACAGATGCTGAGCCTGCCCATCTACAGCCGCATGAATGACGCCGACACCGAGCGCGTCATTGCCGCCGTGCGCGGCCTGCTGGGCGGGCACTGACGTGGTGCGGCCGGGTAAACGTTGCGGTTGATGGCCAAACGATTGTTCGACCTCGTCGGCGCTTGCCTGGCGCTGCTGCTGCTCGCGCCGCTGCTGCTGGTGGTGGCGCTGGCGATTCGTCTGGACTCGCCCGGCCCGGTGTTCTTTCGCCAGCAGCGCGTAGGGCGTGACGGTGTGCTGTTTTTCATCCACAAGTTCCGCACCATGCAGGCCGACGCGCCGCTGCGCGGGCCGCAGGTCACGGTGGGCAATGACCCACGCATCACCCGCATCGGTCATGCGCTGCGGCACTACCGCATCGACGAGTTGCCGCAGTTCATCGACGTGCTGCTGGGCCGCATGAGCCTGGTCGGCCCGCGCCCAGAGGTGCCACGCTTTGTCGCGCATTACCCGGCGGCCCTGAAGGCACGCGTTCTAGCTGTGCGCCCGGGCATCACCGACCCGGCCTCGCTCGTGCACATCGACGAGGCTGCGCTGCTGGCCGCCGCCGCAGACCCCGAGCGGGAGTACATCGACGTTGTCCTGCCGCGCAAGCTGGCCCTGCAGGCTGAGTACGCCGCCAGTGCCACGCTCTGGTCCGATCTGCAGGTACTGGGCAGGACACTGGGCGTGCTGTTGTCGCGCTGAGTGCTCCGGATCTGCAGATGTGTACAATTTCAATTTTAAAGTTTGAATTTGTACATTATGTTGCCTCGGCACGCGCTCCACACCTTGCAGGCCATGGCCGATGGTTTTCCAGTGCTGGCCATCACCGGTCCGCGTCAATCCGGCAAGACCACGCTGGCTCGCGAAGCCTTCGGCCACCTGCCCTATGTCAATCTGGAGGACCCGGACACCCGAGATCTGGCGCTGGCCGATCCACGTCGATTCTTCGCCAGGCTGGGCGGCGGCGCCGTGCTCGACGAGGTGCAGCGTGCGCCGCAGCTGATGTCCTATCTGCTCGGGCTGGCCGATGACGCTCCTGCGATGGGCCGCTGGGTGTTGACGGGCTCGCAGCAGTTCGGTCTGATGGACAGCATAGGCCAGTCCCTGGCTGGCCGCGTGGGCCTGGTGAGCTTGCTGCCGCTGGCGCATGCCGAGTTGCCCCCCGCCACTTCACTGGAGGAGCGACTCTGGCGCGGCGGTTTTCCCGCTTTGCATGCCGAGCACCGCAAGCCCCAGCCAACACATTGGTTTGCCGGCTACCTGGCGACCTATGTCGAGCGCGACATCCGCCACCTGCTCAATGTGGGCAACCTGATCACCTTTCAGCGCTTTGTCACGATGTGCGCGGCGCGCAGCGGGCAACTGCTCAACCTCAACAGCCTGGCGGCCGACTGCGGCATCAGCCAGCCCACGGCGCGCCAGTGGCTCACGGTGCTGCAGGCCAGCCATCTGGTGGCGCTGCTGGCGCCCTACCACCGCAACTTTGGCAAGCGCCTGGTCAAGACGCCCAAGCTTTACTTTCTGGACAGTGGCCTTCTGTGCTACTTGATGCGCATCGCCTCGCCAGATGATCTGGTGCACCATGCAATGCGGGGCGCGATCTTCGAAACCTGGGTGGTCAGCGAGACGCTGAAGCACCGCTTCAACCGAGGGCTATCGGCCGACCTGTACTTCTGGCGCGACAACCATGGACTGGAGGTCGATCTCGTGTTCGAGCACGGGCAACGGCTGCAGGCCGTGGAGTGCAAGTCCGGCGTGACCTACAGCGCCGATTGGATGAACGCGGCGAGGCGCTGGTGTCAGGCGGTCGGCCTTGAAGCCGCTGCGCCGGTGCTGGTCTATGGCGGCAGCAGCAGCCACACCCGCGCCGACCACCAGGTGCTGAGCTGGCAAGACCTTGGGATGGCCTTGTGATGACCATTTGGCACGGCATCGACCGCTTCCTGGCCCGCTTGCGCCCGCACCGCGAGCCGATCTCGCTGCTGATCGACGGCGCCGTGGTGGCGCTGGCCTGGAACATCACCTATTTGTTCCGGCTCGGCTTCGAGCGCTGGCTCAGCGCGCGGCCGGCCTATGACGGCTGGGTGCTGCTGGGCATCGTGCTGGCCTATGGCCTGGCCTTCAGCGCGCTGAAGGTGCCGCAGGGCATGTGGCGCTTCTCGGGCTTTGGCGAGGTCAAGCGCCTGGCGCTGGCTTGCCTTCTGGCCGGCCTGGCCAGCTCGGTGGTGGTGCTGATTCTGCAATTGCAGCAGGTGCCGCGCGCGGTGCTGGCGCTGCATCCGGTGGTGGCGCTGATGGGCCTGGCGCTGGTGCGGATGGCCTACCGCATGGTCTACGAACATGCCCGGGCGCAGATCACCGGCGGCGACGTGGAGATCCGCCGCGCCATCGTCATGGGTGCCGGCGAGGCTGCGCGTTTGCTGCTGGCCGGCATCCATCGCCAGGGCTGGATCGTGCTGGGCCTGCTCGACGACGACCCGGCCAAGCAGGGCGCGCGCATTGCCGGCATTCGGGTGCTGGGGCCGCTGGCCGCCATCGCCGACAAGGCCGTGCGCGGCGCCGCCACCCATGTCATCGTGGCCATGCCGGCGGCCACGCCCGCGCAACGCCGCCGCGCGCTGGAACTGGCCGCGCCGTCCGGCCTGCCGGTGCTGACCGTGCCGTCGGCTGATGAGCTGCGCGAGGGCAAGAGCGCGATCGAGCGCGTGCGGGACATCGAGCCCGACGACCTGCTGGGCCGCGAGCCCGTGCACCTGGACGAAGCCGGCATCGGCGTCGTGCTGCAGGGCAAGACCGTGCTGATCACCGGCGCGGGCGGCAGCATCGGCAGTGAGCTGTGCCGGCAGGTGGCGCGTTTCAAGCCCGAGCGCATCGTGCTGTACGAGCTGAGCGAGTTCAACCTTTACACCATCGAGCAAGACCTGGGTGAGCGTTTTCCCGGCCTGCCGCTGGTGCGCGTGATCGGCGACGTGAAGGACCTGGCCCATCTGCGCCACACCTTTGGCCAGTGGCAGCCCAAGGTGATCTTTCACGCCGCAGCGTTCAAGCATGTGCCGTTGATGGAAGAAGACCACAACGCCCTGGCCGCGCTGCGCAACAACACCTTGGGCACCTACCACGCCACGCTGGCAGCGGCCGAAGTGGGCGCCGAGCGCTTCGTGTTGATCAGCACCGACAAAGCGGTGAACCCGACCAATGTGATGGGCGCCACCAAACGCGCCGCCGAAATGGTCGTCAGCATGATGGCCGCCGAGCACCCCGCCACGCGCTTCATGGCCGTGCGCTTCGGCAATGTGCTGGGCTCAAGCGGCAGCGTGATCCCGAAGTTCAAGGAGCAGATCGCCCGGGGCGGGCCGGTCACCGTGACCCATCCGGACATCATTCGCTACTTCATGACCATTCCCGAGGCTTCACGCTTGGTGCTGCAGGCTGCGGCCATAGGCGAAAGCGGGCAGGTGCTGGTGCTGGACATGGGTGAGCCGGTGAGGATCGTGGATCTGGCGCGAGACCTGATCCGCCTGTCGGGCCATGCGGTGGGCGATGTGCCTATCGTGTTCTCTGGCCTGCGGCCGGGCGAGAAGTTGTACGAGGAGTTGCTGGCCGACGCAGATGATGCCCTGGCGACAAGCGTTCCGCGCCTTCGCATGGCCAGGCTGAACGAACAGCCTGGGCAGGTAAGGAAGTTGCTGGCTTGGTGCGGGCAGCCAGTGGCGGCCGAGAGCGAAGCGCGACAGCGGTTGGCTGAGGCTGTCCCAGAATTCGTCTGGCTGATGCGCTGAACTAGTACCGCAAACAAGAACTATTCCTGGACGGCCCTGCCGAGACCTCAATGCTCCACCGACTGAACGCGAGA
>JANOWE010000282.1:0-33953 GCA_031417735.1 Betaproteobacteria bacterium
GCCCGAGGCCTTGGGCGCGGCCTCAGACGCCGGCTTGGGCGCATAGGGCAGGTTCTGCCGGCTCAGCAGCAGGGCGCTGGGGCGCTGCCTGTTCTGCAGCGACACGGCCCAGGCCACCGCCGTCTCGGCGGTGTCGGCCGGCCGCCAGACGTCCAGGCCGGGGATCAGCCGCAGGCTGGCCGCGTGCTCCACGCTCTGGTGCGTGGGGCCGTCCTCGCCCAGACCGATGCTGTCGTGCGTGAACACATGCACCACGCGCAGCTTCATCAGCGCGGCCATGCGGATGGCGTTGCGGCTGTAGTCGCTGAAGGTCAGGAAGGTGCCGCCATAGGGGATGAAGCCACCGTGCAGGGCCACGCCGTTCATGATCGCGGCCATGCCGAACTCGCGCACGCCATAGTTGATGTGGCGCCCGCCGTTGGGCGCACCGCTGTCGTCGAAACGCAGCGCCCGCGTGTGCGACGTGTTCGTCAGGTTGCTGCCGGTCAGGTCGGCCGAGCCGCCCAGCAGCTCGGGCAGCGCGGCGGTGAAGGCCTCCAGCGCGATCTGGCTGGCCTTGCGGCTGGCCAAGGTCTGGCCGCTGGTGTGCGCGGCCACGGTGGCGTCCACGGCCGCCTGGGCAAAGCCGGCCGGCAGTTCGCCGGCCATGCGCCGGGTCAACTCGGCCGCCAGCGCGGGGTGCCTGGCCTGGTACTTGGCAAAGGCTTTCTGCCATTGGTCCTGCGCGGCCTGGCCGGCGCGCCTGGCGTCCCAGGCGGCGTAGGCCTCGGGCGGAATGACGAAGGGCTCATCGGTCCAGCCCAGCGCGGCGCGGGTGAGCTTGATTTCTTCCGCACCCAGGGCCTCGCCATGGGCCTTGGCGGTGCCGCCCCGGTTGGGCGAGCCCTTGCCGATGGTGGTCTTGCAGATCAGAATGCTGGGCTTTGCCGCCTGCGCCTTGGCCTGCGTGATCGCCGCATCCACCGCCGCCACGTCATGCCCGTCCAACGGGCCCAGCACGTTCCAGCCATAGGCCTCGAAGCGCTTGGCCACGTCGTCGACATACCAGGGCCCGACCTGGCCGTCGATGGAGATGCCGTTGTCGTCGTACAGCGCCACCAGCTTGCCCAGCTTCCAGGCCCCGGCCAGCGCGCAGGCCTCGTGGCTGATGCCCTCCATCAGGCAACCGTCGCCCATGAAGGCGTAGGTGTGGTGGTCGACCACGGCATGGCCGGGGCGGTTGAATTCAGTCGCCAGCAGCTTCTCGGCCAGCGCCATGCCCACCGCATTGGCCAGGCCCTGGCCCAGCGGGCCGGTGGTGGTTTCAATGCCGGGGGTGACGCCCAGCTCGGGGTGGCCGGGGGTCTTGCTGTGCAGTTGGCGGAAGTGGCGCAGCTCGTCCATCGGCAAGGCATAGCCCGTCAGGTGCAGCAAGGCGTAGACCAGCATCGAGCCATGGCCGTTGGACAGCACGAAGCGGTCGCGGTTGGCCCAATGCGGGTCGGCCGGGTTGTGGCGCAGGTGGCGGCCCCACAGCGCCACCGCGATGTCGGCCATGCCCATGGGCGCACCGGGGTGGCCGGAGTTGGCCTGCTGCACGGCGTCCATCGCCAGCGCGCGGATCGCGTTGGCCATCAGGGGGGTGTCTTGTCGAGCGTACTTGCGGGCGGAATCGGCCATGCGCTGCTTTTTGAAGGCGTAAAAACGCGGATTTTAGCGGGCACGGGCCACAGGTCGGCCATTGCGTCGGGCCACGGCCCTGTTCGTCGGACGCGGCCTGGACCGCACGAGCCGGCCGAACGCTGACCAGCAGCACGCCTAAACTCCGGCCCCGATGAGCCCCACCGCAGCCACCAACCTGCCCGCCCTGATCCTGGCCGCTGGCCGAGGTGAGCGCCTGCGCCCGCTGACCGACCACACACCCAAGCCGCTGCTGCCAGTGCATGGTCAGCCGATGATCGTCTGGCACCTGGCTGCACTCGCGCGGGCCGGCGTTCGCCGGGTGGTGATCAACACCGCCTGGCTGGAAGAGCAGTTCGAGGCCACGCTGGGCGACGGCCGTCAATGGGGCCTGAGCATCAGCTACTCCCACGAAGGCCGCGACCATGGCGGCGCGCTGGAAACCGCCGGCGGCATGGCCAAGGCGCTGCCGCTGCTGGGCGAGCGCTTCTGGCTGGTCTCGGGCGACATCGTGGCGCCGGGCTTTGCCTTCGATGCCGGCGCCGCACGACGTTTCACCGACAGCCAGGACGACGGCCACCTCTGGCTGGTGCCCAACCCGCCATTCAACCCCGCCGGCGACTTTGCCCTGGGCGCTGCAGGCCGCGTGCAACGCCCGGCCGAAGGCCAGCCCCGGCCACTGACCTATGCCAACCTGGCCTTGATGCACGCCCGCATCGTGGCCGACGTGAACGTGGGCAGCCGCGCGGCGCTGGGGCCTCGGCTGTTTGCTGCTGCGCAGGCCGGCCGGCTGGGCGGTGAACTGCTGGCCGGGCCTTGGGCCAACGTGGGCACGCCGGCGCAGCTGGCGTCGCTGCAGTGAGCCCCTGCCGGCGCGCTGCTGGCGCCGATCAGGTGCCGTTGCTCACTTGGCCAGCGGGCCGCAGACCTCGTCGATGCGCTTCATCAGCTCGGGTGTGAGCTTGTCGGCCAGGGCCAGCGCGCCCAGGTTGTCCTGCAACTGGTTCAGCCGCGACGCGCCGGTGATCACGCTGGACACGCGCGGGTTCTTGCTGACCCAGGCAATGGCCAGTTGCGCCAGCGTGCCGCCCAGTTCGGCGGCGATGGGCTCGAGCCTGGCCACGGCGGCGTTCTTTGCGGCGTCGGTCAGGCCCTCGCGCAGATAGGCCATGGTCGCCATCGCGCCCCGGCTGCCTTCGGGCACACCGGCGCGGTACTTGCCGGTGAGCACGCCGCTGGCCAGCGGACTCCAGGTGGTCAGGCCCAGGCCCTGCTCGTCGTAGAGCCGGGCATAGTCCTTCTCGACCTGGCGGCGGTGGAACAGGTGGTACTGCGGCTGTTCCACCACCGGCTTGTGCAGATCGTGGCGCTCGGCGATCTGCCAGGCGCTGGCGATGTCGGCCGCCGGCCACTCGCTGGTGCCCCAGTACAGGGCCTTGCCCTGGCTGATCATGTCGCTCATCGCCCACACCGTTTCTTCGATTGGTGTGTTCGGGTCGGCCCGGTGGCAGTAGACGATGTCGATGTGCTCCAGCCCGAAGCGCTTGAGCGAGCCGTCGATGGCCTGCGACAGGTACTTGCGGTTGAGCGTGTCCTTGCGGTTGACGGTGTCGCCTTCGCGCTCACCAAACGGCCCCAGGCCCCAGAAGAACTTGGTCGAGACCAGGTAGTTCAACCTCGGCCAGCCCAGGCGTTTGATGGCCTGGCCCATCAGCACCTCGCTCTGCCCGCCGGCATAGGCCTCGGCGTTGTCGAAGAAGTTGACGCCGGCATCAAAGGCGGCTGCCATCATCTCGACAGCCGCATCGACATCGACCTGGTGGTGGTAGGTGACCCAGGAGCCGAGCGACAGCTCGCTGACCTGCAGGCCGGTGCGGCCCAGACGGCGGTAACGCATGGCTGTGCTTTCAACAATGAGAAGCACTGAGCTTAGACCGGGGCCCGAGGGCGGGACCAGAAGCAGCGAATAATGGCCCCATGCTGACCTTGCACACCCCCTGGAAACTGGCCGTGGTGGGCGCCGGCCCCGCCGGCCTGGCGCTGGCGCTGCATGCCAGCCGATTGCTGCCGATGGCCGAGATCACCTTGTTCGACGCCCGGCCGGCCGACAAGGATGTGTCGGCCGACCCGCGCACGCTGGCGCTGGCCCTGGGCAGCGTGCTCTGGCTCAAACAGCTGGGCGCCTGGCCGGCGGCGCTGGCCCAGCCCATCACCGAGGTGCTGGTGTCGCAGGCGCCACCCACGCTGCTGCCGGCGGCGCGCGCGGCCGAGGTGCGGCTGCGCGCGGTGGACGAGGCGGTGCCCATGCTCGGCGCAGTGCTGAGCTATGGCGCCTTGGTGGCCGCGCTGCAGCAGGCCTGGCAGGCAGCCGAGGCGGCAGCACCGGCCCGGCTGCACAGCCGCTTCGGCCTGCCCGTGGTGCAGATCAGGAACCTGGGCCCCGACATCGGCGGTGTCGAGGTCGACGCCGGCATCGTCGAACGCTTCGACCTGGCGGTGGTGGCCGAAGGCGGTGTGTTTTCCGACCAGGCCCGCCGCGCGCTGGCGCATGACTACGGCCAGACCGCCTGGGTCGGCACGGCGGGCCTGCGTGGGGCCACGCCAGGGCTGGCCATCGAGCGCTTCACCCGCAACGGCCCGCTGGCCTTGTTGCCCCTGCGGCCGCAGGCCGACGGCGCGGCCCGCGCGGCCATGGTCTGGTGCGTGGACAGCGGCGACGACCCGGTGGCCGCGCTGGCCCCGGCCCAGCGCGTCACCGTCATCAACAGCCTGCTGCCGGCGGGCGTGGGCGAGCTGGTCAGCCTGTCGCCGCTGAAGTCATTCGCGCTGGGGCTGAACGCCGAGCGCACTCTGGTGGACGGCCGCACCGTGCGCATCGGCAACGCCGCACAGACCCTGCACCCGGTGGCCGGCCAGGGCCTGAACCTGGGCCTGCGCGACGCGGCGGCCCTGGTCCACGCGCTGCGCCATGCCGCGCCTGATCAGCTGTCGAGCGTGCTGCGTGGCCTGGAATGGACCCGCGGCCCCGACCGCTGGGGCATGATCGCCGCCACCGACTTCCTGGCCCGCAGCTTCACCTGGCGCTGGCCCGGTTTGCCGGCCGCGCGGGGACTGGGCCTGGCCGCACTGCAGGCGCTGCCACCGCTGAAATCTGCGCTGGCGCGGCAGATGATGTTCGGCCGACGCTGACCCGGCAACGCTCTGCCTGGCACCGCCCCTGCGTCGCGCCTGTGCCAGGCGCAGAAGTTCGGCCTGGCAAGCTCAAGGTCGATGTCGGCTTCGACCTGGGCGAGAACGGCCAGCACCCGGCCGTGCGCAAGACTGGGCGCCCATGGCGGGCATCTTCAACAAGGCAGTCGGCCGCATTCCGCAAACCGAGAAACTTGCCATCCTCGACCGCTGGCTGCCGCCGCTGCAAGCGCTGGCCCTGCCGCCGCGTCCGGCCTGGAGCGACGCCGAAGCGCAATGGCTGGCCCAACCGAGGCTGCTGCGCTTGGCTTATGAAACCAAGCAGGCGCCGTTCAGCTTCACCGACCAACAGGACCAAGCCGCCGGCCTGCTGCTCGACCTGATGCGCCAGCTCCAGCAGCGGGCCGGGCTGCAATTGCAGTGGGTGGCCGGCGACGCGGACAGCCTGCTGCGCCACTGGCGCTCGGCTGAGGTCAACCTGCTGCTGCAATAGCGCAACATCACCCGCCGCGAGCCCGGCTTGCTGCCAACCCGCGCGCTGTACCAACCGTCGTTTCTGCTGGTGTGCCGCCGCAACGACGACTGCTCACAAGGTCTGGCCGACTTTGACGGCCGGGCAGTGGCGGTGCAGCGGTGCGGCGTGGCTGCGTGCCAGCGTGGCAGCGTGGCCCATGACCAGGCCTTGCTGCTGCCGGCGGCGCGTGCGCAGGCCGCCGGGGCGCTGCGGCTGTGCATGGTCGACAACAACCCGCCGCTGTCCTACCTGGTGCGGGGCCAGCCGCGCGGGCTGGATGTGCGCATCGGCCAGGCGCTGGCGCAGGACATCGGCAGGCCCCTGCAGGTCGTGCCCTTCGAGTCGGAGTACGAGAAAGAAAGTACGTTGGCGCATGAGGTCAGCGCATAGCTGTCGTCGGGCGTGTGCGATCTGGCCAGCGCTTTTCCGCTGCTCGCTGGCGACCTGGGCCCACCCAGCCGGCCCAGCGCCCGCACGCCCGACCACCCCGGCGCCAGGCGCAAGCGTGATCGACCGTTTGTGCCGCTGCAAGCCCTGGCCGCCCGCCGGGCCTACCAAGCGGTGGCACTGGGCCTGGTGCTGCACCGCACCGATGCGCCGGTGGCCGATCTGGCTGGCCTGGCGCAGCGGCGCATCGGCGTCGCCGGCGGCACACTGGCTGGCGCGCTGGCGATGCGCTGGCGCCAGGGCCGGCTGTCGGGCCAGATCGAATGGCTGAGCCAGCTTGAGGACCCGCTGCAAAGCTGTCGCAGGCCGAGGGCAGGCGCATCGCCGCCACGATCGTGCCGCTGGCGCGCTGGGACGATTGGCGTCTGCTCCACCCGACACGCCGCTGGTGGCCAGCCCGTGGCGGCGAAATATCGGCATCCACCTCGGCTTTGTCAGCCTGGCGAATGAGCCGGCGCTGCTCGCGGCGCTCGACCAGGTGATCGCTCAGGCTCTGGCCGGCTGGGCGCAGGAAGAAGGCGTGAGCTGGTCAGCGCCGATCCCACCCGAATTCAGCAGCGGCCCCAGCCTGGCTGACCTGGCTGCGGACTGAGAGGGCTACTCGACCAGCCGCAGTTCGACCCGGCGCGCTTCCTGGGCGTTGCCGTCGCCGGTGGTGCTCTCGGGCTTGCGCAGGCCCACGCGGGCGGCGTCGGCACCGGCAGCGGTCAGCGCATTGCGCACCGCGATGGCCCGCTTCTTGGCCAGTTCGGCGTTCAGTGCGGCGTCACCGCTGGCGTCATGAAAGCCCGACAGCACCAGCTTCCGGGCCGGCGCATCGGCCAGTGCCTTGGTCACGGCGGCCACGGCCGTGGCGGCGTCGGCGGGCAGGTCGGCCGAGCCGACCTCGAAGAACAGCGTGCCCAGCAACTCGCCAGCCGTCGGCCCGTCAATCAGCATTTCTTCGGCAACCACCACGGCAGGTTCGGTGGTCGCAGCGGCCAGGGCAGTGGCGACCGCGCTCTTGTGCGTCTGGCGCATCACCACGCCACCCAGCACCCCGGAGATGACCAGGAACAACACGCCCATGATCACCCACACGCCGATGCGTGTGCCTTCGTCTTCTTGGTCGAGCATCTGTATTTCTCCTGCGTCGCCGCTTCAGCGGCCGGGTCGTCGAAGGGCAAATTCTAGGGCCCTGTCGGGCTGATCAAGCTGAAGGTCAATGTCGGCTTCGACCCGGGCGAAAATGCTCAGCGCATGGCCGTGCGCAGCGACTGGGCGCCGCTGGCCACCATTCTGAGCAAGGCCCTGCTGCACGTGGCCGCGCCAGTGCTGCTGGTGCTGCTGGTGCTGCTGGGGGCGCTGGTGCAGGCCGAGGCCGAGGCCGAGCGCAAGGGCCTGGCCACCCGCCTGGGTCCGGCCGACGGATTGCCGCCGATGCTGGTGGGTGACGGCACCCGATTGCGCCAGATGCGGGTGAACCTGCTGGCCAATGCGGTGAAGGACACCGTGTCCGGCCAGGTGCTGCTGCAGGTGCGGCCGGCCGCGTCGCGGTCGGCGGGCCACTGCCAGCTGCGCTTCGCGGTGATCGACACCGGACCGGGCATCGACGAGTCGCATCAGCAGCGCCTGTTCGAGCCCTTCGAGCGCGCGGCAGAGCCCCGCGGCGTGGCAGTCCAGGACGTGGGCCTGAGCTTGAGCATCGTCAAGCAGCTGGTCACGCTGATGGGCGGCCGGCTGGCGCTGGACAGCGCACCCGGCCAAGGCAGCGGCTTTCGCTTCGAGCTCGATCTGGGCTTGCAGCTGGGGCCCGACCCTCACCAGGCCGAGGACCCCGCAGCCTTGGCGATGCTGGGCCGCCAGGCAGCGCCGGGCCCGCAGCTGACCTGAGCCGGCCGGTGGCGGTCACGGGCCGCCTACTCGGCCGCCAACTTCAGGAACAGGCCTCGGTCTGGCGCGAAGTTGGCGTGCAGCGGCAGCAGCGCGCCGCCAATGGCGCGCGCGTCTGAGCCAATCGTGCCGGGCAGCAGCTGCGGCCGGGTCACGCCCTCCCAGCTGTAACGCTCCAGCGCAGCGTCCAGCGCGGCCAGCAACTCGGCCAGCAGCGGGCGGCTGAACGAGCCGTCGACGATCACGCTGTCCAGGTCGAGCAGGCAGGCCGCGCTGTTGACCACCAGCGCCACGGCCGCGCTGGCCTCGGCGAGCCAGCTGTTCGTGTGCGGCAGCCAGGGCGACTGCAGCGCACGTGCGTCGGCCACCGCCGTGGGGTCCAGGCCGGCGCGCTGGTAGCGCTGCTCCAGGTTCAGCAGCGAGGCCACGCTGAGCAGCTGTGCCGGTGCGCCATTTGCTCCGGCCAGACCCAGGGGCACCGAGCCCACCGCACCGGCATTGCCAAGGGCGCCGTCGTGCAGATGGCTGTCCAGCACCAGGCCACCGCCGATGAAGGTGTCGACGAACACATAGAGGTAGCTGGGCAGGCTGCGACCGCGTCCGGCCACCAGCTCTGCCACGCAGGCCGCGGCGGTGTCCTTGAGCTGCATCACCGGCAGCTCGGTCAATGCGCCCACCTCGGCGCGCAGGTCCACCAGCGGCCACTGCTCGGCCACTTTCGGCGGCATGTCGAGCAGGGTCTGCCAGCCGCCCAGCGACAGTGGCAGCGCAATGCCGATGCCCTGCACCCGCGACCACAACTCGGCACTGAGCTGCTGACGCAATTGGGCCAGGCGTTGGCCGATTTCGGCCAGCAGCGACTGGGGCTCGGGATAGAGGTAGTCGGTGGACCAGCGCTGACGCACCGCGCCGGTGAAGTCGACCAGCAGTACGTCCACGCTGCGGCGACCGACCTTGATGCCGATGGCCAGCGCACCATCGGGGTTGAGCATCAGCGGTACCGATGGCTGACCCACCTTGCCACGCTGCGGCTGGCCGCGTCGCAGCAGGCCTTCGGCCTGCAGGCGCTTGCAGATCATCGACACCGTCTGCGCGGTCAGCTGCGTCAGCCGCGCCACCTCGGCCGCCGGCAGCGCGCCATGCATGCGGATGGCCTGCAGCACCACGCGCTCGTTGTACTGGCGCAGCCCGCCCTGGCTGGAGCCTCGCGGTTTGAGCCGCAGTGCGGTGGCGCTGCGGTCGGCGTCGGCTTCAAGCAAGCAGCACCCCGCCGATCACGCCCTTTTTGAGGATGATGTTGGCGTAGGGCTGCAGCTCACCGGTGTGCACGATGGCATAGGCCTGGCGCACCCGGTCGTAGAACGCAAAGCGCTCGACCGGTTCGCACTGCTCGGGTGCGGCGTGGCCGCCGGCGGCCAGCGCGTCAACCAGTGCCCGTTGCAGTGCGCTGCGGTAGCCTTCGGCCGTGCCGCAGACTTTCATGTAGGCCACCGGCTGGGCCACGGTCTGGTCCAGCGGCAGCAGGCTCAGCAGCGCTTCGCAGGTACGCTGCACGCCTGCGCCGGGCAAGGCGATCACCTGCTTGCCGGCGCCCAGGCTGGCGGCGGTGAAGTTGGCGTCGACCACCACGATCTCGTCGCCATGGCCCATCTCGGCCAGCACCTTGAGCAACACGGGGGTGAACAGCGGGTCGATGCCCTTGAGCATGGCGGTCCTGTCAGGCCAGGCATTCGGCCGGGATGTTTTCGGGCGCCATCGCACCGGTCATGACCGCCACGGTGTCGCTCATGCTGATCTTCTTGGGGTTCAGCACGGCGGCGCGCTGGCCCAGCCGGGCGACATGGATGCGGTCGGCGATCTCGAACACGTGCGGCATGTTGTGGCTGATCAGGATCACCGGCAGGCCCTTGTCACGCACGCGGCGGATCAGCTCCAGAACCATGTTGCCTTCCTTCACGCCGAGTGCTGCGGTGGGCTCGTCCAGGATCACCACATGCTCGGCAAAGGCCGCCGCGCGGGCCACGGCCACGCATTGGCGCTGACCGCCCGACAGCGTTTCCACCGCCTGCGTCATCGAACGGATGCCCACCTTCAGCTCGTTCATGCGCTCGATGCTCAGCTGCAGCATCTTCTTCTTGTCCATCATGCGCAGCACCGTGCCCAGGAAACCGGGGCGGCGCAGCTCGCGGCCCATGAACAGGTTCTCGGCGATGGTCATGGCCGGGGCCACGGCGAGGTCCTGGTAGACGGTTTCGATGCCCACGCGGCGGGCGTCGATCGGGGTCCTGAAATGGATGATTTCGCCGTCGAGCTCGATCGTGCCTTCGTCGGGCACGGTGGCGCCCGACAGGCACTTGATCAGGCTGGACTTGCCCGCGCCGTTGTCGCCGATCACCGCCAGGATTTCGCCAGCGCGCAGCTCGAAGTCTGAGCCGTCCAGCGCGGTGACTGGGCCATAGCGCTTGACCAGGCCCTGGGCCTTCATCACGATGCGGTGTGTGTCTGCCATGCTGTGTTCTCCTTGGGCTGGGTCAGGGCGGGACTGAGGCTTGACGACCCGGCTCAACGTGCGCCCTTGCGCGACAGCTGGTCCACCGCCACCGCAGCGATCACCAGCACGCCGGTGATCAGCACCTGGAAGACCGAGGCCACGCCCATCAGTGTCAGACCGTTGCGCAGCACACCCACCACGATCGCACCGACCAGGGTGCCCAGAATCATGCCGCGGCCACCGAACAGGCTGGTGCCGCCCAGCACCACGGCGGTGATGGCGTCCAGGTTCTCGGTCTGGCCCGAATTCGGGTCACCAACACCCGTGCGGGCCACGCTGAGCAGCGCCGCAATGCCGTAGAACACGCCGGCCAGCACGTACACGCCCAGCAGCACGCGGTCGGTGGGGATGCCGGTCAGCCGCGTCGCTTCGGGGTTGTTGCCCACGGCGTAGACATGGCGACCGGGCGCGGTTTCACGCAGCCAGAACCAGGTGCCGGCGTACAGCAGCAGCATCATCACGGTGCCGAAGGCGACCCGGGTGCCGCCTACCGCGAAGGTGTTGCCCAGCCAGGTCATCATCGGCGGCAGGTTGACCACGGTCTGCGCGTTGGAGTACAGCTGGGTCGCGGCGAATGCAATGTTCAGCATGCCCAGCGTGACGATGAAGGGCGGCAGCTTCAGCCGGGTCACCAGCAGGCCGTTGGCCAGTCCGAACGCGGCCGTGGCAGCAATGCCGCAGAGAATGGCCAGCGGCGCGGGCAGGCCCATCTCGACCGCCAGCTTGGTCATCACGATGCTGCCGAAGGCCATCACCATGCCGCAGGACAGGTCGATGCCGGCGGTCAGCACGATCAGCGTCTGGCCGATGGCGATCACACCCACCACCGCCACCTGCTGCAGGATCAGGCTGATGTTGCCGCCGGTGAGGAAGCGGTCTGACTGGCTGGCAAAGAAGCCGCAGGCCAGCAGCAGCGCGATGAAGGGGCCGAGTTGGCCCAGGGATGGTAGTTTCATGTCGACGGCCTCGGGTCATGACCCTGCGCGGCCGTCAAAAGGCCTGGCGTCAGGGCGGTGTAGGCGCGCGCCACCCGGCCGCCGCACCACCTGAAGGCAGATGGACGAGGCCTGGCAATCGCGTCTTGCGGACGCGGCGGAACCGGTGCTGCCGGTGCGCTGGCGTCGCCCCCTGCCGGCTGTGGCAGCTCAGGGCAGCGCCAAGGGCGCCTGTGGGTGGCTTGGCCTGGATTTACTTCTTGCCCCAGCACAGGTCGGTGCCGGTCTTGACGTCCTTGCTGTCAACGCCAGGCATGGCCTTGGCGGCGATCAGGGTCACGCCGGTGTCGGTGTAGCCGGCCACCTTCTTGCCCGACTTGGCGTACTCGACGCCCGCGTCCACACCCATCGCCGCCATCTTCAGCGGGTACTGCTGCGAGGTCGCCGCGATCACGCCGGCGCCGACGTCGGCAATGCCCTGGCAGCCACCGTCAACCGAGACGATGATGACGTTCTTTTCCTTGCCGGCCTTCTTCAGTGCGTTGTAGGCACCGGCGGCGGCGGGCTCGTTGATGGTGTAGACCACCGTCACGTCCGGGCTCTTCTGCAGGCAGTTTTCCATCGCCGTCTGGCCCTTGGCGCGGTCGCCAAAGCTGTCGGCCATGCACACCACCTCGGCCGAGGTGCCGAGCTCATTGCTCTTGGCGTCGGGCGCGGCCAGGCCAAAGCCCTTCAGGAAACCGTTGTGGCGCTGTGCGCCCACCGGGTGGCCGGGGAACAGGTCAAGCGTGACGATCTTGGCTGGCTTGCCAGCCAGTGCGGCCTTGGCGTATTGGCCGATCAGCACGCCGGCCTTGTAGTTGTCGGTGGCGAACAGCGCGTCCACGGCGTCGGACGGGTCGGTCGGGCTGTCCAGCGCGATGATCATCACGCCCTTGGCGCGGGCCTTGGCGATCGACGGCACGATGGCCTTGGAATCGCTGGGCGTGATCAGGATGGTCTTGGCGCCGGCGGCGATCATGTTTTCCATCGCGGTGACTTGACCGGCGTTGTCGCCGTCGGCCTTGCCCGCGCCGGACAACAGCTTGGCGCCCTTGGCCTTGGCGGCGGCTTCGGCACCCTCTTTCATCTTGACGAAGAAGGGGTTGGTCTCGGTCTTGGTGATCAGGCCGATCACCGGTTCGCCTGCGGCGTGGGCGGTGCCGGCAGCGCTGATGAGCAAGGCCAGGGCTGACAGGGCAAAGGTCGACGAGCGGTTCATGAACGGGTCTCCGGGTGGGGGGGTGTGGGTGTCGATACTTTGCGCCAGCTTGATTAATAAATCAAATTGATTGATTTAAGTGAAAACCCGCATTCGCGGGCCGACGGACCTACACTCGCCGACCGTGGCGGCATAGCCTCCTCACCCCGAGAAACACGATGAAGATCCTCGTCCTGCATGGTGTGAACCTGAACATGTTCGGCCAACGCGACCCCCGGCAGTACGGCCGCACCACGCTGGCCCAGATCGATGCGCAGTTGCTCACCCTGGGCGGCGAACTGGGTGCCGAGGTCGACTGCTTCCAGACCAACTTCGAGGGCGCGATGTGCGAGCGCATCCACCAGGCCCATGCCGACGGCGTCAGCGCGGTGTGCATCAACGCCGGCGCCTGGACGCACTACAGCCATGCCATCCGCGACGCGCTGGCGATCCTGGCCTGCCCGGTGGTGGAGGTGCACATGTCCAATGTGCACGCCCGCGAGCCCTTCCGCCATGTCTCGGTGTTTGCCGAGGTGGTGCGCGGCCAGGTTTGCGGCTTCGGTGTGGACAGCTACCTGCTGGGGCTGCGCGCGGCGGTGTCGGCCGCAGCGGCCGCAGCGGCCGCTGCGGGCTGACCCCGGCCGAGGATCAGGTCACCACGTCGGGCGCGTCGCGCCCGGTGCGCTGTCGAATCTGCGCCAGCCCGTCGGCCAGGGTGATCAACCCGGCCAGCGCCTGCTGCGGGTCCAGCCCGTGCTGGCTGCGGTCGGCCTCGAAGCGCTCGATGTAGACCCGCAGCGTGGCGCCGGCGGTACCGGTGCCAGACAGGCGGTAGACGATGCGCGCGCCGTCCTCAAACACGATGCGCAGTCCCTGCTTGGCCGCCACGCTGCCGTCGACCGGGTCGGTGTAGCTGAAGTCGTCGGCCAGCACCACACTGCGCCCGTCGCGCTGGCTGCCCAGCTGAGTGCCAGGCAGCGCCGGCAGCCGCCCGCGCAGGTCAGCGATCAGCTGCTCGGCCGCAGCGGCGTCCACCTCTTCATAGTCATGCCGCGTGTAGTAGTGGCGGCCGTAGGTGGCCCAGTGCTGCTGCATCAATGCCTGCACGCTCTGCCCACGCGCGGCCAGGATGCTCAACCACAGGAGCACGGCCCAGATGCCATCTTTCTCACGCACATGGTTCGAGCCGGCGCCGGCGCTTTCTTCACCGCACAGGGTGATGCGGCCGGCGTCGAGCAGGTTGCCAAAGTATTTCCAGCCGGTGGGCGTCTCGTAGCAGGGCACGCCCAGCGCACGCGCCACCGCGTCGGCCGCGCCGCTGGTGGGCATCGAGCGGGCGATGCCGACGATGCCGCTGCGGTAGGCCGGCGCCAGCGGCGCATTGGCCGCCAGCACCGCCAGCGCATCGGACGGCGAGACAAAGATGCCGCGACCGATGACCAGGTTGCGGTCGCCGTCGCCATCCGATGCGGCGCCCAGGTCGGGCGCGTCGGCGCCCATCATCAGTTCATGCAGTTCGTGGGCATGGACCAGGTTGGGGTCGGGGTGGCCGCCGCCGAAATCAGGCAGCGGCACGCCGTTTTGCACCGTGCCGGCAGGCGCGCCGAGCAGACCCTCGAACAGCGCGTGGGCATAGGGCCCGGTCACCGCATGCATGGCATCGAAGGACAGGCGAAAGCCACTGGCGAACAGCCGTCGCAGCGCGTCGAAGTCGAACAACCGGGCCATCAGGTCGAGGTAATCGGCCACCGGATCGATGACCTCGACCTGCATCTCGCCGAGCCGGTGCCTGGCCGGCTGCGACAAATCGATGTCGGGCAGATCCAGCGTCAGGATGCGGTCAATCCTCAGGCTGCGGGCGTAGATGGCGTCGGTGATGCGCTCGGTCGCCGGGCCGCCGTTGGCGGCATTGAACTTGATGCCGAAGTCGCCCGCCGGCCCGCCGGCATTGTGGCTGGCCGACAGGATCAGCCCACCAAAGGCGCCATGGCGACGGATCACCGCGCTGGCCGCGGGCGTGGACAGCAGCGCGTTCTGGCCCACCAGCACGCGCGCAAAGCCGTTGGCCGCGGCCATGCGCAGCACCTGCTGCGCGGCTTCGAGATTGAAGTAGCGACCATCGCCGCCCAGCACCAGGGTCTGGCCGGAAAAGCCGGCCTCGGGCCGCACCGCGTCAAACACCGATTGCACGAAGTTGGCCAGGTACAGCGGACGCTGGAATTCGGTGACCTTCTTGCGCAGGCCGCTGGTGCCGGGCTTCATGCCGGCGATGGGCTGGGTGGGCAGGCTGATGGGGCTCATGGCAGGGGGTGGCCGACGGTGGGCGCGTTGGATCGACCGGCCATTCTGTGGCCACCGCGCAGGATCTGACCAGCGCCGCCCTTGGCAGCAAGTCCTGGCCGACCCGCCAAAGCCATGAACTGGACGGTGAAGCATCCGCTTTTTTTTGCATCAACCCTACAGTTTCGGCAAAGCACTCCGAAACAGGGCTGGAATGGCTTCCATCCTGGAGCCTACGGAGCAAGCCATGAGTTCGGTCAGCCCGATGTCGGCCACAGCCTTTGCTGCCAGCCAGCGCGACCCGCAGTCCGCCAAGGTCGCGTCGACCTCGCATCCGCCGCAGGCGGCGCGTGAGCCTGCAAGCAGCACACGCGTCACGCTGGGCCATGAGCCCTCGCCCGATTACACCGACCGCCTACAGCGCAGGGCCCGGATCAATGTGGAGGCGATGGTGGCCGGCAGCGGTCATGCCTTCCATGCCGCCGGCCTGAGCAGCGCTTTACCGGGCGCTTCAGTGGCGGCGACCCAGTTGACCTACAGCTTCTCGCCTCAGGTCGGCGCCGGCTCAGCGCTGGACGGCGAAGCCGGCAGCGCCAGCGACGAGCAGCAGCAGGCGGCGATGCGCGCGATGGTCTACCTCTCGTCGATGATGCGGGTGCGCTTTGTCGAGGTGGCCATGGGCGGCCAGATCAGCTTTGGTGGCGGTGTGCTGCCCACCGGCGGCGGGGGTGGCGGAGGCGACAGCACAGCAGGCGGTGTGGCCGACGATCCCGGCGCGGCGGTGGCCGCAGGCGGCAGTGCAGAGGCACCGGCCCCGGCCCCGACCCCGGCTCCGGCAGCCGCGCCGCCACCCAGGCCGGCGGTCAGCGCAGGCACCGGCCCGGTGTAGTGCCCTGTCCCGGCGGTTGCGGGCCCGTCCTTCAACCGCCGGGACAGGGCACGCGCGCGCCACCCTGGCGCCACCCTGGCTCGGCCGCGGCGCAGTCTCGGACCCGGCGGGGCCGCCGGAGCTGCGATCAGGGTGCGCCCGGTCCTGCCGCCGGGCGCGGCTCGGCACGCGGCGGTGTGGTCAGGCCGGGCAGCGCCGCCGCCGCTTCAGGCAGCGGTGCCAGCAGCTTGCGCTGCACGCGCTGCACCTGGGGGTCGTCCCAGCCGCCACTGATGTGGAACTCGCGCGCGCTGGCCTGGCGCAGCGGCTCGCTGAGCAGCCACTGGCCGAACAACACGCCCAGGCCCACGGCCGGGTTGATGGCGGCATAAGCCAAGGACGCGCTGGTGGTGTTCAGCTCGGGCAACACCACCACCTGCAGGTCCTGGGTCTCGTGGATCAGATCGGCCTGGCCCTCCATCAGCACCGCCGCCTGCAGGCCGAGCAGACGCAGGTTGCGGCTGCTGGCCACGCCCTGGCGGATCAGCACATCACCCGAGGCCTCGTCGAAGGCAAAGCCAGCCTCGAACAGGTCACGAAAGTCGAGCACCAATCGGCGCGGCAAGGCCTGCAGGCTGAGCACACCCAGCAGCCGGGCCGCGCCCGCATTGGCCTTGAGAAAGCGGCCCCCGCTGAGTTGCACCCGCAGTTGGCCGGCCAAGGTGGGCAGGTCCAGCGCCAGCGGCGAGCCGCTCCAACCCAGCACGCCGCTGAGCTCGCCCTTGGCGCCCGTGACCAGAGCGCCATGACCCAGCCGCTGCAGCAACGCGCCGCCATCGACGACGCCCAGCGTGAAGTCCAGGTCCATGCGCCGGCCCGGCTGGCCTGGCTGGGCATGCCAGCGGCCGGTGGCGTTGAGCCTGGCGTCGCCGTTGTCCAGCAGCAGCTTGTCCAGCCGCCATTCACTGCGCCCGGCTTCGCCCCGGACTGCCGGGCGGTTCACTGCCTGCACCGCCAGCCGGCCCAGGGCCAGACCACGCAGCTCGAACGCGTCGACCTCGATGTCCAGTGACGGCACATTGGCCGGGGCCTGGTCGAGCAGGCCGGTAACCTGCTCCGCGTCGGCCGGCGGCAGGCTCAGCCGCGCCAGGCGTGCACGCACGTGCCCGCTGGCGTCAGCTCCGCTGCCCGCGCGGCGCGGCAGCAGGTAGTCCACCGTTCCGCTGGCCTGCCTGGACTGCAGTTCTGCGCGCCAGCCCAACTCGGCCGGCGTGACCAGCCGGCGCAGGTCCAGCGCCAGCCCGTTCAATCGCCGGCCCCAGAGCAGCAGTTCGGGCGTGCGCAGGTTGATGTGGTGCAGCAGCGGCTCGGCGGCGTTGCCCGATGCGGTGTTGGCGAGCGGCCCGCCCGGTGTCCAAAGTGCACGCCAGGCGTCCAGGTCCAGACGGTCGGGCGCCAGCACGGCGTGGCCCTGCGGCACGGGCTCGGGCAGGGCGGCGTTGTAGGCCAGCGCACTGCGCAGCGGCCGGCCACGCGGGTCAGCCGGATCGACCTGCCAGGCGGCCTGCAACGGTCCCAGCTGGAGCTGCCAAAACGGCTGAAACGCCGGGTCGCCCTGGCCGGCCGCCATGCTGCTGCGCAAGCGCAAGTTCCGGCCCTCAGCGGCAGTCTTGGTCAGCGGCGCGGGCAGGTCGATGGCCATGCCCTGCAGCTTGCTGTCCAGGCTGAACTCGGTCTGGCCCTGGCGCGTTGACCAGCCCAGCTGGTAGGCCGCCTGGCCTGACAGCCGGCCCAACCAGGGCGGGGCGGCCGGGCCGAGCAGACTGGCCAGCGCGGCACTCTGGCGCAGGCCCTCGGCACTGGCTTGGCCGGCCACGCGCAGCGCGAATCCCTGGTCGGCCTGGCTGCCGCCGTCAATCTGCAGCTCACCACCCAGTGCCTGGGCCCGCAGCGCACTGAGTTGCACCCCCTGTTCGTTGATCAGCACCTGGCCTCTTGCGCCCTGCAGTTGCGGCAGGTCGGGCCGGAGCTGGAAGTCATTGCCTGGCAGTTGCAACTGGGCCTGGACACGGGTGTTCTCGGGCCGGGCCAGCGGCATGCTCAGCGCAAGCTTCAGCTCGGCCGGTCCATTGACCAGGGCCTGGGCCAGCACCTGTGCGCTCACCCCGGCCAGTGGGGTGGTGTTGACATAGCGCAGCAGGTCGGCGGCCGGGCCGCGCACCTGGCCGTCGATCTCCAGCAGCGCATCCGGCGACAGCGCGGGGATGCGGCCCTTCACCGCCAACAGCTCCAGGCCCCAGAGCTGGCCTCTGGCGCCGCTGAACTGCATGGCATCGCGCTCGAACACCAGTTCGGCGCTGAGCTTGCCAAACGCGGGCCAGGGTGAAGTCCAGGCCGGCTCGGTGCCGGCCGCTGGCATCGAAGGCACGGGCGCCAGCAGCACGTCGTGCAACTGAGCGGCAATGCGGAACTCGCCGGCAGCACGGTTGACGAACGGAAAATCCCACAGATCGCCCTGCACACGGAAGCGCACGTCGCGCACCTCGCCGCCCTGCACCGCGTGCCGGACCCAGTCGCGCACGGGCCCGCTGATGCCCAGCGGGAGGTAGCGCGCCACCTGCCGCGCCTGGCCCCGGCTGAGCTGGCCGTCGAGCGAAATCACACCGGGCAGCCGCGCCGCGCGGCCAAACCCGGCCGCACCACCGGTATGCCAGCTGGCGTTGAAGCGGCCCTCGGCGTCGTCATTGGCAAAGCGCGCGTCCCTGAGCTTTAGCTCGACCCTGGGTGCTGCGGCAGAACTGGCCACGGCCGGCAGCAGCCGCCACTCCAGTTGGGCGGCAAAGCGGTTCAGCGCCACGCTGGCCTGGGCAAACACACCGGGCAGCTCGATCGCACCCCGGTCCAGCGTCAATCGTGCCTGGCCGCCCTTTTCATTGGCGCTGAGGTCCAGATTGGCACCGCGCCAGCCGGGTCGCCCGATGCCGTCGGGTTCAGGCGAGGGCGCGGCTGCGATTGCCAGGCCGCGCAGCCGGGCGCTGGCCTGGTAGCTCGTGGGCGCGTCCAGGGCACCTTGCCAGCGCGCGCTCAGGCCCAGCACCTGGCCCTCGGGGTTGGTCTGCTGCAGCAGGTGGCGCAGGCTCTGGCCGATGGGCAGGCGCTCGGCCAACTGCGCCAGCGGCGCCAGATCCAGCCGGTCGGCACTGAACTCACCACCGGTGATGGGCTGCTGCACCAGGGCCTGCAGTCCGTCGGGCCCGGCCAGGTCCAGGTGCTGCTGCCAGCGCAGGTTCAGCGTGCTGGGTTCCCAGCGCTGGCCCTGATCGCCGACAAACTGCAGGCCCTGCAGCGCCAGCGCCACGCCGTCGGGCTGGCGCTGCAGGTGCAGCCGGGTCGACAGCTGGTCGAAGGCCATCGGTTCCAGCGCTTGGCCCAGCCGAACCGACACCGAACGAAGGGCCGCGTCCAGCGTCAGCGCCTGGGGCTGGCCCTGGTCAAAGTCGAGCCAGGCGCGCAGGGCCGCGCGGCCCTGCTGCAGGTCGATCGGCAGGTTGACATGGCGGCGCAGGCGGCTGGCGTCGGCCAACGGCAGGTCGGCGTACAGCGTGCCGCGCCAGCGCCGCCAGTCGCCCGGCCTGGCGCCGCCCAGGCCCCCGAGCAGCGGCCCCTGAGCCTGAGCCCGGACGCTGAACCGCTGGCCCCAATCGGCCGGCGGCGTGGCGTCCAGGCGCAGCGCATGACGGGCGCCGTTGTTGCGCAGCACCAGCAACAGGTCGGTCAACTGCAAGGCCGGCGCGTCGCGCGCCTCGTCTACCCAGCGCAGCGTGGCGCCACGCACGATCAGTTCGGGCTGGCTGAACAACCAGTCCAGCGCGGTAGAGGCGTCACCCGCGTCCAGCGTGCCTGCGCTGGCGATGTCCAGGCCGGCCACATGCCAGTGGCCCTGGCGGTCACGCCGCACTTCCAGCCGGGCGCCGTCGACCAGCAGTTGCTCGAAGCGCAGTTGCAGCGCCAGCAGCGACGTCACCGACAGCGCGGCCGAGACCCGGGGCAGGCGCAGCGCCTCGCGGCCGGCGCTGTCGCGCAGCACCACCTGTTCCAGGTCGAAGGCCGGCACCCAGCCCGAACTGCGCACACCGATGCGCCCGATCTGCACCGTTTGTCCCAGTGCGCGGGTGGCCTGTGCCTCGATGCGGGGACGCCAATCGTCCAGGCGCGGCAGAATGCCCCAGTGCAAGGTCAGCCAGACCAGCAGGGCCAGGCTCCAGAGCAGCAGCAGCAATCCCGCCGCAAGGCGCCACAGCCAGCGCCATGCCCGCCCGGTTGGGTGAAGCAAGGCACCGCGCACCTGATTGGCGAACGACGAGAGGGACATGGATGAGGATCAAGCAGCACGCCATGCAGCGCGACATGCAGCAAAGCAGACAGCGCGGGCCGAACAGCGCACAGACAGCCGGGCCCGTTTGGGCGGCGGGGCAATCTAGCACAGACCCCGGCGCCGGCCGACGGGTTCCGCCCCGCAGCATCAGGTTGCCGTTGTGCGCCTGAATCCAGGCACCGAGCCCGCGCTGGCCGCGCACAGCCGCTACGTGCAGCGCATCCGTCGGCGCTACGCCACCGACCTGGCGCAGCTGCCGCCCGGCCTGCCCGACGGCCCGGTCATCGCGGCATTGGTGGCGCGGCTGCAGCAGGACGGCCGGTCGCTGGCCTCGGCGCTGCGGGTGGCACGCCAGCTGGTGATGGAACGCCTGGTGATGCTGGACGTGGAAGCCGATGCGCCGCTGGAGCACATCACCACCACCATGACCCTGCTGGCAGAGGTCACGCTGGAGATTGCGCTGGCTGCGGTGCGGGCCGACGAAGACGCACGCAGCGGCGCGCCGCTGGACGGCCAGGGTCGGGTCATTGATTTCTGGATCATCGGCATGGGCAAGCTCGGTGCGCGCGAGCTCAATGTCTCGTCCGACATCGACCTGATCTACGTCTACGAAGAAAACGGCCAGACCGCCGGCGCCGGCAGCGGCCCCGCACGCAGTGCACATGAGTACTTCTGCGACGTGGCCAAGGGCCTGTACGCGCTGATCGGCGACACCACCGACGATGGCTTTGTCTTCCGCGTCGACCTGGCGCTGCGGCCCAACGGCAATTCCGGCCCGCCGGTGGTCAGCATGGCCATGCTGGAGGAATACTTACAGGTGCAGGGCCGCGAATGGGAGCGGTTTGCCTGGCTGAAGAGCCGCGTCGTGGCACCTCGCCTGGCCGTGACGTCGGGCCGTGCGTTGCCACTGCGCGCCCTGGTCACCGCGTTTGTCTACCGCCGCTACCTCGACTATGGCGTGTTCGAGGGCCTGCGTCAGCTGCATCGCAAGATTCGCGACGAGGCCCAGCGCCGCGCCGCCGGCCGGCCTGAGCGGGCCAATGACGTCAAGCTCACGCGTGGCGGCATCCGCGAGATCGAGGTCACCGTGCAGCTGCTGCTGGTGGTGCGGGGCGGACAGTTTCCCGAGATCCGCACCCGGTCCACGCTGAAGAGTCTGCAGAAGGTGATTGCACGAGGGCTGATGAAGCCCGAGACCTCGCAGCGCCTGGCCGACGCCTACACCTTCTTGCGCCGGGTCGAGCACCGCATCCAGTACCTGGACGACCAGCAGACCCATCTGCTGCCCACCGCCGATGCCGACCTGGCCTGGATTGCCCGGTCGATGGGTCTGGCCACCGGCCGCCCCGGCACCTGCCCTCTGCTCGAACGCTTGTGCGAGATCCGTGAACTGGTGGCGACCGAGTTCGACGCCCTGCTGCACGACGGCCAGGCACCCGCCAACCCGGGCGCGAGCAACGGCTGCAAGGCCTGTGGCCCCGGGCCGCTGGCGCTGGACAGCCAGGGCCTGGCCGAGGCCCTGCCCGAGGCCATGGCCGACCGCGTTCGCCAATGGTGCAGCCAGCCCAGGGTGCTGGCGCTGCGCGATGACAGCAAACTGCGCCTGGGCCGGCTGATGCAGCGCACCGCCGCTGCGGTGGCCGACGACAAATGCACGATGGACGCCGCGCTGCGCTTCATCGACTGGCTCGACCCGCTGCTGCGCCGCGACAGCTACCTGGCCCTGCTGGTCGAGCGGCCAGCGGTGATGAAGCGGCTGCTGCGCCTGCTGGGCCTGGCGCGCTGGCCGATGCGCTACATGATGCGCCACCCCGGTGTCATCGACGAACTGGCCGACCCCAGGTTGCTGCAGCAGCGCTTCTCGCGCGAGGCCTATATCGGCGACCTCGAAGAGCGCCACCGCGCCTGGGAGCGCGCCGGCGAGGCCGACGAAGAAGCGCTGCTCGACACCCTGCGCCACGCTCACCATGCCGAGGTCTTCCGCACCCTGGTGCGCGATGTGGAGCAACTGATCACGGTCGAACAGGTCGCCGACGAGTTGTCGGCCCAGGCCGACGCCACGCTGGACTGCGCGCTGCGCTGGGCCTGGCCACGTTTGCGCCACCACCACCGGCCGCAGCCCGACTTTGCGGTCATCGCCTATGGCAAGCTCGGCGGCAAGGAACTGGGCTACGGCAGCGACCTCGACGTGGTGTTTCTGTACGACGACGCAGACGAGGCCGACGCCGACCACGCGCAAGAGATCTACGCCCACTTTGTGCGCAAGCTGATCACCTGGCTGACGCTGCGCACCGGCGCCGGTGAGCTGTTCGACATCGACACCGCTTTGCGGCCCAACGGCAACTCGGGCCTGCTGGTGACCTCGATCAAGTCGTTCGAGAACTACCAGGCCGGCCGGGGCAGCAACACGGCCTGGACCTGGGAACACCAGGCCATCACCCGGGCCCGCTTTTGCGCCGGCTCGGCTGCGCTGGGCGAACGCTTCGAGGTCGTGCGGCGCCAGGTCATCGCCGCGCCGCGCGACCATGCTGCACTGGCGCGCGAGGTGGCCGAGATGCACGACAAGGTGCGCGCGGCCAGGCCGGTCAAGGACGGGCTGTTCGACGTCAAGCACAGCCCCGGCGGCATGATGGACGCCGAGTTTGCAGTGCAGTACCTGGTGCTGGCCCATGCCGCCGAACATCCGTCGCTGTGCGAGAACCTGGGCAATATCGCCCTGCTGCAGCGCGCCGAAAACCTGGGCCTGCTGGCGGCCGGTGTGGGCCAGGCTGCGGCCGACGCCTACCGTGAACTGCGCCGCGCCCAGCACCGCGCCCGGCTGGACGAACAAGCCACGCAGGTGGCGCCACAGTTGCTGGCCAACGAGCGTGACGCCGTACTGGCCCTGTGGCAGGCGGTGTTCGGCTGAGCCAGCATGCCGCTGCCGGCGGCGGGCCAGGACCGGCAAGCTGGCTGGCCTTGTCGGCCACCGCTGCCGGCGCCGCACTGCTGGTCTGGCCCATGGACGGCAGCTTGCTGGTCTGGCAGCCCGAACTCTGGGCCACCCAGCCCTGGCGCTGGTGGACGGCGGCGGCGGTGCATTTGAGCGCCCTGCACCTGGGCGCCAATCTGGCCGGCACAGCCCTGGTGGCCAAGCTGGGTGTGGTGGGTGGCTGCGGCCGCCGCGCCGCCCTGGCCTGGGCCCTGGCCTGGCCGCTGTGTCATCTGGGTCTGTTGCTGCAACCCGAACTGCAGCGCTATGGCGGGCTGTCGGGCGTGCTGCACGCGGGCGTGGCGGTGGCTGCGGTGCAGGTGCTGGGCACGGCGCGGGGCTGGCGCCATCGCATCGGCGCCGCGCTCTTGGCCGGGCTGCTGCTGAAGATCCTGCTTGAAGCGCCCTGGGCCGGACCCGTGCGCCAGATTCCGGGCTGGGACATCGCCATCGCCCCGCTGGCCCATGCCACCGGCACTGCGGCCGGCCTGCTCTGCGCGCTGGCGCTGCGGGTCTGGCGCTGAACCCACCGGGATCTGAGCATGTCACCTGCGTGGCGCTGCGGCAGCATCGCCCAGCCTAGACTGGGCACCCCCCTGTTTCACGGAGTTTTGCGATGCTCAAACTTTGCGGCTTTTCGGTTTCGAACTACTACAACAAGGTCAAGCTGGTGCTGCTGGAGAAGGGCATCCCGTTCGACGAAGAACGGGTCTCCACCGGCTCGACCGACGAGGCCGTGCTGGGCGACTCACCGCTGGCCAAGGTGCCCTTCCTGCGCACCGAACAGGGCGCTCTGTGCGAAAGCCAGGTCATCGTCGACTACCTGGAGGCGGCCTACCCGGATACGCCGCTCTTGCCAGCCGACCCCTTTGCCGCGGCCAAGGTGCGCGAGCTGTGCACCTTTGTGGAACTGCACCTGGAACTGGTGGCCAGAGAGCTGTACCCGCAGGCCTTCTTCGGCGGCGTTGTGGACGACGCGACCAAGGAGCGGGTCAAGAAACGCCTGGCCAAGAACATTCCCGGCTTCAAGCGATTGGCCAAGTTCGGGCCCTACCTGGCCAGCGACAGCTTCACGCTGGCCGACTGCGCGGGCTGGGTCAGCCTGCCGCTGGTGGCCATGGCCACCAAGAGCGTGTTTGGCGAAGACATGCTGGCCGCCGCCGGCATCGACTGGAAGGCCCATGCGGCCCTGGTCGGTCAGCGCCCGTCGGCGCAACGGGTGGCGGTCGACCGCAAGGCCGATCAAGAACGCATGGCCGCCGCGCGCAAGGGCTGAGCTGCCGGCACAGCCTCCGGCCCGCTGGCCGTCAAACCGGCAGCGCGCCCGCCGAGCCGTCGCCCGCCACCGCCAGGCGGGCGCTGACTTCCTTGCGGTAGCGGTTGAGCTCTTGCACGCTGGCAAAGCTGCGCTCGAACAGCAGGCTCAGGTTGTGCAGGATGCGGTCAATCACCTTGCCCTCCCAGACCGCGTCGAACTGGATCTGGCTGTCCAGCCAGTGCGCCAGCCACTGCGGATCGGGCACCCGGCTTTGCACCGTGTCGCGGGGGAACAGCGACTCGTTGACATGCAGGTTGGTCGGGTGCAGGGCCTGCGCGGTGCGGCGCGCACTGGCCATCAGCACGCCGACCTTGGCGAAAGCTGCTCTCGCCTCGTCGCCAAAATTGGCCAGTGCACGCTTCATGTACCGCAAATAGGCGCCACCGTGGCGAGCCTCGTCCCGCGCCAGGGTTTCATAGATCTTGCGAATCACGGGTTCGGTGTGCCATTCGGCCGCACGGCGGTACCAGTGGTTCAGCCGCACCTCGCCGCAAAAGTGCATCATCAGCGTTTCCAGCGCTGGCGCGGGGTCGAACTCGAAGCGCACCTCGTGCAGTTCGGCCTCGGTGGGCACAAAGTCGGGACGAAAGCGGCGCAGGTACTCCATCAGCACCAGCGAGTGCTTCTGTTCTTCGAAGAACCACACGCTCATGAAGGCCGAAAAATCGCTGTCATCGCGGTTGTCGCGCAAAAACATCTCGGTGGCCGGCAGCGCCGCCCACTCGGTGATGGCATTCATCTTGATCGTGCGCGCCTGCTCATCGCTCAGCCGCTGGGCATCGAAGTCAGCCCAAGGGATGTCGGTGGCCATGTTCCAGCGCACGGCCTCGAGTTGCTTGAAAAGTTCGGGGTAAAGCATGTCTGGATCCTGACGACGCCGGGCTAGGCCAGACGGTGGATCATTCTAGGAGCCTGTCGGGCTTGGGGTCGGGCCCGCGCAGGGGAGAGTTTCGGTGCCATCCTAGGCCACCAGGGTCGCGCTGACCAGACGCGGAACTTCTGCACACACGCAGACTCCATTGGGTGATGGCCCCGCCGATATTCAGTCATGGGCTTGTTGCGGTCCCGATGTTCTGGCCACCGAGTCCAGTGAGCCCAGCTACAACGAGGCAAACGCTTTTTTTGAGCTGTGCAGACGTCCGCCTCTGCGAAGCGAAATCCTGAGACCGTTCTCCTCCTCCTCCCTCCCTCCCTCGTTGGTCTCGGGGCGCTGCACGGTTCCTTCTCTTGTCGACCCGACGGCAGTGCTCGCACCGTCGGCGGCGTCATCGCATGCTGCGCAAGGCGGACTAGTTCTGCCCTTCGGTCAAGGTGTCGAGCTGAAAGTTGCCGCCTTTGTGCACCAGCCACACGTCGACGTACACCGCCTTGTCCATTTTGGAAGGCGGCGGGAACGGCGCGGCTTTGCGAATCATCTGCACGATCCACGGCCCTACTTCAGGCGCCGCAGGCGGGCGACGCACACGGACCTCCACCACCTGGCCGGCGGCGTCGACCTCGGTCTCGACAATCGCCACGCCATACAGCAGCGGCGGCATGCGGCCCTTGAAGACGCGCGCGGGGTAGGCCGCGTACAGGTGCTTGGCCGCGTCCACCCGGTAATCCTTGTCGGACTCGGCCTGACTGGGCTGCAGGGCCGCGGACGGCAAGGGTGACGGCACCATGGCGAACTGGGCCTGGGCGCTGCCGCCGACCCAGCATCCGAGCACCAGGACGGTCGCCGGTATCCATGTGCGCCTGGCAGGGCGACGATTCGGGCAAGGTTGTTCAGGCATGGCCAAAGTGGTGAAGGTGAACCCGCGCTGGGCGGCGTCCGGGCAGGCAGGCGCGTACTGCGCCCTGACGGTGGTTTTCGGTCGGCTGGGAAGGCAAATGAGCGTGGAGGTCAGCGCAACCAGCCCTTGCGCCTGAACAGTATCAACGGCACGGCCACCGAGGCCACCATCAGCGCCAGAGCGAAAGGGTAGCCCCAAGGCTGACTGAGTTCAGGCATGTGCTGGAAATTCATGCCATAGATGCTGGCAATCAGTGTGGGTGGTAACAGCGCCACGCTGGCCACCGAGAATATCTTGATGATCTTGTTCTGATTGATGTTGATGAAACCCACCGTCGCATCGAGCAAGAAGTTGATCTTGTCGAACAGGAAGGCAGTGTGCGAATCGAGCGAGTCGATGTCACGCAGGATCTGCCTGGCCTCCTCGAACTGCTCGGCGCTGAGCATTCGGCTTCGCATCATGAAGCTCACCGCACGCCGGGTGTCCATCACATTGCGGCGGATGCGCCCGTTCAGGTCTTCTTCTTTGGCGATGGCCGACAGGGCGGCCCCGGCCGCCTGATCGTCCACGTCCTGCTTGAGCACGCGGGCACTGACCCGTTCCAGGCTGTCGTAGATGCCTTCCAGGGCATCGGCCGAGTACTCGGCGTCGGCGTCGTACAGGTTCAGCAGCACGTCTTTGGCGTCGTCGATCAGCGCCGGAATGCGACGCGCACGCAAGCGAAGCAAACGAAACACGGGCAGGTCTTCGCTGTGCACCGAAAACAGCACCCCGTCCTTGAGGATGAAGGCCACCCGCACGTTGCGCGGCGTCACATCGTCATCGATCAGGAAGTCTGAGCGGATGTGCAGTTCGCCGTTGTCTTCCTCGTAGAAGCGGGCCGATTCTTCGAGGTCGTCATCGACGATGTCGTCCGGGATGTGCAGGCTAAAGCGCTGCACGATCCATGCCTTCTCCGCCAGCGTGGGCAATTCCAGGTCCACCCACACTGGCGCAACATGGGCCAAGGCCTCGGCGCTGTCAATGTCCTGCTGTGACAGCTTGCCGTTAACCAGCGAGAACGCGTTCAGCATCGGAATCTCCAGCGCAGCGCGCCGGCCCGGGCTGATGGCCACAGGCTAGGGTTCATCGTCGAGGTTGCCGCAGGGCCTGCCAACGGCGCGCGGGCTGTAGCCACCGGCCCAGGCTCGTGCGCCTGACAGCAGTCAGGCACGCCGACCACATGCAACTGCTTCTGACCCACAGCGGGCATCAGGCCAGTGGAAATTATGGCACCGCGATGTGCCGGGTCAGTTGCCGCGCCCCGGGACGTCCCCGGTCAAAGCGCCACCATGCCCGTCAACCGATCCCTGACCAGTTGTTCGAGTTCGTCGTAGGGCACGGGCTTGTGAAACACCTGCACGCCGTCGGGCAAGCCGCCTCGGCGTCCGATTTCTTCGCCCGACAAGGCCGTGACGACTACGATGTCCATGGCCCCGGGGGGCTGACCGACCTGGCGCAGCGCCGTGATCATCTTGAAGCCGTCCATGCCCGGCATGTTCAGGTCGGTGATCAGCATGTCCGCGCCATGCTGACCCATGTACAGCAGTGCACTGAAGCCGTCGCCGGTGGCATGCAGCTCAACGTTGAGGCCCCAGCCGTTGATGACGACCGTGAACAGCTTGAGTTGCTCGGGCTCGTCCTCGACCAGCACCAGGCGCAGCCGCGAAGGCAGGCCCGCGCTCGACGACGCCGCACCGTTGCTCGTGAGCGCGGCTTGGCGCTCGGCAATCAGCTTTTGGACCGCAACGCGGGAAATGCGCCGATGCCCCCCTGCTGTCTTCCAGGCCGGCAGTACGCCCGCCTCGACCCAGAGTTGAACAGTGCGCAGCGCCACACCGAGCTGCTCTGCGGCCTCTCGCGTGGAAAGCACGTCGTCATTGGTGGCGCTCTTTCTCATCGCGCGGTGGGGACTCCTGGCCCGGGGTTGTTGCTGCATGCCATCAAATGACATGCAGCAGGGTGTAGCGGTTGGTGACCGCGATGATGGGCACGCAAGCTTTCGCGCCGATGACTGGCTCGCGCTGCCCATTCTGGACCCCACCATTTGCAACGTTAGCACGCTGCCAGCGCAAGGCCCCGGGTCAACAGGTACTTCAGTTTTTCCACTTTACCGTGTTTCCGCCACGAAGCGGGTGCCGCTTGGGCCACACATTTCCAGCCGGTTCATGACTTGGCGCACGCATTTGCGGCGCTTGTGCTCTGCCTCACCGAACTGTCGCCCAGGGGACGCTTCGGCGTTTCCGGCACAGGCCTGACGGCGCGATGATGGGCGAGTTGTTGCGCGTCTGCAACGGCACAACCGGCGATGCTACACCGCCGAGCGGGCTTGTCAGCCGAAGGGCAACAGGCGCACACTGGCGTCGGGCGATGGTGGTCATCGGCACTTCCCGGCGCCAAATCACCGCTCGTCCCATGACATGAACCCCTCAAGAAAGGACGCTCTGATGAACCTGACGATCAGCGGACACCACCTGGATGTAACACCGGCCCTGCGCGAGTACGTGATGACCAAGCTGGACCGCGTGACCCGACATTTCGACCAGGTGGTCGACATCAGTGTTCTGCTGACGGTGGAAAAGCTCAAGGAAAAGGAACGACGGCAAAAAGCCGAAGTCACCCTCCATGTCAAGGGCAAGGACATCTTTGTTGAGCAATCGCATGAGGACTTGTACGCGGCCATTGATCAGTTGATGGACAAGCTGGACCGGCAGGTCTGCCGCCACAAGGACAAGGTGCAGGACCATCACCACGTCTCTACCAAGAGATTGGACGCTGACATCGCCTGACGTCGCGTTCAAGGCCAGAGACCACGGCCCCTTCGGGGGCCGCTTGCTTGTGGGGCGGCGCCAGGCGTTCGGTCGTGACAACATGCCGGCATAGGGATTGCTCAACGTTGCAGTGCAGCAATGCGTTTCTATAATCATCGTTCCGTCACAGGGCCCATGTAGGCCATGGCTGCATTGCCATGGTGCCAATCGGGGGCAACACCATGAACCGTCTCGCCACCATCCTGCCGCCCAGCAATGTGCTGGTCAACGTGGAGGCATCCAGCAAAAAGCGCGCCTTCGAGCATGCCGGCCTGCTGTTCGAAAACGAGCACTCGATCGCCCGGGCCACGGTGTCCGACAACCTGTTCGCCCGTGAGCGCCTGGGTTCCACCGGCCTTGGCCACGGCGTGGCCATTCCGCACGGCCGAATCAAGGGCCTGAAGAACCCGCTGGCCGCTGTGGTGCGGGTGCAGCAGCCGATTCCATTCGACGCGCCGGACGACGAACCGGTGGGTTTGCTGATCTTCCTTCTGGTGCCCGAGGCGGCCACACAGCGCCACCTGGAAATCTTGTCCGAGATTGCCGAAATGCTGTCCGACCGCGATTTGCGCGAGCGCATGCGCCTGGCCGACGACGCTGCGGCCCTGCACAAGCTGATCACCGACTGGGCGCCACTGAAGTCGGTGGCCTGAACCCTCAACGGGCGCGCCCCCACTCGCGCCACCACCGCCGCGCCCGCCCACCAGCCACCAGGCCTGCCGCTTGAAACCCATCAGCATCAGCGCCGACGCCTTGTTCGAGGCGCACCGCGAGGCCTTGCACTGGCAATGGATTGCCGGCCATGCCCACCCCGAGCGCAACTTTGACCAGAGCGCCGTGCGTGAGGCGCAGGGCGCGGCCGACCTGGTGGGCTACCTGAACTACATCCACCCCTACCGGGTGCAGATCGTGGGCCGACGCGAGGTGGCCTACCTGGCGCAGTCGGTGCCCGAGGACCAGGAACGACGCATTTCGCGCATCGTCACGCTGGAACCTCCGGTGATCATCGTCGCCGACGGCGTGGCCCCACCCGACCGCCTGGTGGCCATGTGCGACCGGGCCGAAATTCCGCTGTTCGTCACCAATGAGTCTGCCGGCCAGGTGATCGACATCGTGCGCGCCTACCTGGGCCAGCTGTTTGCCGAGCGCATCACCCGCCACGGCGTGTTCATCGACATCCTCGGCCTGGGCGTGCTGCTGACCGGTGAATCGGGTCTGGGCAAGAGTGAATTGGGACTGGAACTGATCTCACGCGGCCATGGGCTGGTCGCCGACGACGCGGTGGACCTGTACAAGGTCTCGCAAAGCGCGCTGGAGGGCCGGTGCCCGGCGCTGCTGCTGAACCTGCTGGAGGTTCGCGGCATCGGCCTGCTCGACATCAAGGCCATCTTTGGCGAGACGGCGGTGCGGCGCAAGATGCGCCTGAAGCTGATCGTGCACCTGGTGCGCAAAGAGACGATGGAACGCGAGTTCGAGCGCCTGCCCTACGAGCCGCTGTACGAAGACATTCTGGGCATACCCGTGCGCAAAGTGGTGATCACGGTGGACGCCGGGCGCAACCTGGCCGTGCTGGTCGAAGCCGCTGTGCGCAACACCATCCTGCAGCTGCGCGGCATCGACACCTACCAGGAATTCATCGAGCGCCACCAGCGCGCGATGCTCAGCGCCTCCGACTGATCGCCGGGCGTCGGCCCGTTCAGACCGGTCTTATTTCTGCCGGTGCTCGCAGTTCGGCTTGGTGCAGTCGGCGTACAGCGCCAGCGCATGGTCTTGCAATTCGAAGCCCCGCTCGGTGGCCACGGCGCGCTGGCGGCGTTCGATCTCGGCGTCGTAGAACTCCTCGACCCGGCCGCAGCTCAGGCACACCAGATGGTCATGGTGCTGGCCCTCGTTGAGCTCAAACACCGACTTGCCCGATTCGAAATTGCTGCGGCTGAGCAGGCCGGCCTGCTCGAACTGCATCAGTACCCGGTAGACCGTGGCCAGGCCGACGTCGGCGTCATCGGCCAGCAGCGCCTTGTAGACATCTTCGGCCGTCATGTGGCGCTGAGCGCTGCGCTGGAACACTTCCAGCACCTTGATGCGCGGCAGCGTTGCCTTCAGGCCGCTGCTCTTGAGCTCGTCGGCCTGCGAGGTGGCGGGAGGGGGTGCGCTGTGGGGCATGGTGGCGTCGCTAGAATCGCCCGATCATAGCCAGCGTCGGCACCACGCCCGTGGCGCGCTGGTTTGGCCCTTGACCTGCACTTGCTGCACCGCCCGCATGCCCACGTTCAAACACCAAACCTGCCTGCTCCGTCATCTGCCTGTCCCGGCTCTGGCCCTGGGCCTGTCACTGATGATGCTCAGTGGATGTTCACTGGTGCCTGGACTGCCCACGACCGAAAGCCTGATCAGCCGAATCACGCCCTACCGCATGGACATCGTGCAGGGTAATGTGGTGACGCAGGATCAGGCCGTCCAGGTCAAGCCCGGCATGACACGCGCCCAAGTGCGCGACATCCTGGGCTCGCCGATGCTGACCGACGCCTTCCATGCCGACCGCTGGGACTATGTCTTCACGATCCGCCGCCAGGGCACCGAGCCACAACAGCGCAGTGTGGTGGCCCATTTCAAGGGCGACCAGCTGCTGCGCCTGGACGCGCCCGAACTGCCGACCGAACAGGCCTTTGTCGCCGCCATCAGTCGAGCCCGCGCCAGTCGCCCCATGCCTTTGCTCGAACTGAGTGACGCGCAGAAGCAGGCCTTGCCGCGACCGCCCAAGGTCGACGCACCGATCGCCGAGCCCATCGGCGCCGTGCGCAGCTACCCGCCGCTGGAACCCTCGTGAGCGCAGCACGGCTGCGCGTGGCGGTGGCCGGCGCCTCGGGCCGCATGGGCCAGATGCTGGTGCAGGCGGTCCTTGACGCGCCCGACTGCGAGCTGGCTGGCGCGCTTGACATGGCGGGCAGCCCCGCGCTGGGTCAGGACGCTGGCGGTTTTGCCGGCCGCCACACCGGTGTGCTGATCACTGACCGCCTGACCGATGGCCTGTCCGATGCCCAGGTGCTGATCGATTTCACCCGCCCCGAGGGCACGCTGGCCCACCTGGCGCAATGCCGCGCGCTGGGGGTCAAGGCGGTCATCGGCACCACCGGCTTCAGGCCGGAGCAAATCGCGCAGGTCCTGGCCCATGCCGAGCACATCGCCATCGTCATGGCGCCCAACATGAGCGTGGGCGTGAACGTGGTGATGAAGCTGCTGGACCAGGCCGCCAGGGCGCTGAACCAGGGCTACGACATCGAGGTCATCGAGGCCCACCACCGGCACAAGGTGGACGCGCCCAGCGGCACCGCCTTGGCCATGGGCCAGGTGCTGGCCGACGCGCTGGGCCGTGACCTGCAGGCCTGCGCGGTCTACGGCCGAGAGGGCGTGACCGGCGAGCGCGACCCGTCGACCATCGGTTTTGCCACCATCCGTGGCGGCGACATCGTGGGCGACCACACGGTGCTGTTTGCCGGCACCGGTGAGCGCATCGAGATCAGCCACAAGAGCAGCAGCCGCGCCGGCTATGCCCAGGGCAGCCTGCGCGCGGCGCGATTCTTGTCCGACAAGGCCACAGGACTGTTCAGCATGAACCAAGTGCTGGGCCTGGGCTGAACCGGCAGGGGCCAAGGGCATGGACGGTCTGCTGCAATTCTGGGGTGACACCGACGGCGTGGGCCGGGCGGTGGCCGCACTGCTGCTGGCCATGTCGGTCAGCGCCTGGGTGCTGATCTTGTGGAAGAGTCGGGTGCTGCGCCGTGCGCAGCGCGACATTCGCCGCGCGGTGCCGGCCTTCTGGGCCGCCGACTCGGTGGCCGCCGGCCGGGCGCGGCTGGGCGGGCTGGACCGCGAACAACTGCTGTTGCCGCTGCTGGACGCCGCGCTGGCGGCCGAAGCGCCCGGCACGCTGGCGCACAAGGTCGAGCCCGGCGCGCAGCTGACCCGGCGCCTGCGTGACGCGCTGCACCGGGGCCTGTCCCACCTGCAGTTCGGCCAGGTGCTGCTGGCGTCCATCGGCAGCACGGCGCCCTTCATCGGCCTGTTCGGCACGGTCTGGGGCATTTACCACGCGCTGCTGAGCATCGCCACCGCCGGCGGCATCACCATCGAAAAGGTGGCCGGCCCGGTGGGCGAGGCGCTGATCATGACCGCCGCCGGCCTGGCCGTGGCCATCCCGGCCGTGCTGGCCTACAACCTGTTCGGCACCTGGGTGGCGGCCTGCGAGGCCGAGCTCGAAGGCTTTGCCCACGACCTGCGCGAGATGGTGCAGGACCAGCAGGCCGACGACTGACATGGCCTTCGGCCGGCTGGAACGCAGCGCCGTTTCCCGCCCGATGGGCGAGATCAACATGACGCCGCTGATCGACGTGATGCTGGTGCTGCTGGTGATCTTCATCATCACCGCGCCGCTGATGAGCTCCAGCCTGCGCCTGGACCTGCCCAAGACCGACGCCGGCCGTGCCAGTGACGCCCCGTCGGTGGTGCTGGTGGCGGTGGACGCCAGCGGCCAGTTGTTCTGGGGCGACGAGCCGGTGGCGGCTGAGCAGCTCAGTGAGCGCATCAAGGACGCCGCCGCCCGCAACCCCGCCGCCGAGGTGCAGCTGCGGGCCGACCAGTTGGTGCCCTATGGCCGCATCGCCGAGCTGATCGGCCTGGTGCAGCTGGGTGGACTCACGCGCATCGGCTTCGTCACCGAGGCTACGTCAAGCGCCGCGCCAGCCGCTGCCCGGGCGCCCACCCGCTAGGCGCCTGGAGGCGCCCGACCCCCTCCTACAATCGGCGGCATGACCGACAAATACGCCCCCGCCGAGCTCGAAGCCGCCGCCCAGGCGCACTGGAACGCCACCCACGCGTACCGGGTCAGCGAGGACGCCTGCGACAGCCTGGGCCACGCCAAGCCCAAGTTCTACGCCTGCAGCATGCTGCCCTACCCCAGCGGCAAGCTGCACATGGGCCATGTGCGCAACTACACCATCAACGACATGCTCGCGCGCCAGCTGCGCATGAAGGGCATGAACGTGCTGATGCCCATGGGCTGGGACGCCTTCGGCCTGCCGGCCGAAAACGCGGCGATGAAGAACAAGGTGCC
>JANOWE010000283.1:0-7880 GCA_031417735.1 Betaproteobacteria bacterium
AGTTCGTCGACGATCTGGATGCGCAGGCCGTCGCGGGTGAGATCGAGCTTGATCTGCGAGGCGTACTGCGCCAGCTTGGGGTTGTTCTTGAGCTCGGCCTCCACCTGCTCGCTCAGCTCTTGCAGCTTGGTGGCCTCGGCCACCCGCTGCTCATGGCGCAGCGCCTGCAAGTTGATGGTGCTGCGCGGTGCCTCCACATCACCCCGCTTGACCTGGCCGCCCGAGCGTGTCAGGTCTTGGCCGCCGCCCTTGAGCACCGACGATGAATCGCCCGAGCCCGAGCCGCCATTCAGCAGCGCCACTTTGAGCGGGCTTTGAAAGTAGTCGGCAATGCCCTTCTTGTCGCCCTCGGACGTGCTGCCCAGCAGCCACATCAGCAAGAAAAACGCCATCATCGCGGTGACAAAGTCAGCGTAGGCGATCTTCCAGGCGCCACCGTGCACCGCATGGCCGCCCTTCTTGACCCGCTTGATGATGATCGGTTGCAGTTTCTTTGCGTCGCCCGCCATTACTTGATCCCCCCCCCGAAGCGCCTTCGGCGCTCCCCCCCAGGGGGGCACCGCCAGTGGCCTGGCAAAGCCAGTTCCACGGCGGTAGCGTGGTTCGGACCGTGGTCTGCGAAGTCAATCATGGCGCTCACTTCTTCTTCACGTGTTGTTCAAGCTCGGTGAAACTGGGTCGGTCGCCCGAGAACAGCACCTTGCGGCCGAACTCGATCGCCACCTGCGGCGCATAACCCTGCATCGACGCGAGCAGGGTGGTCTTGATGCACTGCAGCTCCTTGCCCGCGTCTTCGACCTTCTGTTCCAGCAGGCCGCCCAGCGGCTCGACGAAGCCGTAGGCCAGCAAAATGCCCAGAAAAGTACCGACCAGGGCCGAGGCGATCATGCCGCCCAGGATGGCCGGCGCCTGGCCCACCGAGCCCATGGTGTTGACCACGCCCAGCACAGCGGCCACGATGCCGAAGGCCGGCAGTCCGCCCGCCAGGCGGCCGATGGCCGCCACCGCCGCATGCTCCTCGGCATGGTGGGTGTCGATCTCGTTGTCCATCAGGCTTTCGATCTCATGGGCGTTCAAGTTGCCCGAAACCATCATGCGCAGGTAGTCGGTGATGAACTCGCAGACATGGTGGTCGTTGCCCACGATCGGGTACTTCTGGAACAGTGCGCTGCTGTGCGGGTCTTCGACATCCTTCTCGATCGACATCAGGCCCTCCTTGCGCGCCTTCTGCAGGATGTCGAACATCAGCGCCAGCAGCTCCATGTAGCGCGCCTTGCTGAACTTGCTGCCCTTGAAGCACTGGCCCAGGCCCTTCATGGTGGCCTTGATCACCTTCATCTGGTTGTTGGCCAGAAAGGCGCCGGCGGCCGCGCCAAAGATGGTGATCATCTCGAACGGCAGTGCTTTCAACACGACCTGGATGTTGCCGCCGTGGAAGATGTACACGCCGAAGATGCACACCATGGCCAAGGCCCAGCCGATCAGTACAAACATGGTGGTTGTGCGGGTGCAGGTGAATGAAGTGGGCGACGCGCCATGCGACGGGGCAGCGGGCTGTGTTGCTTATCGGTCAAGCGCCGTGGGGGTTGAGGCTGGCAGGCGGTACAGCCACAGCGGCTGCGCACCGGTGGGCTGCAGTTGCGCGCTGGGCGTCAATCCCGGCACCGCGAAGTCCAGACTGACCAGCCAGCTGCCGGGTGCCATCTGTGCCCTGGCCTTGGCCCAGGCGCCGGCCATGCTCTCGGGCCGCTGGAACAAATAGACGACCTGGAACCCTGACCAGTCGCTGGCCCACATGTCACCCCGACGGACCTGGGCAAAGGGGCAGCGCAGCCTGGCCAGCAGCGCCAGCGGCCAGCTCCACTCGACCCCGCTGAGGCGGGCCTGCGGCCAGCAGCGCCGCAGCGCGTGCAGGCCATGGCCCAGGCCGCAGCCGGCGTCGAGCACGGCCGCACCGGGGGGCAGCGCGAGCAAGGCCGGCAAGCCGTCCAGTGCCTGCGCGGGCGTGGGAAACAGCGGCGCGTCGCGCCAGGCGCGCAAGGGGTAGGCCAGCAGCAACAGGGCCAGCGGCAACAACCAGGCCCAGGCCGGCGCACCCTGGGCCAGGCCACTGCCCAGCGCCGAAAGCGGAAAGCCCGAGGCCACGATGAAACGCCGCAGCCCGCTGGCCAGCGGCAGGCGCCAGGCCAGACCGGCGCCCACCAGCAGGCCGGCCAGCAGCGGCAAGCCCAGCGCCATGGCCGGCAGTGAGGCCCGCGGGAATGCCGCCACGGGCGCGTGGGTCAGCAAGCCGTGTGCCGCTGTCCAGCTGCACCAGGCCAGCAGCCAGCCCAGCAGTGCGGGGGCGGGCCACATCAGCCAAGTCCGCGTCGGCCAGCGGGCCGACGACGGGGCGCGCGAAGACGAGCGCGGATTCGCGGACGCCATGGAAGGAACGGACGTGGTGGCCATGACCTGCAGTGTGCGGGGGCACGGCGCAGCGCGGTCGCCCGAAAAGGCGGGCGAAGCCGCGCCAGGAGTTCACCGTCAGACCCCGGCCAGCAGGCAGCGGCCTGGCCGTCGGGCCGTCCGACAAGCTGACGGCCCGACAAGCGGGCCGGCGGCTTACGGCGCCGGCCGGGGTGGCTGACTGGGCACGATGAGACTGGCCGCAGCCACCCGCCATAAGCCCTGCACCGCGTGGCGCGCCAGCGCGGTATGACGCAGCCGGGGCAAGGCCAGTGGCGTGCCTGACCGGTCCACCAGCGCGGCGACCAGCGGCAGGTTGGCGCGCGGGCCACGCCCCACCACCACGCCGGCCTCGCCGCTGCGCAGGCGCAGCAGGCTGCCTGCGGGGTAGATGCCCACCGCCTGCAGCAGGGCGTTGCCCAGTTCGTCGGGCACACCATCGTGGCCCAGACAGGCCCGGCGCGCCGCAGCGGCCAGGGTCACGGACCGGGCGCCCAGACCCCGGCCCGTCAAGCGCAGAAAGAGCAGCACCCGGCGCAACAAACGCGCCACCCGCTCGGCCGCTGCCAGCCGCTCCAGCGGCACGGCGTCGCCGCAGCGGTGCGCCTGTAGACGGGTCACCGCCCACCACAACCCGTCGCCCACGCCGGCCTGCTGCAAACCGCGCGCCCTGCCTTCGGCCCGCGCACACAGCGTGCTGCGGCAGCCGCAGGCCGGCATCGGCGTCGCGCCGGACGGTGGACGGGTCAGGGCCGCGTCGGACCAGGACTGGCCCTGGCTCAGCGCCGACAGCACCAGGGCCTGCTGCAGCGCAGGGCCCCAGTGCAGCAGCGAAGACACTTCGGCACAGACCAGGGCACACAGCCAGGCCATCGCCCCTGGCCGCCAAGCGCCGGCGGGGTCTGCGCCATGGGCATGGCGGTACAGCGATTCGTCCAGCGCGCGTTGGCGCCTCGGGCCGGCACGCAGGGCCAGGCGCGCCCAGGGCTGCAAGGCCTGCGGCCGCTCGGCCAGCGTGGCCAGTGCCCGCGCCAGCCGCCGCGCCACCGCGCTGCCGGCTTCGGCGGCGGGTGGCGCTGGCGGGGTGGGCGGGTTCTGGGTGGGCCGGTTCGGCGTTGGCAAAGCGGGCAACCGGGTAGGCGCGACGGCGGTGGGCTGACTCATGGAGGCACAGGCGCGGCAGCAGCCGTCGTCAAAGGTGGCAGGTGCCAGCAGATCGGCGCGGCAGCGCTTGAACTTGAGGCCGCAGCCTTTGCGCCCGGCCTGTGCCGTTTTCGCGGCGGGCAGCGGCCGGGCAAAAAAAAGGGCGAGCCCGGTAAGGGGCTCGCCCACAAGGCACAGCGGGTGTGCCAGGAGGAGACAAACACGAAAACACAAGCAACAGACAAACAGGTCATCGGCCGCCTGGGGCCGGGACTTGAGCGCGGCCGGCACGGCCCGCGCTCGATGAATCACTCAGCCAGGCATTCCTGCACGGACGGCAGCCTGATCGCACCGGCATGGCGACCCTTGCCGGCACGCGCCGGCGGGTTGCACAGGCCGCAGACATAGTGGCGGGCGATTTCATGCGGGTGAGAGACAAAGTGGCCATTGCATTTGCTGCAGGCGGTCATGGTGAGCATGCCGTTGTCGACGAACTTCACCAGGCGCCAGGCGCGGGTGACCGACAACTGCGGCTCCAGACCCTGCGCGCCCACCTGCTCAAGGTACAGCTTGTAGGCCTTGATCACGGTGTCGATCTCTTCGAGCTCGGCCACCTTGTTCAGGTATTCATGGATGTTCAGAAACAGGCTGGCATGGATGTTGGGCTGCCAGGTCATGAACCAGTCGGTGGAGAACGGCAACTGGCCCTTGCTGGGGCTCTTGCCCGCCACCTCCTTGTACAGGCGCAGCAAACGCTCGTAGCTGAGGTCGGTTTCGCTTTCCAGCACCTGTAGCCGTGCGCCGAGCTTGATCAGCTCCACGGCGGTGTCGATCTGCTTGGCTTCGGTCAGGATGCTCTTGCTGCGCATGGTGTGTTCTCTCCGTTGTGTTTGCTCGTCTTGCCCTGTCCGCCAGAGCGCCATTTTCAGCAGCCGGAGCCGGACCCGGGTCTCCCGGTCCGGTTCGATCGGCCTTCAGGCGCTGCCTTATGCAGCTTCCTGATGCCGGCCCGCCATCAGGATCGAGGCATGCAGACGCGACACGCCATCGTTGGACGCCGACTTGCCATGGCTGCTCAGCAGGCTCCAGACCAGGTCGTCTTCACTGCGCATGCGGCACAGCAAGGTGTTGCCGGCGGCAATCTTCATCAACTGGGCCGGGGTCAGCGCGGCAATCAGGATCGCGGTGTCCTCGCTGATGCCCAGACGGAACAGCGCCTGGTCGCGGTCAACGCGGATCAAGGTCTGCGCCAACATCATGTAGGACAGGTTGGCTTCGCGGATTTCGGCAAGGATCTGATCGGCGTTCATCTGGTTTCTCCGGCGTTTGCTGAGCGGTGGTGTGGGGCTGGTATGGAATGAACTGTAATGAGCACGGCCCGGCACCGGCATCAGGCCACCACGCCATCCACCGTCACCGTTTTGACCGGATGCGTGTAAGGCAAATTCCTACACGCTGGCCACCCCAATTCAAGGTTTGGCACTTTGACGCGGCTGGCACAATGAAACATCCTTGCCCCGCCCCCACCCGGGCCCGGGCCGGCTCCCGCAGAAGCTGCCCATCCGACCGGCCACTTCGGGTCCGGCTGCGGCGCCAGGCCCGAGGTCTGAATCCATGCCCGACTCCACGCCTACAGCGCTCGGCGCTGACCTGTTGTCCTACTGGCCTGTTCTGGTCATCCTGCTGCTGGTGCTGTTGGCCTGGTTGGCCTGGCCCTGGCGTCGACATGATCGGCCTGAGCAGAAGGACCGCAGAAGCCGCCAGGACCGCAGGCATGCGGCCGACGACCGACCATCGGCTCCGGCCCCGTCTGCCAGATCGACCCCCATTCCCGGCCCTGCCCAACGCCAGCGGGCTGCGGCGCCACCAGCGCCAGTGCAGCGGCGCAGCGAGCCACCAGCGCCAGTGCAGCGGCGCAGCGAGCCACCGGCGCCGAGCGCCGTCAAAGCGCCTGGTCGGCCGGCGCCCTCGCCAACGGTCCCGGCCCCGCCATCAAGGCCCCCGCTCAGCCCCGCGCCCGCAGCCGCGCCCAGAGCAGCACCCCGCCCACCGCCACCGCCACCGCCGAGCCCAATCGCCCGGCCCGAGCACGATCGCGCACCGGTGCCGGCACTCAAACCGGTCACTGCACCGGCACCGGCCCGGACGGCCGAGCCGCCATCGCTGCCGCTGCCACCGCCAGCGCCGGCCACCGGCCCCGCCGCCCGCCTGCTGCTGGTGGACGACTCGGCAGTGGCCCGGGTCAAGCTGCGCAAGCTGTTTGAAGGCGCGGGCTACCAGGTTGCGCTGGCCAAGGACGGCCTGGATGCGCTGGAACAGTTGGGCACGGTGCCCGCTGGACATTTCGCGTTGATGATCACCGACCTGGAAATGCCACGCATGACCGGCCTTGAGCTGGTCCAGGCCATTGCCGTCCGAGGCGACCTGCAGGCCATGCACATCCTGGCCATCAGCGGCCATGACGACCTGCAGGCCCAGTTGTCGGCCTGCCCAGGCGTACGCGGCGTGTTCAAGAAGCCCTGGCACGACGAAGACCTGCTGGCCCAGGTCGACGCGCTGGCCTGCCCTGGGCTGGTGCGGCCGCTGCAGCTCTGATCCTGCACAAACCAGGCCGGCTGCCCAAGCAGCGCCAGAGACTGGTCGGTCTTCCTCCCGCTGTTCACCCTTTGCGCGGCCTGAAGCCTGCCTAGACTGCGTCAACCAGTGGGCAATGGTGCTCACAGGCCCCGTCAGTCAACCCGGCCGCCCGACCGGCCCGCCACCACCAGGCATGGCCCATGCCGTGGCGCGCGTTCCAGCCTCATGGAGCTCAGCATGCACCTCAGCACGATCGTCTGCCTCGACGACCTGGTTCGCGACGACGACTGGCCTGCCAGCGAGTTCTGCCTGGACCTGGTGCGTCTGCCCATCTTTCATGCCACGGGCATCAACGTCGGCAAGACCCCGCACCGCGGCCAGACCAGCAACCTGCTGCGCGGCTTCTCGGTCGAGCAATTCCGCGCCCTGTGTGCCCGTGACGCGGCCCTGCCGCTGTGGCATTCACTGCACCACCAGATCCCCGATTCGGCCGCCGCCTACCTGCTTCAGCACCTGCCCGAGCGAGCGCTGGTGCTGTGCCACCAGATGCCACCCTGGCTGATGCAGCGCCTGGACGCTGCGGGCGTGCCCTGGGTCGACCTGCGCCTGTCACCCTTGCGCTTTGGCGCCGACCTGGTGATGGGCCTGGCCACCAACCTGCCATCCCTGCACGCCGCTGCAGCCGACCATGCGATGAACGCCGATGAGCTGGTGGCCGACGCCAAGCTGATGTCGGCACGCATGCGATTGCGCCGCCGCCAGCGCGCCCAGTTGCGCCTGCCCAGCAACCCCTGCGTGTTCATCGGTCAGGCTGAGGACGACCCGGCCCTGATCGGCAAGGACGGCCTGGTCGCCCGCGCCACCGACCATGCCGTCACCCTGCACCGCCTGGCACGCACCGGGCCGATGATGTACCTGCCGCACCCGCAGGCGGGCGACTTTGCGCGCATCGAGCACGAGTCCATGGAGCGCATCACCGGCCACCGCGTCCCGATCTGCACGCTCGACGGCTATGAGCTTCTGGCCTGCGACGACGAGCTCACCCTGGTGGGCTTGAACGCCGGTCTGCTGCAGGAAGCAGTGTGGTTCGCGCGCGTGGCCTATGCGCTGTGCCCCGAGCCGACGAAGCCCGTGTTCGGGGACGCGCACCAACCCGGCGGCTACCTGCAGATCGCCTCGCATGTGCTGCTCAGCGAACCGCTTTGGGCCAGCGCCCTGGGTGGGGTCAGCCGGGCCCGCCCGCTGCAGATGCCGGCCCGCGCCAACCAGCTTCGCGAGTTGATGAACAACTGGTGGGGCTATGCCGAAGCCACCCAGCGCGGCAGCGAACACCTGCGTGCCGGTTTTGCGCTGGCCGGTGGCCAAGGCCATACCGACGCGCTGCGCCGCTGCGAAGGCGAGTTGGGTACCACCCGCACCGAGCTCAAATGCCTGCGTCAGGAGCTTGACGAACTGCGCGCTCAGCTGCGCGACACCGCCGCTCTGGCCTCAGCCGCCGCAGCCGCCAGTCAGATCATGGGCCATGGCGCCCGCAGCGGCGGCAACAACGCCAGCCCCGACAAACACAAGGCCCGCGCGGCCTGAGTGCCACCATCGACACCGCTTGGCCGTCGACCAGCGGCGGCTGAGGGCTCGTTGCGGTTGTTCGTTTTTTTGAACAGCCGACGTTCGGGATTCGACGTTCGAGGTGCGGTGCGCTGGCCGAGGGCACC
>JANOWE010000284.1:0-2048 GCA_031417735.1 Betaproteobacteria bacterium
GCCTTGCCACGCACGCACAGCGCAGCCTTGGCCGAGCCGGGCAGGTAGTAGATGCCGGCGTGGATGACCTCGCTGCTGCGCGCGCTGGTGGCGGTGCCGAAGGCGTTCTCGGCTTCAAGAATGACCACCTCGCGGCCCTGCAGCGCGAGTGCGCGCGCCACCGCCAGGCCGACCACGCCGGCACCGACCACGGCAACCTCGATGTCCAGGTCCATGCCCGCTGGCCGCTGCGCTCAGCTGCCGTCGGCCACCAGCGCGCAGATGGCCTGGCCCATGGCGGTGGTGTTGCTGCTGCCGCCCAGGTCGGGCGTGTGCGGGCCCTGGCGCAGCACCTGCTCGATGGCGCGCAGGATGGCGTCATGCGCATCACGGTGGCCGAGAAAGTCGAACATCATCGCCACGCTCCAGACCATGGCCACCGGGTTGGCGATGTTCTGGCCATAGATGTCGGGCGCCGAGCCATGCACCGGCTCGAACAGGCTGGGGAACCTGCGCTCGGGGTTGAGGTTGGCGCTGGGCGCGATGCCGATGGTGCCGGTGCAGGCCGGCCCCAGGTCGGACAGGATGTCGCCGAACAGATTGGTCGCGGCGACCACGTCAAAGCGCTGCGGCTGCAGCACGAAGCGCGCGGCCAGGATGTCGATGTGCTGCTTGTCCCAGCTGATGTCGGGGTGGCGGGCGGCGGCCTCGGCGGCGCGCTCGTCCCACCAGGGCATGGAGATCGAGATGCCATTGCTCTTGGTCGCCACCGTCACATGCTTGCGCTGGCGCGTGCGGGCCAGCTTGAAGGCGTAGTTCAGCAGCCGTTCGGACCCGAAGCGGGTGAACACGCTGTCCTGGATCACGAACTCGCGCTCGGTGCCGGGGAAGGACACGCCGCCCACCGCCGAATACTCGCCCTCGGTGTTCTCGCGCACGATCAGCATGTCGATCTCGCCCGGCTTGCGCGGGGTGCCATCCGGATTCACCAGCGGGCAGGGCACGCCCTCGAACAGCCGCGCTGGGCGCAGGTTGATGTACTGATCGAATTCACGCCGGAACTTGATCAGCGAGCCCCACAGCGAGACATGGTCGGGCACCTCGGCCGGCCAGCCTGCGGCGCCGAACAGCAGCGCGTCCATGCCGCCGATCTGATCCTTCCAGTCGTCCGGCATCATCTGGCCATGCTGGGCATACCAGTCGCAACTGGCCCAGGCCACGGCCGTGGTGTCGATGGCGATGTTGAAGCGGGCGGCGGCGGCGCGCAGCACGCGTTCGCCCTCGGGCATCACTTCCTTGCCGATGCCGTCGCCGGGGATCAATGCAATGCGGTGGGGTCGGGCCATGGTGGTTTGCTCAAAGGGGTGTGCAGGGCGGCATGCTAGTGCAATGGCGGGCGGCGCTGGCGTGGGGGGGTGTGTTCTGCCGGACTCGCTTGCCGTTGGCGGGCAAGCGCGCGGGTGGCTGCCGTCTCACGACGATGAAGCCTTTGACTGGCGGGGCTTGCCGGGGAGAAGAATTCTGGTGTTCCGGGCTGGTGGGTGTCGGCCTTCTCGCTGTTGATGAGAGGCTCCTGACGACCCATTGCAGTCCCTCCATGGGGCCAACTTCGTCGCCCGTTGGCGGTCGTTCCGAGCAAAGGCTATCGGCACGCGCCCGACTTGAAACGCTTCTACTCTTAGAAAGAGATCCTTGGCCCACTGGCAACTTGCCTGAGCTCGCCGCAACGATGAGGATGGCTCCCTGGCGGACCAGCGCAGGCGTTTTGCGGAACGAGTCAAACGAACCAGGATGAGAGGAGGCGACCAGTCGGCGCGGCACACCACCATATCCTCCCTGGTAGGATATGAACATGGTGCGTCACGAAGCAAAGGTTCGACTGAACCCGCAAGGGCAAGGAAGTGCTGCTGCATGCTGCGCATGTCCAGCGGGTGAGAGTCCCGTCCCGGTAGGCGTCGGAGCGCCGGGTAGCAGGCCCCAGGTAGTGGAGGGAGACCTCTGTGCCCGAGCGGGGCGTCAAAAGCCCGTGAGGCGGCGCAAGCCGCGCAGCGGGGAGCAAGCACGTGGGC
>JANOWE010000285.1:0-32890 GCA_031417735.1 Betaproteobacteria bacterium
CTACGGCTGGCCCTACAGCTACTTCGGCCAACGCGTGGACACGCGCGTGCAGCCGCAGCGGCCCGACCTGGTGGCCAAGGCCCTGGCGCCCGACTATGCGCTGGGCGCCCATGTGGCCGCGCTGGGCCTGGCCGCGCGAGACGGCAGCGTCGGCACCGGCTGGCCGGCTGCCTTTGCCCAGGGCATGTTCATCGGCCTGCATGGCTCATGGAACCGCCAGCCGCCAGTGGGCTACAAGCTGGTGTTCGTGCCGTTTGCGGCCGGCCAGCCCAGCGGTGTGCCTATCGATGTGCTGACTGGCTTTGTCAATGCCCAGGGCAAGGCCCAGGGTCGTCCGGTGGGGGTGGCCCTGGCCCGCGACGGCGCCTTGCTGGTCGCCGACGATGTGGGCAATACGATCTGGCGCGTCAGCCCGCCGGCTGCGGCGAAATGAAGAGCCTGGGCGCCCGGGCTGCGGGTGAACGCCTGGAACGCATGCAGGCCTCGCCGCTGTGGCAGGGCCAGGATTTTCGCAAGCTGCACCCGGTGCTCCCGGGCCTGCGCGACAGCAGCGGGCCACGGTCCACGCTGGGCCAGTTCCTGTGCGGCGGGCCGCGCCGCGTGCCCCCCGGCCCGCTGCCGCTGGTCGACCCCCGTCCGGCCTGGCAGCAACTGCCCGACAGTGGCTTGCGGGCGACCTGGCTGGGCCATTCCACGGTGCTGGTGGAAGTCGGCGGGCGCCGCATCCTGACCGACCCGGTGTGGGGCCCACGCGCTTCGCCGTCACGCTTGATCGGGCCGAAGCGCTTTCAACCCGCGCCGCTGCGGCTGCGCGATATGCCGACGCTGGACCTGGTGCTGATTTCGCACGACCAATACGACCACCTCGACTACGCGACCATCCGCGCGCTGGCCAAGACCAGCGTGCCCTTCGTCACCAGCCTGGGCGTGGGCGCCCACCTGCAGGCCTGGGGCGTGCCGCCCGAGCGCATCACCGAGCTGGACTGGTGGCAGAACTGCCGGCTGCCGGGCGCAGACATCACGGTCACCGCCGCGCCGTCGCAGCATTTCTCGGGCCGGGGGCTGCAGGACCGCAACGCCACGCTGTGGTCGTCGTTTGCCATCCGTTCCGACCGCCACGCGGTGTTCTTCAGCGGCGACACCGGCCTGACCACCGAGTACGCCAGCATCGCCCAGCAACTGGGTCCGTTCGACCTGGTGATGCTGGAGGTGGGCGCCTTCCACCCCGGTTGCCCTTGGCTGCTGACATGGACAAGCTGCCCTGGCCGCTGGACCGAGGCCGAGCCTGGCCGCAGCGCCTCAGCGGCCGAGTTGCGAGAAGTAGTGCGCCAGGCGGCCCAAGTCGGCGTCCGACATGCCCCGCAGCGGCGCTGACATGAGGGTGTCGCGCCCCGGATCGGGCTTGTCGCGGTACATCTTCATCGTCGACATCAAATAGGCCTGCTGCTGACCGGCCAGGCGCGGAACCTGGCTCTGGCCTTGAAAGTTGGGCAGATGGCAGGTGCCGCACAGGGCCTTGCGCGCGATCTCGGCACCGGCAAGACTTTGTTCCGGCAGCGCCGGGCCTGCTGGCGCCTGGGTGGGCAGGGCGGCAAAGTGCCGGGCCAGCTCAACGATCTGCGCATCGTCCAGCGTGCCCATCACCGCCTTCATGCTGGGCACATCGCGCAGACCCTCCCGGATCAAGACCAATTGGTTCTCGATGAAGGTCCGCGGTTGGCCGGCGATGGACGGCAGCTCAGCCTGCGCCGAGTTGCCGCCCGGCCCGTGGCAGGCCATGCACAGCGCTGCGGCGGCGGGGGCTGTCGCCGCTGACGGCGTCTGCGCCAGCACCGCCGACACCGCGCTCAACCCAGCCAGGGTGACCAGGGCCGCAGACAGGCCGGGCCCCAGCCGTCCACTTGCGGGCGCGGCGGGCTTGGCCGACCTAGCGTGCATAACTGATGCGGTAGATGGCCCCCAGCTGCTCATCGCTGATCAGCAGCGAGCCATCGGGCAACTGCAGCAGGTAGGTCGGACGCCCGCTGAAGTTGTCATTGCTCGCGTCGAGGAAGCCGGTCATGAAGGGCTGGATGCGCGGGTTGTTGCCCTGCGCGTCGGTGTGCACGACGACCACGTCGTAACCGAACTTCTGGGTCCGGTTCCACGAGCCCTTGCGCGCCACGAACAGGGCGTTGCGGTACTCGGCCGGGAACATCGCGCCGGTGTAGAAGTGGACGCCCATCACCGCCGCATGCGGGCCCATGGTCTGCACCGGCAGGGTCACGTCCGCACAGGCGTTGGCACGCGGGAAATCACGGTCGGCCATGCCGTTGGCATGGCAATACGGGAAACCGAAGTTCAAGCCGGTCTTGACCATGCGGTTGAGCTCGTCGGGCGGGCCGTCGTCGCCCATCCAGTCGCGGCCATGGTCGGTGAACCACATCTCGCGTGTCTCGGGGTGCCAGGCAAAGCCCTGGGTGTTGCGCACGCCTCGGGCGACGACCTCCATGCCCGAACCGTCGGCGTTGTAGCGGCGGATCTGGGCATATTCGGCGCCAGGCTCGCAGATGTTGCACGGCGCGCCGAAGGGCACATAGAGCTTGCCGTCCGGGCCGAAGTTGATGAACTTCCAGTTGTGGTGCTGCTCGGGCGGCAGCTTGAAGGCTGCGGTCATGTCCACCGCCGGCACGGCCGGGTTGCTGGCAATGCCGTCGAAGCGCAGCACCTTGTCGATGGCCATCACGTACAGCGCACCGTTGGCATAGGCCACACCCGAGGGCTGCACCAGCTTGTCCACCACCACCCGGGCGCTGCGGGTGACGCCATGGTCGGTGAGTTCATAGACCCGGCCGATGCCACGCGTGCCGATGTAGATCTTGCCGTTCTCGGCCCGTGCCATGGCCCGGGCGCCGGGCATGCCGCTGGCCCAGATTTCGGCCTTGAAGCCCGGCGGCAGCTTGAAGGATTGCAGCGGGATGTCGCTGACCGGCGTGGCGGTCAGTTTGCCCGCCACCGGGGCCAGGGTGTAGCCGGCCTGCTCGGGCGTGCGGCCCTGCTGCCAGATGGGCGGCGCCGCTGCGCCGGCCGGGGCTGACGCCATGAGGGTGGGCGGGGTCTGGCAGGCGACCAGCAGCAGCAAGGCTGCAGCGCTGAGCGTGGTTCGGATCAACATCGGGGTGGCTCCTTGGCAAATAGCCGGCGCTGAAGGGCCGGTCCGCTTTGATGATCGCAGGCACGCGTCGCGGGCTGATTAGGGACGCGCCCTAGGCCGCGCGCGACAGTCTGTCGCCGTCAACGGCCCAGTTGCCGCCAGAGAAAACTGAACTCCAGCGCCAGCATGTCGGCCTTCTGTGCGTTGTCGGCCGCGCCGCCATGGCCGCCTTCGATGTTCTCGTAGTACAGCGGCGCGTAGCCGAACTCGAGCATGCGCGCGGCCATCTTGCGGGCATGGCCGGGGTGGACGCGGTCGTCTCGGGTCGAGGTGGTGAACAGCAGGGCCGGCAGCTTTTGCCCCGGCTCGAGGTTCTGGTAGGGGCTGTAGGCCGAGATCGCCGCCCATTCGTCGGCCTGGTCGGGGTCACCGTACTCGGCCATCCATGAGGCGCCCGCCAGCAGCCGGTGGTAACGCCGCATGTCCAGCAGCGGCACCTGGCAGACCACCGCGGCAAACAGCTCGGGCCGCTGCAGCATCACCGCGCCCACCAGCAGGCCGCCATTGCTGCCGCCCTGAAGCCCCAGGTGCTTCGCGCTCGTCACGCCGGTCTTGATCAGGTCTTCGGCCACGGCGGCGAAGTCGTCGTAGCTGCGCTGCTTGTTCGCCTTGACCGCCGCCTGGTGCCAGGCCGGGCCGAATTCACCACCGCCCCGGATATTGGCCACCACCAGCACGCCGCCCCGGCCATACCAGGCGCTGCCAAAGGCGGCCGAGTACCAGGGCTTGAGCGAGACCTCGAAACCGCCATAGCCGTACAGCAGCGTGGGGTTGGCGCCATCGGCCTGGGCACCCTTGGGCCAGACGATGAAGTAGGGCACGCGGGTGCCGTCCTTTGATGTGGCGAAGCGTTGCTCCACCTTCAGCCCGCTGGCATCAAAGAAGGCCGGCAGGGCTTTCAGGGTTTCACGCTGGTCGTTGCCGGCATCGCCCAGCATCAAGGAATCGGGCGTGACGAAATCGGTGTAGCTCAGCAGATAGGCCTCGGCCAGCGGGTCGTCGGCGATCTCGCTGTCATGCAGGGCGCCGGCCGACAGGCTGCCGGGGGTGGGCGCCTTGAGCTCTCGGCCAACCCAAGCCTGGCCATCAGGCTGCCAGACCTCCAGCCGGCCGGCCACCTGGTCCAGGATGTTCAGCAGCACCCGGCTGCGGGTGGCTGAAAAACCGGCCAGGGAGCGGCTGGCCGTGGGTGTGAACAGGGCAGTCCACGACGGCTTGCCATCGAGCAGGGCCTGGGCCGGGCCCACCAGCAGGCTGCCGGCGGGCCAGCGTTGGTCACCGAGCTGCCAATCGCTGCGCAGCTTGACCAGGGCACGTTCACGCCAGAAGCTCAGCTTGGCGTCGCTGGGCATGTCAACGCGCTGCAGCGTGGGGCGGCCCTGGGCATCGGGCGGGCCGGCCAGCCACTGCTCATGGTTGTAGAAATCGGTGGCGCGGATGAACAGCGTGCGCTCGAAGCCGGGTGTCCGGTCCACCAACACGCCCACCGCCACGTCCTGTGCCTGGCCTTCAAAGACCTGTACTGCCTGGGCCAGCGGCTGGCCGCGCCGCCACAGGTGCACCGTGCGCGGGTAGCCTGAATCGGTGAGGCTGCCGGGGCCGGCATCGGTGCCCACGTACACCGCGTCGGCATTGGCCCAGGCCACATCGGTCTTGGCCTCGGGCAGGCTGAAGCCGCCGGCCACGAAGGCCTTGCGTTCGGTGTCGAACTCACGCACGACATGGGCGTCGGCACCGCCGCGCGACAGGCTGACCAGGCAGCGCGTGTAGTCCGGCCCCAGGCAGGTGGCGCCGGCCCAGACCCAGTTCTCAGTCTCGCTGCGGCCCAATGCGTCGAGGTCGATCAGCGTTTCCCAATCGGGCTTGACCTGCTTGTACTCGGCCAGGGTGGTGCGCCGCCACAGGCCTCGCGGCTGCTCGGCATCGCGCCACAGGTTGTATAGCCATTGGCCCCTGCGTGTGACCTGGGGGATCTTGTCGCGCGAATCCAATATCTGTTTGAAGCGCTCTCTCATGGCCGCAAACCTCGGCTCGGCCTGCAGCTGCAGGCGCGACCGGGCGTTGCGCTCACGCACCCAGGCCAGCGCCCGCTCGCCCTGCACATCTTCCAGCCACAGGTAGGGGTCGGCAGCGGCGGCGTCGGTGGTCGGGGCCGTGGCGGCGTCGGCGCTGGCCGCCTTCGGGTCGGTGCTTTGTGACATGGCGTTCCAGGGGTTCAGTGCAAGCAGGGCGCAGGCCAGCAGCAGGGGCCGAAGGCTCATCGGCCGCCTTGCCACAGGGCCGTGGGTTCGATCTCCACCGAGCGTTCACTCTGGTCGCTGACCCAGACCCGGCCGTCCTGCACGCTGAACTGCAGCTGCATCGAGCGCTGGGCCATCGCCGCCAGGGCCTGCGACTGGTCGGCCGGCACCTGCCAGATTTCCAGGTTACGCAGCCGGCTGAGCTTGTTGGCGATGCCGGCGTACCAGATCGCCGAGCCACTGCTGTAGACATAGAGCGTGACCCGGCTGGCGCGGCCGCAGGCGCGGATCAGCCGGCGCTCGTCGGGTTGACCGACCTCGACCCAGTGCAGGATCTGGTCGGTCAGGTCCTTGTGCCAGAGGTCGGGCTCGTCGGCGTCGGCCATGCCGCGCGCCAGTTGCAGGCTGCCTTGGCGGTCGTCTGCGGGCATGTTCAGGGCAAAGGCCAGCAGGCGCAGCATCAGCCGCTCCTCGGTCTCGGACGGCTGCACCGGCACGGTCAGGGCTTGTTCGCCATAGACGTTGCGGTCCATGTCGGAGACCTGCAGGTGGGCCTTGTAGATCGTGGCTTTGATGGCCATCGGGTCATCTCTCTTGCGCGGCGGGGCGCCGCGTGAAGGCGGCACTGTGCCACAGCCGGGCCGCAAAGCTGGCGCCTGGTGCCATGTCCGGGCCAGCAGCCGCCATCCATGTCTGCCGCGCACCGCTGTCGTCGGTGCAACGACCCTTCGGTCGGCCCATCACCGGCTGGCGGCTGCGGGCCTACACCATCCTCCGGGGCCGACACCCGTGCCGGCCGGCGGTTCGACATGACGCTGCTGTGGCTGATCCTGGCCAGCGTGGGTTCTGGCGACCTCATGCCCAAGACCGACCTGGTCCGGCTGATGGCCAGCGTGATGATGCTGCCGGGATGGGGCACGCTGGCCGTGCCCACCGGCATCGTCAGCGCCGAATTTACCGCCCAGCGCATGCGGCCCGAGCCCGCCACGCGAACCGGCCATGCCTGTCTGCGCCAAAGCCGTGCGCCGTTTGCCAGCTTCTGCCGCGACCGCGGCGCCCGGCTGCCCGACTACCAGCTCGATGCGCCCAAGGCCGAGGGCGTGGACGCTGCGGCGCAGCCGCCGCTGGACAGCCCGCCCGATCGCCCGCCTGCGTCAGCGCGACAAGCACGCCGCCGCCGACGCCGGCGTTCATGAAGGCTGGTCGGCCAGCCGCACGTAGATCGGCGCAAAGGCCTCGGCCTGGGTGATTTCGAGCAGGTTCTCGCGCGACAGCTCCAGCAGCGCGATAAAGGTCACCACCAGCACCGGCATGCCCCGGCCGGTGTCGAACAGGTCTTGAAATTCGACAAAGCGCCGACCCTGCAGGCGGCGCAGCACGATGCTCATGTGCTCGCGCACCGACAACTGCTCACGGCTGATGCGGTGGTGCTGGTTGAGTCGGGCCCGTTTGAGGATGTCGGTCCAGGCCTGCTGCAGGTCGGCCACGCACACATCAGGAAAGCGCGCTTGCAGGCTTTGCTCGATGTGCACCTGGGCCCGCACAAAGTCGCGGCCCACCACCGGCTGCCGGTCCAGCCCGGCGGCGGCCAGTTTCATCTGCTCGTATTCCAGCAAGCGGCGCACCAGTTCGGCACGCGGGTCGGGGCCCTCGCTGCCGTCGTCGGTTCGTTTTGGCGGCAGCAGCATGCGCGACTTGATCTCGATCAGCATCGCGGCCATCAGCAAATACTCGCTGGCCAGTTCCAGGTTGTGGGCCCGGATCTGCTCGACATAGGTCAGGTACTGGCGCGTCACGTCGGCCAGCGGGATGTCCAGGATGTTGAAGTTCTGCTTGCGGATCAGGTACAGCAGCAGGTCCAGCGGGCCCTCGAAGGCCTCGAGAAAGACCTCCAGCGCGTCGGGCGGGATGTACAGGTCGGTGGGCAGCTTGAACAGCGGCTCGCCGTACAGCATGGCCACCGCCACATGGTCGACCGGCAGGGCGTCGGCGTCGGCGTCGGTGATGGCCTGGCCATCGGCCAGCGGCCCGGCCTGCCGGCGCTGCTGCATGCTCATCGCCTTGACCTGGCTGGCCAGGTTCAGCGTGCCTTGGGCTGGGAGAAGTAGACGTAGGGCGTCTGCGCCACCCGCGCCCGGTCGTAGGCGGCCTCGGCCTGGCGGTCGATCTGCTTGTCCCACAGCAGCGCACGGCCGGCACGCTGTTCGGCTTCCAGTGCGGGCTTCCTGGCCTTGAGCTGGTCGATGAACTGGCTCACATCTGATTTGTAGGGCTTCCAGAACAGCGGCATGGGGGGGCTTCCGGTGGCGGGTTAACCCCCGATTCTAGTTCGACCGGCCCGGCCGAAGTCCTACTTTGTGGCCCGCCGCCGCACCGCGTCCAGATAGACCTGCCCGTCGGGCGGCAGCCCGCTGCGCTGGCTGGCCCAGATCATCTCGCCCAGGCATTCCATCACCTCGTGGTGGGCCGGATGCAGGCTGCTGCGGCGCGCGGCCAGCAGTTCAACCGCCTGGCGGATGCCGGTGGGCTGGTCGATGCTGCATTGCTCGCTGATCGACAAATGCATGGCCAGGTGCAGGAAGGGGTTGGTTCGGTCGTCTTCGACCGTGTAGCTGGCTTCCAGCGCCGCGTCCACATCCGCCAGGTCGTCGCGGTACTCTGGGTGCTCGTCGACCCAGCCGGCGGCCAGGGTTTCCATCGCGTCCATGGGCAGGCGTTCACGGGTCTTTCGAGCGACCTCGCAGAAAAAGCGCCTGACGTCGTGTTGGGAGGGCTGAAACATCATGGGCTGATTGTCGTGGCTCGGTTGCTAGGCCTGGGGCCTGCTGCTGGCGGCAGAGGCTTCGTCCCTGCCGGGGTCAGCGTCAGGCGACCAGACGGCCTGGCTGCGGCGCTCGGCCAGCGCGGCGCGTTCCTGCGCCCACAGCTGCTCCAGCTCGCTGCGGCCCTGCTTGGCTGCGGCGATCAGTTTGGCCTGGTCACCGATGTGCGGCGCCATCTGCTCGACCTTCTCGACGCTGTGGCGGCGAAAGCGCAGCGCCTGGTTGCGTGCGGCATGGGGTTGCCAGCCCAGTTTTTCAAGCACGCTGCGCCCGCTCATCAGCGCCGAATCCAGCGTCTCGCGCTCGATCAGTGTCACGCCCAGCCGGCGCAGCTGGTGGTAGTGGGTGACGTTGCGGGCCCGGGCCACCACGCTGAGGTGCGGAAAATGCTCGCGCACCAGCGTCGCCACCTGCACGCTTTGCGCCACGTCGTCGATGGCCAGCACAAACACCCTGGCCTGGGCCGCACCGGCGGTGCGCAGCAGGTCCAGGCGGCTGGCGTCGCCATAGTGCACCGGCCAGCCAAAGCGGCGCACGGCCTCGACCTGGTCGGGGTCATGCTCCAGCACGGTCGCGGCCAGGCCGTTGGCCAGCAGCAGCCGGCCCACGATCTGGCCGTAGCGTCCGAAGCCGGCAATGATCACCGGCGCCTGCTGCTCTTCGCTCAGCTCGTCAGGCCCGGGCCCGGCCTGCCTGCCCTGGCGCGCCGCCAGCGCCGGTACCCACCAGCGGTCGGCCGCCAGCAGCAACAGGGGCGAGATCAGCATCGACAGCGCCACCACCGCCACCAGCAATGAAGCTGTTTGGGCGTCGATGATGCGGTTCTGCTGCGCGGTCTGAAACACGACGAAGCCGAATTCGCCGCCCTGGGCGAGCAGGATCACAAACACCGGCCTCGAGGCCAGCGGCAGCTTGGCCAGATGGGCCAGGGCCCACAGCACCCCCGCCTTGAGCAGCAGAAAGCCCAGCACCACGGCGGTGATCAGCCCGGGGTGGGCCAGCACCGCGGCAAAGTCGATGCTCATGCCCACGGCGATGAAGAACAGACCCAGCAGCAGGCCCTTGAAGGGCTCGATGTCGGTTTCCAGCTCGCGCCGGTATTCACTCTCGGCCAGCAGCACACCGGCCAGAAACGCGCCCAGCGCCATCGACAGCCCCACCCACTGCATCAGCGCGGCGGTGGCCACCACCAGCAGCAGCGACGCGGCGGTGAAGATCTCGGGCGTGCGGCTGCGCGCAATCCAGCGCAGCGCCGGGCGCAGCAGCAGCCGGCCGCCGAAGATGATGGCCGCCACCACTGCGGCGGCCTTGGCCGCGCCCAGCCAGCCGCCGGCTGCAGCCGTGCCCGCGCCGGCTGCCGCCAACAGCGGCAGCAGGGCCAGGATGGGGATGGCGGCGATGTCTTGCAGCAGCGCCACGCTGAGCACCTGGCTGCCGGCGGCCGACTGCATCAGGTTGCGCTCGGCCAGTACGCCCAGGCCGATGGCGGTGGACGACATGGCCAGGCCCAGCGCGGCCACCAGCGCCAGCGGTGCGTCCAGCCCGGCGGCGAGCGCCACGCCGCCCAGCAGCAAGGCCGAGCCCAGCAGCTGGAAACTGCCCCCGCCGAAGATCGGCCGGCGCAGCGCCCACAGTCGGCGCGGTTCCAGTTCCAGGCCAACCAGGAACAGCATCAGCACCACGCCGAACTCGGCAAAGTGCAGCATGGCCTGGGGCTCGGTCACCAGGCCCAGGCCCCAGGGTCCGATGGCGATGCCGCCGGCCAGGTAGCCGATGATCGAGCCCAGGCCCAGCGCGCGCGCCAAAGGCACGGCGACCACGGCCGTGCCCAGGTAGACCAGGCTGATGCTGAGCCAGTGCGGGCCGTCCATGTTCAGTCTGCCGGCCTGGCGCCAGAGGGCACGGCGCAGTTCTCAACGCTGGCCATGTCCGCCAGTTCGGGCCAGTCGGGGTAGCTCAGCAAGCGTTGCACGAAGGTCGCGGCGTCGGCGGCGATGGCCTCGTCGCTGGCCTGGTGCGCGCCATGCAAGACCATGGGCGGCACAAAGCGCATGCCCAGCAGCGCGGCGGTTTGTTCGTAGGGCGGCATGAAGGCGTCGAAGAAGTAGCGGTTGTAGCCGTCGGGCCGGTAGGCCGCTTCCGGCCCGCCGGTGGACGTGACGAGCCACAGGTCACGCCCGGCCAGCGCCCGGCCGCCCGGTCCGTAGGCCCAGCCGAAAGTCAGTACCTCGTCCAGCCAAAGCTTCATCAGCGGCGGCATGCCGTACCAGTGCATGGGGTGCAGCCAGACCAGCAGCCGGGCGGTGGCCAGCGCAAGGTGTTCGGCCGCGGTGTTGATCAGGTAGTCGGGATAGATCGCGTAGAGGTCTCGCACGGCGATCTGAGGCTGCTGGGCAGAGGCTGCATGGGCCGCCGCCATCAGCGCCCGGCTGAAGCGCGAATGGGCCAGTTGCGGGTGGGCGACCAGGATCTGGATGGTGACGGGCGTTGGCATGTTGAAGCGGCAAGAACTGCGGGGTTCGCCCAGGGTGCGGGCATGGCGGGTGCCCGTAACATAGCAGCACCGGGTTGCGGCCCGGGTTCGATCATGTGTGGGTTCCGATCTGCCGGTGACCGTGGTGACCAAGGCCCAGGGTGGCGTTGGCCAGAGCATGCCGGCCACCTGCCCGGCCGGCTGGTCGGGCCCAGCGTGATCTGTTTCAATGGCAAGCCCTGACCGACTGGCCCAAACCATGACCACTGAACTGCCCGTGCAGATTGCCCACCTGTCCGATCTGGCCGACCGCGTTGGCCAGCATCTGGCCACCGGTGACTGGGTGCTCGTGGACCAGCAGCGCATCGACCTGTTTGCCCAGGCCACCGGTGACCACCAGTGGATCCACGTCGATCCGGTGCGCGCCGCCGCAGGGCCCTTCGGCACCACCGTCGCCCATGGCTTCCTGACACTGTCGCTGCTGCCCGAGCTGGCCGAGAAGGCGCTGCACGTGGCCGATGTGAAGATGGGCATCAACTACGGCCTGAACAAGGTGCGTTTTCCGTCGCCGGTGCCCTCGGGCAGTCGGTTGCGGGCGCAGATCACGCTGCTCTCGTTCGAGCCGATCGCGGGCGGCGCCCAAGTGGTGATGCAGGTCACGATCGAACGTGAGGGCTCGATCAAGCCGGTGTGTGTGGCCGAGACGGTATCGCGCCGGTTTACCTGAATCGACCCCATCGCGGGCCGGCCCTGATCCAGGAGATGAACCATGAAGGTGCTGCTGGTCGACGACCACCCGCTGATCTTGACCGCGTTGAGCAACATCCTGGAGGCCTTGCACGACGACATGCGGGTGTCGGCGGTGGAAACACCGCAGCAGGCCTTTGAGCTGTTGGCCCACGACGCCGAGATCGAGCTGGTGCTGCTGGACCTGGCGCTGGGCGACGATGTGGACGGCTTCGGCGTGCTCACCGAACTGCGCAGCCGCCACCCGACCTTGCCGGTGGTGGTGGTCTCGGGCACCGAGCGGCTGCTTGACGTGGTGCGGGTGGTGGACATGGGCGCGATGGGCTTCGTGCCCAAGCGATCGTCCAACGCCGAGCTCACGCTGGCGCTGTCAATGGTGACGCTGTCGGGCGTCTACATTCCGAAGGTGCTGCTGGACCTGATCACCCGCATGCAGGGCCGGGGTGATCTGGGCGACACCACCATCACCGCCGCCGCAGCCAAGCTCGCGGCGCTGGACGAGGCCGCCGCCCGAGAGGCGCAAGCCCGGCAACCGGCAGGCCAGCCCTTGCCCGTGCCGTCACCGCCACCGGCCCCGGCGGTGCCACCCACCGCCGCGTCGCTGGGCTTGACGCCGCGTCAGGTCGATGTGCTGGGCCTGCTGCTCAAGGGCCTGCCCAACAAGTTGATCGCGCGAGAGCTGAACATCTCGGTCGAGACCATCAAGGACCATGTGGCCGCGGTGCTGCGTGTTCTGGACGTCAACTCACGAACCCAAGCCGTGCTGGCCGTGAGCCGGCTTACCCAGCAGGGTCTGGTGTTGCCGTTGAGACCAAGCGCTCGCTGACGAGCGCACCGGCCGGCACGGTGGCGTGCTTTGCCGCCGCCAGCGGCGCTGCCGTGCTGGCCTCGGCAGTGGTTGGCTGCGACGACGGCAGCCGCACCACGGTCACCGTGCAGCCCGACTGCGCCACCACCTGCGACGACACGCTGCCCATCAGCCGGCGCAGCGTGGACGCACTGCGTGCGCCCATCACGATGTGGTCGACCGGGTTGCGCCGGGCAAATTCGATCAGCGCGTCGGCCACGTCACCGGCCTCGAGCACCTGAAAGGTCAACCGGCCTTCCTCCAGGTTCAGCGCCTTGCTGATCGGCCGCGCCCAGGCCTTCAGCGCCACCAGCTGCTGCACATGGCGGCTGCGGCCCTGGCTGTCGACCAGGTCGTCCATGCCGATGCGGTTGACGCGCATCACGTTGATGCAGGCCAGACGCGCACCGGGCTCGGTCAGCACGATGCGGCGCACGGTCTCGCGCAGTTGGTCCAGCAGCGCCGCGCCGCCATGGTCGATGTCGACCGCCGCCACCACCACCGGGCAGCGCTGCAGCTGGTGGCTCAGCGTGGGGCGCACGCGGGCCGGTTCGGCCCCCAGCGCGAAAAACCAGCGCATGAAACGGCGCGCCAGGCTGCTGCGCTGCAAGCGCTCGGCGCGGCGCGTGAGCACCACCTGGCTGGGGTTCTGCAGGTCCAGCGCCAGGTGGGCGGCGGTCTGGTAGCGGCGCTCGGGTTTGACCTCCAGGCACTTCAGGATCAGTTCCTGCAGCCAGGGCGGGCAGTCGGCACGCAGTGCGCGCGGCGGCACCGGGTCCAGCCACAGCCGGCGGCGCAAGGCTCGCACCGTGACGGGCTGGCCGAAAGGGCGCTCACCCGTGCTCAGGTAGTAGAGCATCACGCCCAGCGCAAACAGGTCGCTGCGCGGGTCGTGGCGCACGTACTGCACCTGCTCGGGCGACATGTAGGGGCCGGTACCCATGGGCAGGCTGAATTCTTCGTCCAGCAGATCGGGCAGATGCTCGTGGCGTGACAGGCCGAAGTCCACCAGCACGGCCGTGCCGTCGGGCCGGAACAGGATGTTGCTGGGCTTGATGTCCAGGTGCACCAGGTGTTGGCGGTGCAGTTCGTGCAGCGCGGTGGCCACGCGCGAGCCGATCTCGATCACCTCATCCAGCGCCAGTGGCGCATGTTCGAGCCGCGCGCGCAGCGATGGCCCCTCGATCTTCTCCATCACGATGTAGGGCTGGCGGCTGAAGTCGCCCTTGGCGATGAAACGCGGCACATGCGGGCCACGCAGCACCGGCATGATCATCATCTCGACCTCGAAGCCGACGATGGTGGCCGGGTCTTCACCGCCCATGATGCGCGGCACTTTCATGATCAGCGGCAGCCTGTCGTCGCCCGAGTGGTTGACCTCGCTGACCTGCCACACATGGGCCATGCCGCCCAGGTGCAGTTTCTCTTCCAGGCGAAAGCCGTCGAGCACCGTGCCCACGCCCATGGGCGTGGCCAGTGCGGGCCGATGGATACTGCCGTGGCCATGGTGTGCGCCAGGGCGCAAATAGCCCAGGGTGGGCTGGTGGTGGTTTGATTCCACCTCGGAGCCGGAAGGGTGGGCAGGCTGCGGCGCAGCCATTCAGGTGCCCTCGCCCAGGCGTGAGGCCAGGCGCTGCGGCAGCTCGGCGGCCAGGATCTTGGCACCGGCGGTGTCGACGTCGTAGGGCACCCGGTGGTAGGTCAGCGTGCCGGCATCGCGGTCGACCATGGCATAGCAGGCGTCGGGGTTGCCGTCGCGTGGCTGGCCGGTCGAGCCGGCGATGACCAGCCATTGGCGGTGCGGTGGTATCGGAATGGCCATGCCCGGTGTGGGCGTGAACTCACCGGCCTTGCCGGTGCCGGCCAGGTGGTAGAGCCGAGGCTCATGCACATGGCCGCAGAAGGTGTAGCGGCAGCTCGTGGCCTGCAGGCTGCGCACCGCGTCGGCCCGAGTCAGCACATAGCCCCATGACGCCGGCGCCCAGGCGTTGGCATGCACATACAGCTGGTCGCCGCGCTGGTCGGTCAGCGGCAGGCTGGCCAGAAAATCGAGCTGCGCCGGGTTCAGCTGGGCCCGCGTCCAGCCCACCACCCGCGCCGCATCGCCCTGCATGCCGTTGCTCATGCCGCGCACCACCGCCAGATCATGGTTGCCCATCACCGCCACCGCGCCCTGCTGCACCAGACTGCGCACCTGGTCGACGACCCAGCCGGGGTCGGCGCCATAGCCGACGAAGTCGCCCAGCAGCGCCCAGTGCGCCGCGCCATGGGCCCTGGCGTGCGCCAGCACCGCTTCCACGGCTTCGCGGTTGGCATGCAGGTCGGTGAGGATGGCGGTTTTCATGGTCTGGGCGCGAAGGCGGGCGTTGCGCCCACAGCCCTGTCGCGCCGATGGTAGCGCGCGGCTTCCGGGCCGCCTCAGGCGGGCTTCAGTGGTGTGCCGGCAGGCGCCAGCCCAGGCGCTCGTCCAGTTGCTGGGCCCGGCGCGCGGCGGGGTCGTCGGCCAGGTCGCCCAGATCGGCCGAGTCGATGTGGCGGTAATGGGCGCTTTGGGCTTCGGCCGTGGGCCAGGCCGGCGCCGCAGCCGTGTGCAACACGGTGCGCTCGAACAGCACCTGGCCGCCGGCATGGCGGCGCAGCAGGCGTTGCGGCAACTGGTGGCTGCTGTCCCAGACCAGGCTCACCTGCTCGCCCGCCAGTTGGCCCCGGCAGCCGACCAGGCCGGTGCCGGACTGGGCGCGGGTCTTGCTGGAAACGGGTGCTGGCCGCAACTGCGCCAGGTCGTCGTCGGACAGCAAGCGCGCCAGGGCCGGCCAGTCCAGGCTCAGCTGCAGCGTGCGCAGTTCACCGGCGCTGTAGGCGACCACGGCTTGCTCGCGGTGCAGCACCCGGTCCAGGCGGATGCCACCGGTGTCACGGCGCCAAAGGTCGGTCTGGGCGTCGCCCTTGTCCCAGACCAGTTCGGTCGCGCCGCGACGCAGCCGCCAGACCTGCTGCCGGGGCGCCTGGCCCGGCGCGGTCCAGGTGACGCGAAAGCTGGCGGCCAGCGCGGGCAAGTCGGCCGGCACCGCGCCCGGTGGATAAAGCTGTGCACAAGCCTGTGCAGCAGCCCGTGGAAGGCCTGAGGGCACGGGCCCGTGCTGATGCCCGGACCCACTTTGTGCGGCGCTGCAAGTCAGCCAGAGCAGGCCGGTCAGCGCCGTCAATCGGCCGCTGCCCGCGCCGCGGCCGGCCCGCTCAGAAGCCGAAGGCTTCACGCATGACATGAAAGATCCAGTGCTGCTCCATGCTGCCGCGCACCAGGTGGGCCATCGGGCCTCGGGCCCAGACGCCCACGTCTTCGCCGCCATGGGTCTCGCTGGACAGGGGCACGGTGGCTTCCTGGGTGAAGGCCAGCGCGGTGGTGTCCACGCTGCTCAGGTCGGGGCGCTTGCCGCCTTCGCGCCAACCCGGGCCGTTGGCATAGCCCAGGGTGGTGAAGGGCAGGCCCTGGCGGTCGAGCGTGGGCTTGGTCGGCTGGCCGTCCTGGTTGGGCACGCCCTTGACCAGGCCCAGGATCGGGTTGCCGCGGTGCGGGTAGCCGGCGATGGTGAAGGCATGGCTGTGGTCGGCGGTGACGATGATCAGCGTGTCGCGCTCACTGGTCATTTCCATCGCCCGGCGCACCGCGTTGGACAGCTCGATGGTGTCCTCCAGCGCACGGCGGGCGTTGCCGGCATGGTGGCCATGGTCGATGCGGCCGGCCTCGACATGCAGGAACCAGCCCTTGTCGCCGCTTTGGGCCTGCAGGATGGCGATGGCCTTGTCGGTCATCTCGGTCAGCGAGGGCTCGCCGGCGGCGTCGTTGGCGCGGTCGGCCTCGTACTTCATGTGCGAGGGCTCGAACAGGGCCAGCACCGGCCCGGTCTTGGCCGGGTCAATGGCCTTGAATTGTTCCTGGTTCCAGACCCAGGATGCATCCGCGCCGCGCGTGCTCACCCATTCCTGCGCCAGGTTTCGGCCGTCGTTGCGTCGGCCCTTGCTGGCGGGGTACTCGGGGTCGGCCTCGGTGCGGGGCAGGAAGCCGCTGCGCCCACCACCCCAGGCCAGCTTCAGGCTGCTGCGCACGGCCGGGCTCGCCTCGATCAACTGGCGGGCGATGTCCTTGGTCGTGCAGCCGGGGGTCTTGATGTCGGCATCGGCCTCCCAATCGCGGGCGGCGGTGTGGGCATAGGTGGCGGCCGGCGTGGCATGCGTGAGCCGCGCGGTGGAGACCACGCCGGTGGCTCGGCCGTTGGCCGCAGCCAGTTCCAGGATGCTGGGCAAGGACCGGGCGGCGATCTTTTCGGCGTCGCATTCGAAGCGCGCCGTCAGATGGTCGACCGACAACATGCCCTCGCGCGTCTTGTGGCCGGTAAACAGGGCCGTGGCCGTGGGTGCCGAATCGCTGGTCTGCTGGTCCCAGGAATAGGTCTTGGACAGTGCGCTGTAGGGCAGGTTCTCGAAGGACAACCGGTTCTCTTCGCCCGGCTGGCCCTTTTTCTGGCCCTCCAGGATGCGCGCGGCGGTCTGGGTGGCAATGCCCATGCCGTCGCCGACGAAGATGATCACGTTCCTGGCCCGGGTGTTGATGTCCCGCAGCGCCTTGCCGGCCTGAATGAAGGCCTGGCCGCTGCGATTCCAGTCGGGCACCGACTCGGGGCCTTTGACGACGGGCTCGTTGGCCCAGGCCGGCGCGGCCAGCAGCAAGGCGGCCAGGCTGGCGGAAAGCGTGCCTGTGGCGTTCATTCTGTGCGCCCCAGCAGCAGGTATTGCATCAGCGCCTTTTGCGCATGCATGCGGTTCTCGGCCTCGTCCCAGACCACCGACTGCGGGCCGTCGATGACCTCGGCGGTGACCTCTTCGCCGCGGTGCGCGGGCAGGCAGTGCATGAACAGCGCGTCGGGCGCGGCTGCGGCCATCATCTCGGCGTCCACGCACCAGTCGGCAAAGGCCTTCATGCGCTCGGCGTTCTCGGCCTCGTAGCCCATGCTGGTCCAGACATCGGTGGTCACCAGGTGGGCGCCACGGCAGGCGTCCAACGGGTTCTTGAAGACCTTGTAGCAGCCGGTGTCGGTGATGCCGGCCAGCTGCGGGTCGATCTCGTAGCCGCTGGGCGTGCTGACATGCACCGTGAAGCCCAGGGTCTGCGCCGCCTGCAGCCAGGTGTTGGCCATGTTGTTGCCGTCGCCGACCCAGGCCACCACCTTGCCCTGGATCGCGCCCCGGTGCTCGATGAAGGTGAAGACATCGGCCAGGATCTGGCAGGGGTGGAACTCGTTGGTCAGGCCGTTGATCACCGGCACCCGCGAGTGTTTGGCAAACAGGTCCAGCTTGGCCTGCTCGTAGGTGCGGATCATCACCAGGTCGACCATGCGGCTGATGACCCGCGCCGAGTCTTCGATCGGCTCGGCCCGGCCGAGCTGGCTGTCGCCGGTGGTCAGGTGCACCACCGAGCCGCCCATCTGGTACATGCCGGCCTCGAAGCTGACGCGGGTGCGGGTGCTGGCCTTTTCGAAGATCAGCGCCAGCGTGCGGTCGGCCAGCGGCTGGTAGCGCTCGTAGTTCTTGAAGCGTGCCTTGATGCGCCTGGCGCTGTCGAACACATAGGCGTACTCCTCGACCCGCAGGTCCTTGAATTGAAGGTAGTGCTGCATCATTCCCGTCCCTGGTTTCATCAGCGTCAGTCCGCTGGCTGGGTCAGAAAATGCTTCACCAGCGGCAGCAGAATGGCCAGCAGTTCGTCAATCTCGGCTGCGTTGATGATCAGCGGCGGCAGCAAGCGGATCACGCTATCGGCGGTGACCGACAGCAGCAGCCCGGCCTGCGCGGCCTGCAGCAGCAGGGCGTTGCAGTTGCGGTCCAGTTCCAGGCCCACCATCAGGCCCTGGCCACGCAGGTCCTTCACGCCGGCCACGCCCTCCAGGCCCTGGCGGATGCCATCGTGCAGGCGCTGGCCCATGGCCGCGGCATGGGCCAGCAGGCCGTCTTTTTCCATGATGCGCAGGGTCTCGATGCCGGCGCGCATGGCCAAGGGGTTGCCGCCGAAGGTGGTGCCGTGGTTGCCGGGCTGCAGCACGTCCATCGCGCGCGGGCCGGCGACGATGGCACCGATGGGCACGCCCGAGCCCAGGCCTTTGGCCAGCGGCATCACGTCGGGCAAGATGCCGGCCCACTGGTGGGCGAACCACTTGCCGGTGCGGCCCAGCCCGCACTGCACCTCGTCGAGCATCAGCAGCCAGTCCTGCTCGTCGCAGATCTGGCGCAGGCCCTGCAGCACTTCGACCCGGGTCGGGTTGATGCCACCTTCGCCCTGGATCGTCTCCAGAAAAATCGCCACCACATTGGGGTTGCTGCGCGCCACCTCGCGCACCGCGTCCAGATCGTTCAGCGGCAGGCGCACAAAGCCTTCGACCAGCGGGCCGAAGCCGGCCTGCACCTTGGGGTTGCCGGTGGCCGACAGGGTGGCGATCGAGCGACCGTGAAAGGCGCGGTCGTAGACGATGATCTCCGGCCGATCAATGCCCTTGTCATGGCCGAACTTGCGCGCGATCTTCAGCGCGCCCTCATTGGCCTCCAGCCCGGTCGAGCAGAAGAAGACCTTGTTCAGGCCCGAGATCTCGCACAGCTTGGCCGCCAGCGCCTCTTGCAGCGGGGCGGCGTAGTAGTTGCTGCAATGGATCAGCTTGGCGACCTGGTCCTGCAGCGCGGGCACCAGTTCGGGGTGGGCATGGCCCAGGGTGTTGACCGCGATGCCGCCCAGGCCGTCCAGGTAGGCGCGGCCATCGGTGTCCCACACGCGGCAGCCTCGGCCATGCGACAGCGCAAACGGCAGCCGGCCATAGGTGTTCATCACATGGGAAATCATCGCGGCACTCCGGATTCAGGTGGGACAAATAACACGGCCAGCCAGGTTAGCGAGAACACCTGGCCGGCCGAACGGGAATTGATTCTAAAGGTCCGGTGCTGGCGCGCCGAAGAGCCGGGATCGATGCGGCCAGGAGCGCCAACATGCATGCTGCAGTGCAGCACTTACAGGGCACAATGCCGGTTTACCCCAGGGTGGCCCGGTTCGAGATGCGTGCCGTGACCTGGCCCATCACTTTCACCGCCCCGGCGCCGGTAACGGCCGCCTCGGTGCCCATGGTCGCCGCCAAACCGAGAGAATTCTTCATCCAGGGCTTGACCAAGGACGGCCGAGCCTTCCGGCCCAGCGATTGGTCTGAGCGCCTGGCGGGCGCGCTGTCGAGCTTCAAGCCGCCGGGCGCGGCTGCGGCCCTGGGCTCGCACATCAGCTATTCACCGTTTTGTGTGCCCCGGGTGATCGACAACGTGAAGTGCGTGATCGTCAGCGAGGCGCTGCGCGACCTGGAGCCCATGGCCTGGGATTTTGCGATGAACTTTGCCCGCGACAACGAGTTGCAGGTGGTCGAGGCCTGCCTGCTGCCCGAACCACCGCCACCGGACTGACAAAGCGGTTCTGCAATGCAAAAGGCCTGCTTGCGCAGGCCTTTTTTGATGCGGCTGGCCGTGAATCAAGCGGCAGCGGCAGCGGTGTTCAGGGCCTTGATCTTGGCCGACAGACGGCTCTTGTGGCGAGCGGCCTTGTTCTTGTGGAAGATGCCCTTGTCAGCGACCGAGTCGATCACCTTCTGTGCGGTCTTGAACAACTCGGCCGGGGCGGCCTTGTCGCCGCCGGTGGCTGCCTTGTCCAGCGCCTTTTGCACGTTCTTCACGACGGTGCGGAACTGCGAGCGCAGCGAGGTGTTGGCGGCGTTGAGCTTGACGTCCTGGCGGGCGCGTTTGCGGCCCGATGCCAGGCGGACGGTTTTCTTCTTGGCTTTGGAAGCGGTGGCCATAACGTGCTGATTCCCGAATGCTGTTGCTTGAGGACTGGGTCAAAGACTGCGGGTCTGAGATCCCGAGCCTGGAACTGGTTGGTGCTGCGCTGCAAGCCGAACCTGGCTTGGCGCGTTGTCGCTTGTTCTTTCGAGGTTTGACGTCTGCGATCGAACCTGTCAGGACACCATGCTCTGGTTTCGACAAAGACGCTGAGTATAGCATTCGCCATCAGGCGAGGCAAACATGGGTGGTGGTGCTCTCTATAATCCTGGTCAATCGCCGCAGGGCCCTCGTCGAGCGGCCCGCGCACTTCCTGCGCCGCCCTGAATCCGCCTTCCGCCGTGACCCTGTGAACCTGTTTCGGGCTGCCTTCTCTGTCTCTGCCCTGACGCTGCTGTCGCGCGTGACGGGCCTGGTGCGCGACCAGATCGGCGCCGCCCTTTTCGGCACCTCGGCGATGATGGACGCGTTCCAGATCGCCTTTCGCATTCCCAACCTGCTGCGCCGGCTGTTTGCCGAGGGCGCTTTTGCCCAGGCCTTTGTGCCGCTGCTGGCCGCCACCCGGGCCGCCGAGGGCGACGAGGCGACCCGAAAGCTGCTCGACGCGGTGGCCACGGTGCTGGCCTGGGCCTTGCTGCTGACCGTGGTGCTGGGCATCGCCGCCGCGCCGGCGCTGGTCTGGCTGCTGGCCTCCGGCTTTGCGCCTGAGACCGAAGACGCGGCGGTGGTGATGACGCGGCTGATGTTTCCGTACATCGGCTGCATGTCGATGGTGGCGCTGGCCTCGGGTGTGCTCAATACCTGGAAGCGCTTTGCGGTGCCGGCGTTCACGCCGGTGCTGCTGAACCTGTCGGTGATTGGTGCGGCGCTGGCCCTGGTGCCGGTATTTCGCCGGCACGGCATCGAGCCGGTCTACGCGCTGGCCGCCGGAGTGATGCTCGGCGGCGTGCTGCAACTGGGCATTCAGGTGCCCGCGCTGCTGCGCATCGGCATGCTGCCGCGCATCGCGCTCAACCCGGCACGGCTGGGCTGCGCCTGGGCCCATCCGGGCGTGAGCAAGATCCTGTCGCGCATGGGCCCGGCGATGCTGGGCGTGTCGGTGGCGCAAATCTCGCTGATGATCAATTCGCAGATCGCCAGCCACATGGGCGAGGGCGCGGTCTCGACCCTGGTCTATGCCGACCGGCTGATGGAACTGCCCACCGCGCTGCTGGGCGTGGCGCTGGGCGTGGTGCTGACGCCGCAACTCGCGGCGGCCAAGGCGGTGGGCGACCACGCCGCCTACTCGGCTCTGCTGGACTGGGGCTTGCGCCTGGTATGGCTGCTGGCCTTGCCCTGCGCCGCCGCGCTGCTGTTGTTTGCCGAGCCGATGGTGGCCACCCTGTTCCAGCGCAGCGCCTTCAACGCTGCGGCGGTGCACACCGTCACGTTGGCGGTCATGGGCTATGGCGCTGGCGTGATCGGGCTGGTGGGCATCAAGGTCGCCGCGCCCGCCTATTTCGCCCAGCAGGACACCCGCACGCCGATGCGCGTGGCCGTCTTTGCGCTGGTGCTGACCCAGCTGCTGAACCTGCTGTTCATCGCCGGCCTGGGCATGGGCGTGACCGCGCTGGCGCTGTCCATCGGCCTGGCCGCCAATGCCAATGCTGCCGTGCTGCTGTGGGGCCTGCGCCGGCGCGGCAGTTACCGGCCCGAGCCGGGTTGGCCCGGTTTTGCCCTGCGTGTGGCGGTGGCCAGTGCGGCAATGGGCGGTGCCATGGCCGGGGCCGCACGCTGGCTGGACTGGCAGGCCCTGGGTGCCCACGAGGCCTTGAGGGCGGCCGCCATGGCCGCAGCGCTGCTGCTGGCAGCCGGCCTGTACTTCGGCCTGCTGGCCTTGTTCGGCGTGAAGCTTCGCAGCTTCATGCGCAAGGCCCAGGCACACAGCCTAGACTCAAGCCGATGAAGCATTTGCCGCTGCGCCCACCCAGCGCCCTCGAGTACTTCGCCAACCTGGTCGCCGAAGACCAGGGCTTTGCGCTGATCGAGGCCGCGATCTGCGTCGCCCAGGACGACGAACCCACACTGGACCCGCAGACCGTGCTGGGCGAGATAGACCGCCTGGGCGCCAGGCTCAAGGCACGGTTGCCCGGCGACAGTTCGCCGTTGGCCAGGTTGCGCGCACTGAACCACTATTTCTTTGACGAACTGGGCTTCGCCGGCAACGGCAACAACTACTACGACCACCGCAACAGCTACCTGCACGAGGTGCTGGCCACCCGGCGCGGCATCCCGATCACGCTGGCCTTGCTGTACTGCGAACTGGCCGGCCACCTGGGTCTGCAGGCGCGTGGCGTGTCCTTTCCGGGTCACTTCCTGATCAAGCTGCGCATGCCCCAGGGCGAGGTGGTGGTCGACCCCTTCAACGGCCGTTCGCTGTCGCGCGACGAACTGGAAGACAGGCTGCTGCCCTACCGCCGCCGCCACGGCCTGGAGGGCGATTTCGACACGCCGCTGGGCTTGTTTTTGCAGGCCGCGCTGCCGCGTGACCTGCTGGCGCGGCTGCTGTTCAACCTGAAAGAAATTCACCGCAGCGCCGAGCATTGGCCACGATTGCTGGCGGTGCAGCAGCGCCTGGTGCTGCTGCTGCCGCAGGTGGTGTCCGAGCAGCGTGACCGAGGCCTGACCTGGGCCGAACTGGGCCGCCATGCCGAGGCGTCGGCCGACCTGGAGGCCTACCTGGCCGCCAGCCCGCAGGCCGAGGATGCTGCGGCGCTGCGCGCCAGGTTGGCCGAATTGCGCCGAAACGGCGCGCCCAGGCTGCATTGAGCTTGGCTCCTACAATCGCGCCCGCTGTGCTGCCCACGGCCGGCGCGGCTGCGACGATGGCGGACACCCCCCCTCTATGACACTGTCACCGGCTCAACGTCAAACCCTCACCTGGCTGGCCCTGGCGCTTTCGGTCGGCCTGCTGCTGTGGTTGCTGGCGCCAGTGCTGACGCCCTTTGTCATTGCCGCAGTGCTGGCCTATGTGCTGCACCCACTGGTCGAACGCCTGGCGGCGCGCCAGGTGCCCAGGGTGGTGGCGGTGCTGGTGATCGAGGTGCTGGCCCTGCTGGCCGCGCTGGCCGTGATGCTGCTGCTGGTGCCGGTGCTGGTCAAGGAACTGCCGGCACTGAAGGCCCAGATCCCGCCGCTGCTGGACCGGCTGGACAGCACCGTGGCGCCCTGGCTGCGGCAGTACGACGTCTACATCAGCCTGGATCTGGCCAGCGTCAAGGCCTGGTTGGCGCAGCTGCTCGACGCCAAGGGCGAAGACTGGCTGGCCGCGGCGCTGAAATCCGCGCGCATTGGTGGCAGCGTGCTGCTGTCGGTGATCGGCATTGCCGTGCTGGTGCCCGTGGTGTTGTTCTACCTGCTGCTGGACTGGGGCGACCTGGTCGACCGGGCCCAAAACATGGTGCCGCCCCGGCTGCGGGCGCAGGCGAATGGTTTTCTGGACGAATGCGACGCCATGCTGGGCCAGTACCTGCGCGGCCAGATCGTGGTCATGGGGGTGCTGGCGGTGTACTACACCGTGAGCCTGTCGGTGGCGGGATTCGAGCTGGCGCTGCCGGTGGGCGTGTTCACCGGCCTGGCCGTGGCCGTGCCCTACGTCGGCTTCGGCCTGGGTCTGGCCATGGCCATCCTGGCCGCTCTGCTGCAGTTCGGCAGTGTGGCCGGCCTGCTCTGGGTCGCCGGCATCTATGGCCTGGGCCAGTTGCTGGAAAGCTTCGTGCTCACCCCCAGGCTGGTGGGCGAGCGCATCGGCATGGGTCCCTTGGCAGTGATCTTCGCGTTGATGGCCTTTGGCCAATTGTTCGGCTTCATCGGTGTGCTGGTGGCCCTGCCGACCAGCGCGGTGGCGGTGGTGGCCTGGCGCCGACTGCACCGGGCCTACCTGAGCAGCGCGCTGTACCAGGGTTGACCGGGCCCGCGCCGACCCCCTGCCGACCCCGACGTGAGACAGATTCCCCTGCCCATCAGCCCACCCCCTGCCGAGCGCTTCGACGCCATGGTGGTCGGCCCCAACGCCGCCGCGATGCAGCACCTGCGTGGCTTGCGCCTGTCGCTGACCATGGCCGCGCCGGTCTACCTGTGGGGCCCGGCGGGCAGCGGCAAGACCCGCTTGCTGCGGGCACTGGCGGCCGAGCACCAGGCCGCCGGCGAAGCGGTGGGCTGGCTCGACGCCCAGGCCGCCTTGCCCTGGACGCTGGACGAACGCTGGACCCTGATCGTCGTCGACCGCTGCGATCTGCTGGACGCCGAGCACCAGCATGCCGCGTTTGCGCTCTTCGTCGACGCCGGCAGCCACGGCGTGCAATGGGCCGCCGCCGGCCGTGTGCCGCCGGTGGACTTGACCCTGCGCGACGACCTGCGCAGCCGCCTCGGCTGGGGCCATGTCTTTGCGCTGCAGCCGCTGGACGAGGCCGATACCCGCGTCGCGCTGCGCCTGGAGGCTGACCGCCGAGGCATTCTGCTGTCCGACGAGGTGATGGCCTACCTGATGACCCGGCTGCCGCGAGACCTGGGCCATCTGATGGCCGTGCTGCACCAGTTGGACGGTTTTGCGCTGGCCGAGCACCGCCTGGTCACCGTACCGCTGCTGAAGAAACTGCTGGCCGAGCAAGAGGCGCAGGCATGAGGCTGGCCTTGTTCGACCTGGACGGCACGCTGATCGAGCATGACTCCGACCATGCCTTCGGCCAGTTCATGATCACCCTGGGCTGGGTCGACGCGGCCGAGCACCAGCGCCGCAACGACGAATTCTTTCACCAGTACCAGACCGGCAACCTGGACATCGCGGCCTATGTCGACTTTGCGACCCAGGCCTGGCGTGACCGGCCCCTGGCCGAGCAGCGGGCCGCACAAGACCGCTTCATGGCCGAGGTGATGCGGCCGCAAATCCACCCGGCAGCGCTGGCCCTGGTGCAGCGCCACCAGCGCGCCGGTGACCTGGTGGCCATCGTCACCGCGACCAACGAGTTCGTGACCCGGCCCATTGCCGATGCACTGGGTGTGGAGCACCTGATCGGTGTGCGGCTGGCACGCGACGTGCGCGGCCATGCCACCGGCCGCATCCTGGGCGTGCCCTCGTTCCGTGAGGGCAAGCTGAGCCGGGTTGACGACTGGCTGGCCAGCCTGGGCAAAGGCTGGGCCGACTTTGACCACACGCTGTTCTACAGCGATTCCACCAACGACCTGCCGTTGCTAGAGCGCGTGCACGAGCCGGTGGCCACCAATCCCAGCCCTGCGCTGGAGGCCATCGCGCAGCAGCGCGGCTGGCCCATTCTGAGGTTGTTCACAAGATGATCAAGAAGCTGATCAAGCGCCTGCTGGGCCAGAAGGATGCCCCGGCCGAGACGGCCAAGCGCGCCGCTGCCAAGGCCGCCCCGGTCGTTGCTGAGGCGCCGGCCCGGCCCGCCATACCCAAGGGCAAGCGGGTGGAAGTGGCCGCGGCCCAGCACGGCATCGACGCCAGTCTGGTCGACGAGCGCGCCGTGCGGGTGGTGCACACCCTCAAGGCCGCTGGCTACGAGGCCTATGTGGTGGGCGGCGCGGTGCGTGACCTGCTGGTGGGCCGCCGGCCCAAGGACTTCGACGTGGCCACCAATGCCACGCCCGAGCAGGTCAAGTCGCTGTTTCGCCGGGCCTTCATCATCGGCCGGCGCTTTCGCATCGTGCATGTGATCCATGGCCGGGGCCGCGACCATGAGGTGATCGAGGTCTCGACCTTCCGCGCCTTTCTCGACAACAGCGACGCGACCCAGGTCACGGGCAACGAGAAGACCAGCAAGGCCCAGCTGCACGACCAGACCCATGCCGTGGACGCCAGCGGCCGGGTGCTGCGCGACAACGTCTGGGGGCCGCAGATCGAAGACGCGGCGCGGCGAGATTTCAGCGTCAACGCGATGTACTACGACCCCGAGACCGGTGTCGTGGTCGACTACCACGACGGCCTGGCCGATGTGCGGGCCCGTGTGCTGCGCCTGATCGGCGACCCCGCCACGCGCTACCGCGAAGACCCGGTGCGCATCATCCGCGCGGCCCGCTTTGCCGCCAAGCTGGGCTTCACGCTGGAAGCACGCACGGCGGCGCCGCTGGCGGCCTGCTCCGAGCTGCTGGCCAACGTGCCGATCTCGCGCCTGTTCGACGAGATGATCAAGCTGCTGCAGACCGGCCATGCGCTGTCCAGCCTCGACACACTGGCCAGCTACGGCCTGCTGCACCGCGGCATCTTTCCGGTGCTGGACGCCGCGCTGGACGAGCGGCGCAGTTCGCCCCAGCGCAAGGCTTTCGTCAAGCTGGCGCTGGGCGACACCGACCGCCGGGTCCATGAAGGCAAGCCGGTGGCGCCGAGTTTTCTGCTCGCCTGCCTGCTCTGGCATGACGTGACCGAGGGCTGGGCCCAGCGCCGGGCGGCCGGTGAGCATGTGGTGCCGGCGCTGCAGCAGGCCATCGACGCGGTATTCGACGCCCGCATCGGTGATGTGTCGGGCCGGGGCAAGCTGGGCACTGACATGCGCGAGATCTGGATGATGCAGCCGCGCCTGGAGCGTCGCCAGGCCAACACCGCGCTGGCGATGATCGAGCAAGCGCGCTTTCGCGCCGGCTTCGACTTCCTTCGCCTGCGTGCCGATGTGGGTGAACTGCCGCTGGAACTGGCCGAGTGGTGGGAAGACTTCTCGCTGGGCAGCGATGACGAGCGCGAGGCCCTGCTGGCCGCCGCGCGCGAGACCCAGCGCACCACGCCCAAGCGCACGGGCGGGCCGGCGCGGTCGACGACCAAGGCCGGCCCCGCCGCAGGCACGGACCCCGACGACGGGGCCCAGAGCCAGGCCCGGACCGAGGATGATGACGACCAGGCACCGGCGGAGTCCGAACTGGAATCGGCCGACGCAGCGCCGGCCCGCAAGCGCCGCCGGCGTCGTCGCAAGCCAGTGGGCGGTGGCGCTGAGGTGTCGGCCAGCACCAGTTCCGGCGGTGGCAGCACCGACTGAACTGGCCGCCGAACCGGCGCCGGCCCCCCAGCGGGCCTATGTCGGGCTGGGTGCCAACCTGGGCGATGCGCTGGCCACGCTGCGCGCCGCGCTGCAGGCCCTCGCCGCCTGGCCGGGGCTGCACCTGGCGGCGGTGTCGCCGCTGTACCGCAGTGCGGCCCTGCCGGCGGGCGGCCCGGATTACCTCAATGCCGTGGTCGCGCTGGACACCTGCTTGTCGCCGCTGGCCCTGCTGCAGGCTTTGCAGCAGACCGAGGCAGCCTTCGGCCGCGAGCGGCCCTATGCCCATGCGCCACGCACACTGGACCTGGACCTGCTGCTGCACGGCCCGTGCTGCCAGACCGAGCCGCAGCTGACCCTGCCGCATCCGCGCCTGCACCTGCGCGCCTTTGTGCTGCGCCCTTTGCTGGACCTGCAGCCGCAGCTTGCCGCGCCCGGCCTGGGCCTGCTTGCCCACTGGCTGCCGGGCACGGCCGGACAGGTCCTGAAGAGGGTGGCCGACCCCTCATGGACGGGTTCCACGGCCCCTACAATGCCGCGCTGACCATCCGTCGTGGTGGGCCGCAGTCCGCCCGGCCCGAGGGGCGGCGCCTGAAGGGGCGGCTTGCCCCACCACAAGATCATGGCCAGCGCGCCGACCAGGGCCGCGCACCGGCCCCGAGGAGATTTCCATGTTGTTTGGCAAGCTGCTGCCGCGGGAGGGCAACTTCTTTGAGTTGTTCAACGAGCATGGCAAGTACATCGCCGAGGGCGCCGACGCCTTCATGCTCATGGTGCGCCACTACAGCGATGTAGGTCTGCGCGAGAAGCATGCCAGCGAGGTCGACCATGCCGAGAAGCAGGCCGACCGCATCACCGCCGAAGTGCACCGGCTGCTGCACAAGACCTTCATCACCCCGATCGACCGCGAGCAGATCCATTCGCTGATCAACAAGATGGACGACATCCTCGACCTGCTGCAGGACTCGGCCGAGGTGATGCAGTTGTACGACCTCAAGGCCATGAACGATGACGTGGTGCGCCTGGGCGAGCTGTCGGTCAAATGCTGCGAGCGGGTGCGCCACGCGGTGTCGCTGATCCCCAAGCTCAGCCAGCCGGCGGTGGCCGAAGCGGCGCTGAAAACTTGCGAAGAAATCGACCGCCTGGAAAGCGACGCCGACCGGGTCATGCGCTCGGCGATGAGCAAGCTGTTCCGCGACAACATCGAGGTCCGTGAGCTGATCAAGCTCAAGGCGGTGTACGAGCACCTGGAATCGATCTCCGACCGCTGCGAAGACGTGGCCAACATCATCGAGGGCATCGTCCTCGAGAATTCCTGAGCCATGTCGTCGCTGCAGATCGGTTTCTGGACCGTGGCCATGCTGGTCGCGCTGGCGCTGGCGTTCGACTTCATGAACGGCTTCCATGACGCCGCCAACTCCATTGCCACGGTGGTCTCCACCGGCGTTCTCAAGCCGCAGCAGGCGGTGTTGTTTGCCGCTTTCTTCAACGTTCTGGCGATCGCCATCTTCCAGCTCAAGGTGGCGGCCACCGTGGGCAAGGGCATTGCCGAGCCCGGCATCATCGACCACCATGTGGTGTTCGGCGCGTTGGTCGGCGCCATCACCTGGAACCTGATCACCTGGTGGTACGGCATCCCGTCGAGCTCATCGCATGCGCTGATCGGCGGCATCGTCGGCGCGGTCATCGCCAAGGCCGGCACCGGCCCGCTGATCGGTGCCGGCGTGGCCAAGACGGTGGTCTTCATCTTCATCTCACCGCTGCTGGGCTTCTTGCTCGGCTCACTGATGATGGTGGCGGTGGCATGGATCTGCCGGCGCACCACGCCGCTCAGGGTCGACCGCTGGTTTCGCCGCCTGCAACTGGTGTCGGCCGTGCTGTACTCGCTGGGCCATGGCGGCAACGACGCGCAGAAGACCATCGGCATCATCTGGATGCTGCTGCTGGCCTCGGGCTACATGAGCACCAGCGACACCGCACCTCCGATGTGGGTGATCATCAGTTGCTACCTGGCCATTGGCATGGGCACCATGTTCGGTGGCTGGCGCATCGTCAAGACCATGGGCCAGCGCATCACCAAGCTCAAGCCCGTGGGCGGTTTTGCCGCCGAGACGGGCGGCGCCATCACCTTGTTCATCGCCACCGCCATGGGCGTGCCGGTGTCCACCACCCACACCATCACCGGCGCCATCGTCGGTGTTGGCTCGGTGCGCAATGCCTCGGCGGTGCGCTGGGGCGTGGCCGGCAACATTGTCTGGGCCTGGATATTCACCATCCCGGCCTCGGCATTTGTCGCTGCCGTGGCCTACTGGTTGAGCAACCAGATGTTCTGAGGCCCGCATGTACCAGCCACCGCACTTTCACCCCGACAGTTCGGCCGCGATGCACGCGCTGCTGCGAGCGCACCCGCTGGGCCTGCTGATCACGCCCGGCGTCGACGGCACGCCGGTGGTCGACGCCATCCCCTTCCTGCTGGCGTTGGGCGACGACAGCCCGCTTTCGCCCCACGGCACGCTGATCGGCCATGTGGCCCGCGCCAACCCGCTGTGGCAGTTGTCCGCCGACCAGCCGGCGACCGTGGTGTTCAAGGGGCCTGACGCCTATGTCTCGCCCGGCTGGTACGCCAGCAAGGCCGAACATGGCAAGGTGGTGCCGACCTGGAACTACACCCTGGTGCAGGCCCGAGGCCGGCTGCTGGTGCAGGACGGCCCCGACCAGGCGAGGGCGGTGGTGCAGCGCCTGACCACCGAGCACGAGTCGCGCAACGCCAAACCCTGGGCACTGGACGATGCGCCGGCCGACTTCGTCGCCGCCACGCTGCGTGCCATTGTCGCGATCCAGATCCCGCTCGACGCACTGGACGGCAAGTTCAAGCTCAGCCAGAACCGCTCGACCGAGGACCGCGCCGGGGTGCGCCAGGGCCTGGCTGCGCTGGCCGGCGACAGCAGCGCGCCCGGCGACCCGGCGGCCGTGGCGCGCTGGATGTCGGCCCTCGATTGGCGCCGCAGCTGAAGGGCGCAGCGGCCCGCCACGCTGCCTTGCGCCCAGGGGTGCCTGCACGCTGGCGTCGGCGGCTCGGGTCTTGACCCGGACCCTGTGCGGGTTCGGCTTCAGAGCTTGGTGCGCAGGCTCCACAGCTCGGGGAACAGCACCACGTCCAGCATCTTCTGCAGGTAGGCCACGCCGCTGGTGCCGCCGGTGCCGCCCTTGGCGCCGATGATGCGGGTCACGGTGCTGACATGGCGGAAGCGCCAGAGCCGGAACGCGTCTTCCAGGTCGGTCAGCTTTTCACCCAGCTCGTACAACACCCAATGCTCGGCCGGGGCGCGGTAGACCTGCAGCCAGGCCTGTTCGACCGCGTCGCTGGCCGTGTAGGCCTGGGTCCAGTCGCGCTGCAGCACCTCGGCTGGCAAGGTCAAACCCTGGCGGGCCAGCAGGCGCAGGGCCTGGTCGTACAGCGAAGGCGCGTTGAAGGCGGCGTCGACCTCGGCCAGCCACGCCGGGCTGTGAGCATGGGGCTGGCGCATCGCCGCGTTCTTGTTGCCCAGCGCAAATTCAACACAGCGGTACTGCCAGCTCTGGAAGCCCGACGACTGGCCCAGGTGCGGGCGGATCGCGCTGTACTCGGGCGGCGTCATGGTGGCCAGCACGCTCCAGGCGTGAACCAGCTGTTCCATGATGCGCGAGACCCGGGTCAGCATCTTGAACGCGGGCTGCAATTGGTCACCGGCGATGGCGGCCATCGCCGCGCGCAGTTCGTGCAGCATCAGCTTGAGCCAGAGCTCGCTGGTCTGGTGCTGCACGATGAACAGCATCTCGTCGTGCGCGGGAGAGCGCGGGTGCTGGGCGCTGAGCACCTGATCGAGCCGCAGGTAGTCGCCATAGCTCATGTCGCGTGAAAAATCGAGCTGCGCGCCTTCGTGGGCTGCGGGTGGAGGCGTTTTCATCGGGGCTGGCGGCAACGGCGGCAAGTTCACAGGGCACGCAGCACGGCGCGCACCGGCGAGGCGTCCGCGGTCATCAACTTCAGCGGCAGCGCGATCAGCTCGTAGTCGCCTTCCGGCACCTCATCAAGGCACAGGTTTTCCAGCACCCGCAGGCCACGTTGGCGGATGACCTGGTGGCTGGGCAGGGACTTGCTGGTGGCGGGGTCGATGCTGGCGGTGTCGATGCCGATCAGCAGTACACCGGCGTCGGCCAGGGCGTGGACGGTGTCGGCCGCAAAAGCGGTCAGGTCGGGATCCCAGCCGGTGGGCTGGCGCGCATAGGTGCGCACCAGCACGCGCGCCGGCAGCTCTGGCCAGGCATGGGCCAGGTGCTGGCGCTGCAGCAGCGGGCCGACGCCGATGGCATGGATGACGCGGCAGGGGCCGAGGTAGGGTTCCAGCGCCAGCGCACCCACCGCCGCGCCATCGGCGCTGTAGTGCAGCGGCGCGTCGGCGTGGGCGCCGGTGTGGGGCGACAGGCTGATGGTGCTGACGTTGACCGGGCAGTCGGCCGACAGCGTGGCCGCCCAGTGCTGCTGGTAGGCTGCGTCGCCCGGAAAGACCGGCGAATCAGGACCCACGGGTGGTGAGATGTCCCACAGCCTGCGCATCATCGCCATCCGTTCTGCAATCGCATCCGGCCATCATAGATGGCCACTGATGACTGGCAAGCGAAGCAAATTGTCGAACGGGACAAGCTCAGTGCCGCTTGTCCAGACGCATCACGTCGCCGTCGCGGCGCATGCTGAAGCGCGACAGAAAGCTGTTGCCGAGCAGCACCATGGGCATGTCGACCGGGATCACCACGGCCGCCACATTGGCCAGTTCCACGTTGCCCACGCGCACCGAGCGCAGGCTCAGGCTGTGCACCGGGACCACGCCGTTGGCGGTCTGGGTAAGGCTGCGGGGTGCGCGCTGCCAGTCCAGGCCGATGCGGTCGGCCTCTTGCTGGCCCAAGGCGATGCTGGTGGCGCCGGTGTCGACCATGAACTGCACGCTGCGCCCGTTGATGCTGCCGCTGGCCATGAAGTGACCGTCTGATCCGGCCGGCAGCACGATGCTCTGGTCCTGCGGCGCAGCGGCCGTACCGCCCAGTTGTGCCGGCGTGGCGCCCAGGCGCAGCAGGCTGCGCTGACCGGCCACGTCGACCTCGGCCAGTCCGGCCTCCAGCCGCCGCAGCGTGATGCCCCGCGCCGTGGCGCCCACGGCCAGCACCAGGGGCTGGCCATCGACCATCAGCAAGGCTTTGTCTGCACCCATGCTGCCGGCCAGCGACACGGCCTGTGCGCTGGCCGTGCCAGCCCATCCGGCGCACAGCAGCACGGCCACCGCGGGCCAGGCCCCGTGCCGCAGAGTCAGCGGCGCAGCACGGACCATCAGTCGCGGAAGTTGTTGAAGCTCAGCGGCGTGTCGGCCACTTCCTTGCGCAGCAGGGCCATGGCGGCTTGCAGGTCGTCGCGCTTGGCGCCGGTCACGCGCACCGCGTCGCCCTGGATGGCGGCCTGCACCTTGAGCTTGCTCTGCTTGACCAGGGTCTGGATGCGCTTGGCCGTCTCGCTGTCGATGCCCTGCTTGACGGCCACGGTCTGGCGCACCTTGTCGCCACCCATCTTCTCGATCTTGGCGCTGAAGTCGAGGAAGCGGATGTCCACCCCGCGCTTGGTCAGCTTGCCGGTGAGGATGTCACGCACCTGGGCAATCTG
>JANOWE010000286.1:0-35198 GCA_031417735.1 Betaproteobacteria bacterium
GCCGGGCTGCCCAGGCGCTGCGCAGTCAGCGTGAACATCTGCTGGCCGGCGTCCAGGATCGGCCGGTAGCCGGTGCAGCGGCAGAGGTTGCCCGACAGGTCATCGGCCAGCTGCTGGCGGCTGGCCACGGTGCCAGCGGCGGCATGGCGCTCGGCCACGCCGGCCAGCGACATCACGAAGCCGGGCGTGCAGAAGCCGCATTGCGAGCCATGGCAGTCGACCATGGCCTGCTGGGCGGGGTGGGGCGCATCGGCTGTGCCCAGGTCTTCCACCGTCAGCAGGGCCTTGCCGTCCAGCGTGGGCAAGAACTGCAGGCAGCTGTTGACGGGCTTGAAGCGCAGGGCGTCGCCGTCCAGCTCAGCCAGCAGCACGGTGCAGGCGCCGCAGTCGCCCTCGTTGCAGCCCTCCTTGGTGCCGGTGCAACGGGCTTCTTCACGCAGCCATGACAGCAGCGTTCGCGTGGCCGCCGGGCCGTGCACGCTGCGCAGCCGGCCCTGGTGGAAGAAGCGGATGGGCCGGGGGCCGGGCTGGTCGGAAGGAGGTTGCTGGGACATGGCCAAGGGCAGGGCGGGGCAAGGCGCTGTGATATACCGCCACGTTTATAACCTGTGACCCTGCAGCGCCCAGCGTGCCGCGTCGACTTGCATCATCCCCACCCAACGTGAACCCGCCCTTTGCGCTGCATGCGGACCTGCTGGACTTCTCTGCCGAGCCCGCGCTGGCCGACCGCGACAGCCCGGCCGTGCGCTGGCGGCCTGGCCACTGGCTGCTGGTCAATGCCCAGGGCCGCATCGAAGCGGTGACGCCGCAGGCACCCGGCGACGATTGGCACAAGACCGACGTGCGCGGCCAGTTGCTGCTGCCCGGCTTCATCGACAGCCATGTGCACTGCCCGCAGCTCGATGTGATCGCCAGCTGGGGCACCGAGCTGCTGGACTGGCTGAACACCTACACCTTCCCGGCCGAAGCCAAATATGCCGACGCGGCCGTGGCCCGAGCCGGTGCCGCGCTGTTCCTGGACGCGCTGCTGGCCCATGGCAGCACCAGCGCGGTGGTCTTCCCGACTGTGCATGCGGCCAGCGCGCACGCGCTGTTCGACGCGGCACAACAGCGCGGCATGCGCCTGGTCAGCGGCAAGGTGTTGATGGACCGCCACGCGCCCGAGAACCTGCGCGACGATGTGGCCGCGGCTGAAATCGACTGCGAGGCGCTGGTGCAGCGCTGGCATGGACGGGGCCGGCTGGCCTATGCCGTGACGCCGCGCTTTGCCGCCACCAGCAGCGAAGCCCAACTGGCCATGGCCGGCCGCTTGCTAGCCCGCCACGAAGGTCTCTACATGCAGACCCATGTGGCCGAAAACCGGGCCGAGGTGGCCTGGGTGCGTGAGCTGTTCCCGGCCGCGCGCAGCTACCTGGACGTGTATGCGCAGCATGGCCTGCTGGGTGAGCGCTCGGTGCTGGCCCATGGCATCTGGCTGGACCAGGATGACCGGGCGCTGCTGCACGCCACCGGGGCGCAGATCGCGTTCTGCCCTTCGTCCAACCTGTTCCTGGGCAGCGGGCTGTTCGGCTGGGCGGCCGCGCGCGATGCCGGCGTGGCCGTGAGCCTGGCCAGCGACGTGGGCGGCGGCACCTCGCTGTGTGCGCTGCGCAGCATGGCCGATGGCTACAAGGTCCAGGCCCTGGCCGGCCAGCCGGTGACGGCCTGGGCCCTGCTGCATGCGGCCACACGCGGCGCGGCGCAGGCGCTGCGGCTGGGGCATGAGATCGGCAGCCTGGAGCCCGGCGCCATGGCCGACCTGTGCCTGTGGCGCTGGGCCCAAGGGCCGGTGGCCAGCCGCCGCCTGAGCCTGACCCGCAATCTGCATGAGAAAGTCTTTGCCTGGCTGACTTTGGGCGATGAGCGAAACCTGGCCCAATGCTGGGTCGCGGGCCGGCCCCGTCTGCCGCCAACCGAATCACTGTCAAGCAGCATCTATGCCACGACCTGACCCCGACCCCAGCGCAGTGCTCCGGCTGGAACTGCGCGGCATCAGCAAGCAGTACCCGGCGGTCAGGGCCAACGACGGCGTGAGCCTGCGCGTGGCGCCGGGCCAGATCCATGCCGTGCTGGGCGAAAACGGCGCCGGCAAGTCCACGCTGATGAAGATCATCTACGGCGCGGTGCAGCCCGACGCAGGCCAGCTGCTGTGGAACGGCCAGCCGGTGAACATCGCCAACCCGCAGCAGGCCCGCGCGCTGGGCATTGCCATGGTCTTCCAGCACTTCTCGCTGTTCGACACGCTCAGCGTGGCCGAGAACGTCTGGCTGGGCCTGTCGGCCAGGATGAGCCTGGCCCGGGTGGTCTCGCGAATCGATGAGGTGAGCAAGGGCTACGGCCTGGCCATCGACCCGCTGCGCCCGGTGCACACCCTCAGCGTGGGTGAACGCCAGCGGGTCGAGATCGTGCGCGCGCTGCTGGCCAGGCCGCAATTGCTGATCCTGGACGAGCCGACCTCGGTGCTCACGCCGCAAGCGGTGCAAAGCCTGTTCGTCACCCTGCGCCAGCTGGCGGCGCAGGGCTGCGCCATCCTCTACATCAGCCACAAGCTCGACGAGATCCGTGCGCTCTGCCACCACTGCACGGTGCTGCGCGGCGGCAAGGTGACGGGTGAGGTCGACCCGGCGCAGCAAAGCAATGCCAGCCTGTCGCGGCTGATGATCGGCGCCGAGCCCGCAGCGCCTGAGCACCGCGCTGCTCAGCCCGGCGCGGTGGCGCTGCAGGTGCGGGGCTTGAACCTGGCCCAGCTTGACCCCTTCGGCACCACCCTGGTCGACATAGGCTTCGAGGTGCGCGCGGGCGAGATCGTCGGCATCGCCGGCGTTTCAGGCAACGGCCAGCAGCAGCTGATGGCGGCCTTGTCCGGCGAAGACCCACGCGCCAAGCCCGGCAGCGTGCGGCTGTTCGGCCGGGACATTGCCCACGCGTCGGCCCGCCAGCGCCGCGCCGCTGGCCTGCACTTCGTGCCCGAAGAACGGCTGGGCCGGGGCGCGGTGCCGACCATGAGCCTGGCCCAGAACACCTTGCTCACCCGGCATGAAAACGTCGGCGCCGGGGGCTGGCTGCGCATGGCCGCGGTGCGCGCGCTGGCGGCGCGCCTGATCCAGGGCTACCAGGTCAAAGCCGGCGGCCCGGGCGCGGCGGCGAAGAGCCTGTCGGGCGGCAACCTGCAGAAATTCATCGTCGGCCGCGAGATCGACGCCGGGCCGAAGCTGCTCATCGTCTCGCAGCCGACCTGGGGCGTGGACGTGGGCGCGGCGGCGCAGATCCGGGGCGCGCTGCTGGCCTTGCGCGACCAAGGCTGCGCGCTGCTGGTGGTCAGCGAAGAGCTCGAAGAGCTGTTCCAGCTCAGCGACCGGCTGCTGGTGATGGCCCGCGGCCGAATCTCACCCAGCCTGCCAGTGGCCGAGGCCACGGTCGAACAGGTGGGCATCTGGATGTCGGGCCTGTGGCACGGCGCCCTTGCGTCAGATGGCGCCAGCCCGCAGGCACAGCATGCTCAGGCTTGAGGCCCGGCCCCAGCCGTCCGGGGCCATGTCCGTCGCCTCGCCGCTGCTTGCGCTGCTGGTCACGGTGCTGCTGGGCCTGTTGCTGTTCTGGTCACTCGGCAAAGACCCGTGGCTGGGTCTGCGCATGTTCTTCGTCGAGCCGGTGAAGAACGGCTATGCCTGGAGCGAGATCGCCATCAAGGCCACGCCGCTGGCGCTGATCGCGCTGGGCCTGTCGCTGTGCTACCGCAGCAATGTCTGGAACATTGGCGCCGAGGGCCAGTTCATCGTCGGCGCGGTCTTTGCCGGCGGTGTGGCGATGCTGGCCACGCCAGACTCACCTCGCGCCATCGTGGTCGCCATCCTGGCTGCCGGGGTGCTGGGTGGCATGGTCTGGGCCGGGCTGGTGGCGCTGCTGCGCGACCGCTTCAACGCCAACGAGATCCTGGTCAGCCTGATGCTGGTCTATGTCGCCACGCTGCTGCTGTCCTGGCTGGTCTATGGCCCCTGGAAAGACCCCAAGGGCTACAACTTTCCGCAGACCATCGGCTTTCTGGCGGTGACCAAGGTGCCCAGGCTGATCGAGGGCTCACGCGCGAACATCGGCGTGCTGCTGGCGCTGGCGGCGGCGGCGCTGGCCTGGCTGCTGCTGTTTCGCACCTATGCCGGCTTTGCGCTGCAGGTGGGCGGGCTGGCGCCGGCGGCGGCGCGCTACGCCGGTTTTTCGTCCAGGCGCGGGCTGTGGACGGCGCTGCTGATCAGCGGCGGCCTGGCCGGTCTGGCCGGAGGCCTGGAGGCGGCCGGGCCACTGGGCCAGCTCACGCCGCATGTGCCGGCGGGCTATGGCTTCGCCGCCATCATCGTGGCCTTCGTCGGCCGGCTGCACCCCGTGGGGGTGATGCTCTCGGCCATCCTGATGAGCATGTTCTACATCGGCGGTGAACTGGCGCAGTCGCGCATGGGCCTGCCCAAGTCGCTGACCGGGGTGTTCCAGGGCCTGCTGCTGTTCAACCTGCTGGCCTGCGACACGCTGATCGTCTACCGGCTGCGCTGGGCGGCCCGGCGCGCGGCCAGCACGGCGCAGAAAGCGGTCTGAAGCATGGACGCAAGTGCACTGCTGATCGCGGCCACGCTCAACGCCGGCACGGTGCTGGCCATCGCCGGCCTGGGCCTGCTGATCAACGAGCGGGCCGGCATCGTCAACCTGGGTGCCGAGGGCATGATGCTGGTCGCGGCCATCGCCGGTTTTGCCACCGGCGTGGCCACCGGCAGCGACACCCTGGCCTTTGCCGCCGGCATGGGCGCGGGCGCGCTGATGGCGCTGGCCTTCGGCCTGATGGTGATCTGGCTGGGCACCAACCAGTACGCCACCGGCCTGGCGCTGAGCCTGTTCGGCGCCGGCTTCTCGGCCTTTGTCGGCCTGAGCTACACCCAGCAGCAACTCGGCCCCAGGCCCAAGTTCGAGATCCCGCTGCTGGCCGAGATTCCGCTGCTGGGCCCGGCGCTGTTCCGCCACCATCCGCTGGTCTATCTGACCGTGGCCGGCACGCTGGCCCTGGCCTGGCTGCTGTACCGGTCCCGTGCCGGCCTGGTGCTGCGCGCGGTGGGCGAGAACCCCGAAGCCGCGCATGCGCTGGGTTATCCGGTGCGGCGCATCCGCCTGGCCGCCGTGGTGGCCGGTGGTGCGCTGTGCGGGCTGGCCGGGGCCTACATCTCGGTCGTCTACACCCCGCTGTGGGTCGAGGGCATGATCGCCGGCAAGGGCTGGATCGCGCTGGCACTGACCACCTTTGCCACCTGGCGGCCGGCGCGGGTGCTGCTGGGCGCCTACCTGTTCGGCGGCGTGACGATGTTGCAGTTCCACCTGCAGGGCGAGGGCGTGGAGATCGCCAGCCAATGGCTGTCGATGCTGCCCTACCTGGCCACCATCGTGGTGCTGGTGCTGATCTCGCGCAACCCGACCTGGATCAGGGTCAACATGCCGGCCTCGCTGGGCAAGCCTTTCCTTCCCGATGGCTGATGCAGGCGCCGACCTGGCCAATAATTCGCGTTTTGCCGTCGTCCCCAAACACCACCCCAAACAACCCCCTGGAGGAACCATGAACACCATGCACAAGCGCCAATGGCTGAAGCTCGCCAGCTGGACCACCGTGGCCGCCGCCGCCGCCCTGGTCGGCTGCGGCAAGAAGGAAGTGCCCGCAGCCGTGGCCGCCGCACCGGCCCCGGCTTCGGCCCCGGCGCCCAAGCCCGAGCCGCTGAAAATCGCCTTCGCCTACGTCGGCCCGGTCGGCGACGGTGGCTGGACCTTCGCCCACGACAACGCCCGCAAGGCGCTGGAGGCCGAATTCGGCGACAAGATCGCCACCAGCTTCGTCGAGAAGGTGCCCGAGGCGGCCGACGCAGAGCGCGTGTTCCGCGACATGATCGGCCAGGGCAACAAGCTGATCTTCGGCACCACCTTCGGCTACATGGAGCCCATGCTCAAGGTCGCTGCCGACAGCCGCGACGTGAAGTTCGAGCATGCCACCGGCTACAAGACGGCTGAGAACCTGCGCACCTACGACAGCCGAACCTACGAGGGCGCCTACATGGCCGGCATCGTGGCCGGCGGCATGAGCAAGAAGAACATCCTGGGCGTGGTCGGCTCGATCCCGATTCCCGAGGTCATCCGCAACATCAACGCCTTCACGCTGGGCGCGCAAAGCGTGAACCCGAAGATCAGGACCAAGGTGGTCTGGGTCAATGAGTGGTTCAACCCGCCCAAGGAGACCGAAGCCGCCACCGCACTGATCAACGGCGGCGCCGATGTGCTGATGCAGAACACCGACTCGGCCGCCGTGCTGAAGACGGCCGAAGAAAAGGGCAAGCGCGCCTTCGGCTGGGACAGCGACATGCGCGCCTACGGCCCCAAGGCCCACCTGGGCTCGGCGGTCATCAACTGGGCGCCGTACTACATCGCCGCCACCCGCGCCGCGCTGGACGGCAAGTGGGCCACCGGCCAGGCCTGGTGGGGCGTGAAAGAAGGCGCGATCGACTTCGTCGGTCTGGCCGAGGATGTGCCGGCGCCGGTGAAGGAGAAGCTCGAGGCGGTGAAGGCCGGCCTGAAGGACGGCAGCTTCAGCATCTGGAAGGGCCCGATCACCGACAACACCGGCAAGGTGCAGGTGGCCAAGGACGCGGTGGCCGACGACGCCTTCCTGGGCGGCGTGAAGTTCTATGTCAAGGGCGTTGAAGGCAAGGTGCCTGGCGACAAGTAAGCCCTGCCACAGGTCCTGAAGTCGGAAAGCCGCCCGGTGCCTCTGCGCCGGGCGGCGTTTTCAGGGCTGCTCCGCCAGGCGGGCCAGCGCTCAGTCAGGCTGCTGCGGTTCGCCCTGGACCAGGCTCAGCACTTCCATCCGGGTTTGCGCCACGCCCTGGCTCAGCATCTTGATCTGGGCCGCCGCAGCCCGTGACAGGTCGCCGATGCGACCGGTCAGCCAGGGCCCTCGGTCGTTCACACGCACCACCACCGAACGGTTGTTGGTCAGGTTGGTGACCTTGACCAGGGTGCCGAAGGGCAGGGTCTTGTGCGCCATCGTCAACTCGGTCGGGTTGAACGGCTCACCGCTGGCGGTGGCCCGTCCGGTAAAGGCATGGCCATAGAAGGACATGCGGCCTTCGCTGACAGGCTCGGCTGACTTGCGAACACCGTCAGCCCACAGCATGGGGCTGTGCAACAGGCTGGCGGCCAGCAGCAGCGCGGTGGCCAGTCCAGAGCGACTCTGGCTGCAGGTGGCGAACTTCAGCATGCTTCGATTGTGGCCCATGTGCATTGGCGGTCTGCCGCTGGCGGCCCACGGGACGGCCAGGCGGTATCCAGGGCCGGATTTCAGGCCGCCACAGCCTCGGCATCGGCAGGTTCGGCCACCGCAAACAGCGCGGGCACCTGGTCGGCGCGCAATGGGCGCGACATCAGGTAGCCCTGGCCCACATGCACGCCCAGGGCTTTGAGCGTGGCCAGCTGCTCTTCGGTTTCGATGCCTTCGGCGATCACCTTCTTGCCCAGGGATCGGCCCAGGTTGATGACCGCGCGCACGATTTCCACGTTCTGTGGTTTGGCGGCCATGCCGATGACAAACGAACGGTCGATCTTCAGGCTGTCGATGGGCAGCGTGGACAGGTAGGCCAGCGACGAGTAGCCGGTGCCGAAGTCGTCGATGCTGAACTTCACGCCCACCTCGCGCAGCGAATGCAGCGCCACCAGCGCGGCGTCGATCTGCTCCATCAGCGTGCTTTCGGTGATCTCCAGCGTCAGCTGGTGCGCGGCCAGGCCATGGCGGGCCAGCACCTCGCGCACATGGGGCACCAGCGAGGGCTGGGCCAGGTCGCGGCCGGAGATGTTGACGTGCATGTCCAGCCCCACCATCTGCGGGTACAACGCATGCCACCGCGTCAGCTGGGACACGGCCTGGTCGACGACCCAGGCGGTCAGCGCCTCGATGTGGCCACTCTCCTCGGCCAGGGCGATGAACACGTCGGGCCCGATCGGCCCGCGCTCGGGATGAACCCAGCGCGCCAATGCCTCAAAGCCGCTGAGCCGGTAGGGATTCAGGTCGAACAGCGGCTGGTAGGCCAGCGACAGCTGGCCCTCGCCGATGGCCCGGCGCAGGTCGCCTTCGAGCTTGAGCTTCTCGGCGATGCGTTCATGCATGCTGTTGTCGAACAAGGCCACACGGTGGCGGCCGGCGGCCTTGGCGGCGTACATGGCCAGGTCGGCGTCGCGCAGCACCTCGTCGGTGCTGCGGTAGCCCAGGTCGCTCAGCGTCACGCCGATGCTGGCACCGGGCAGCACCTCGGTGCCGTTGATCATCAGCGGCTCGGCCAGGCTGCCCAGCAGGCGCTGGGCCAGCGCCAAGGCCTCTGCCGGCGCATGGACCTGCTCGAGCAGCACCGCAAACTCGTCGCCGCCCAGCCGCGCCACCAGGTCACCCGGGCGCACGCTGTCGCTGATGCGCCGCGCCACGGCCTGCAGCAAGAAGTTGCCGGCGATATGGCCCAGGCTGTCGTTGACGACCTTGAACCGGTCCAGGTCCAGGAACATCACCGCGAAGCGTTGATCGGCGTCGGTCCGGCTGCGCTCGACCGCCACCGCCAGGCGCTCGTTGAAACAGTTGCGGTTGGCCAGATCGGTCAGGCTGTCGTGGAAGGCGATGTGGTGCAGCTCTCCCTCGGCCTGGCGGCGCTGGCTGATGTCGTGCAGCTGGTAGATCAGCCCGCTCTTGTCGTTGCCCGGTTCGATGTAGCGGCCGCAGTGCAGAGAGACCCAGATCGGTTCGCCGTCGGCACGCTCGCAGCGCAGTTCCATCGAGAAGGATTCGGTCTCGGTCCCGGAGACGCCACCGGTGCGGCGCGAGAACAGGGCCGCGTCGCCCTTGTGCAGCAGGTCGGTGAAGGGCTTGGTCAGCAACTGGGCCTCATCGCAGGCCAACAGCGCGCACAAGGCCTTGTTGGCCTGGTGGATGCTGCCATCGGGCCGCACGATGGCCATGCCGATGGCGGCATGGGTGAACGAGGCGGTGAAGCGCTGCTGGTTGAGCAGCACCTCACGCTGAGCCTCGGCCACCTTGGCTTCCTGCTCCTGGCGCTCGACCTCCTGCTGGCCCAGCGAATGGTTCATCAGCAGCACCACCACCGCGGCCACGGCGGCCGCGACCACGAACACGCTGGGGCCGAACTGCCGGGCGTTGAGCGCGAGCACCCCGGCCACGGCGGCCGACAGCAGGTAGATGGCGGCCAGCCAGCTGTAATTCCTGATCCAGCCGGGCACCGACACCATCTGACCGCTCTTGGCCGCTATCACCGCCAGCAGGGGCAGGGTGTTGCAGGCGAAGTAGGGCAGCGACGCAATGCACAGCGCGGCCAGGCTGGCGGTGCTGAGCGGCCAGCCCAGGGTCATCAGGCCGGTGTCGAGCACGGCGAACAGCGCACCGCTGAGCGCCATGCCCAGCATCATGGTGCTGGGTGAGCTCAGGCGGCTGGTCAGGCGTTTGCTGCTGCGCGAGGTGGCGACCAGGCCGTCCGCGCCGGCGGCCAGCACAGCGGCCGGCACGCCGTACAGCGCGAGCATCGAAAAGATGAACACCTCGGCCACGCTGACCGAGTATTTGGTGCGCGGGATGTGCACCGGAAAGGCACCGGCCGTGGCCACGACGCCCACGCCCACCAGCACCTGCAGCAAGGTGCTCAGCGGCAGCTTGGGCAACTCGGTCAGCGCCCAGACCAGGGTCAGCAGGCCGGTGCCGACCAGAATCAGCCACAGCCGCGTCGCCGCCGCGTTGTAGTCGAACAGATGGCGCGCATGGAAGCGGGCCCACAGACCGGCTGGCTGGTCGGGCGACAACACCGCCTCGGTTGACGAGGCGGCGCGCGGCAGGTGCTTGGGCTCGGCGCTCATGTACAGCTTATCGGCCTTGGCAGCCAGGACGTGAGCCCGGTAGAGTGAACTTTTGGCGCCAGATCAGGGTGTGCCCAGCAAGCCGGCGCCGGCCTTGCCCAGCGGGTCGTTGCTGCTTTCGCTGAGCACAAAGCCTTCGCTCAGCACAAAGCCCTCGCTGAGGACAAAGCCTTCGCTCAGCACAAAACCGCTGCCCAGGGTCAGGCCCTCGCTGAGCACAAAGCCTTCGCTCAGCACGAAACCCTCGCTCAGCACAAAACCTGCGCCCACCAGGCGCTGCTGCGCCAGCGCAAGGCCCTCAGACAGCACAAAACCCTCGCTCAGCACAAAGCCACCGCCCAGCACCCGACCGGAACCGGCCGCAGCGCCGCTGGCCAGCGTGGTGGTGGGCGTGAACATGCCACTGGCGGCACGGTTGGCCAGGTGGTCGAGCAGCTGCACCTGCGTTGTCAGCAGAGCCTGGCGGGTGGCATTGCCTTCGACGATGGCCCTGGGCACCGTGTTGGCCGGCAGCACGCTGCTGGCCGGCAGCCAGCTCACCGCGTTGCGGATGGCCACCTGACGGACCCAGGTCAGCGCCGGGTCGTAGATCGGCTGGAAACTGGTGAACAGCGCATCGCCGCTGACCACATGGCTGCCGCCGGCATAGGCCAGTCGGCCCCATTCAAAAGGCTCGCCGGCGATGGTCGACCAGGGCACGGGCAGGGATTTTCCGGGCGCCAGCAAGTTGTCGCCCGCGCGCAGGGTGCCGGCAGCCAGTGCGGATGAAATGTCGGTGCGCAGCGCCCGGGCCAGCCGCACCGCGCCTTCGATGTTGAGCTGGCCCGTGCCCTGCTGCAGCAGGTTGGCGCCCGGCAGCGGCTGGGCGGTGTATTGCAGGATGGCCTTGACCAGGGGTGGTGTCAGTCCGGGGTTGACCTGCAGCATCAGTGCGGCGGCACCGGCGACCACCGGCGCCGCAACCGAGGTGCCGCTGAGCACCATCAGCTCCTGGTCCAGCCTCTGTGCCGAGCCCCGGTTCCTGGCGCTGCCCAGCAGGTCGGGGTAGAGCGTGGCCAGGTTGTTGCCGTTGGGCACCGGCCTGCCGCGCAGATTGGACGCCGCACCGACCAGCTTGTTGCCGGTGGCCACCAGCTCGGGCCTGAGCACGTTGTCGTACCAGCGCTCGCCATTGGCCAGCGTCACGCTGCCACGGGTCGGCCCGCGAGAGCTGAAGCCGGCCACGCTGTCGTCGCCGCGGGCGGCAGTGTCGCGCCCATTGACCGCACCCACGGTGATCACCGACGGTTCATGGCCTGGCGAGCCCACGCTGCCATAGACCTCCTGCCCGGCGGCGTTCTTGCCCGCGTTGCCGGCCGCGGCCACCACGACGATGCCGGTGGCCACCGCGCTGCGCGCGGCGCGGGCCAGCGGGTCGACCAGGAAGGAGTCGGTGGAATTGGCGGCCAGGCTCAGGTTCATGACCCGGATGTTCCTGTGCCTGGCGCGCAGCATCACCCAGTCGATGCCGGCCAGCAGGTTGGAAATGTCGCCCACGCCCTTCTGGTCGAGCACGCGCACGTCGTAGAGCGTGGCGCCGGGCGCCACGCCGCTGCTGTCCAGAGCCTGAAAACTGCCATTGCCAGCCGCCATCGACGCCACGTGGGTGCCGTGGCCATAGGGGTCGGGCAGGTCGGTGCTGGGCGGCAGACCCGAGGCCGACCTGCCCGTGGGTAGGTTGCCGTCATAGCCGATGAAGGTGGCGGTGACGGCGGTGTAGTCCTTGTTCGAGGCCCAGCCATTTATGCCCTGGGTGGCCATGAACTTGACCAGGTCTGCGACCTGCGCCACGCGGGTCTTGCCGCTGGCGTCGAGCATGCTGGGGTGGTCGTAGTCGATGCCCGAGTCCAGCACCGCAATGGCCACGCCGCGGCCGTCCACCGCTGTGCTGGCATTCAGCCGTGGCACGGCCGAGGCGCCGCTGCTGTCCTGGACCAGGCTGGCGCTGCGGCCGGTGGCGCGATTGGGCAGCACGAACTGCACGTCGGCCCGAGCGGCCAGCGCGTTCAGCGACGACACCGGCACCATTGCCGAGACCGCCCGCACCGAGTTGTAGGTGAAGTAGATCGAACCACCGCCGGCCAGAACCGCCTGGCGCAGTTCCGTCAGCGACGGGTCGGCGCTGTTGGAAACCACCACCACCTTGACCAGCAGGCCCTTGCCCAGATTCTTGGCCCAGGTGAACTGGGTGGCGCTGGTCGGGTCGGCCAGGATGCGCACCAGATCGGGCGAGAGATTGGTTTGTGCGGTCTGTGCGGCCGCAGGGCCGGCCAGGGTCAGAACGGCGGCGCAGGCGGCCAGAGCGCATGCGCGCTTGAGAGGATGGTGTGGGTTGCTCATGTGCTCGCTGCGGTGCTGGTTGAAGTCTAGGTTTTGATCGGAAACTGTCTTCCCGCTGCAGCACGGCCGGGCGCGGATTGCCCTGCCTGCTCTATCGACCGAACTGGGCGGCGATGAAGGCTCTGATCGTGGTCAAGCTTTGGCTTCATGTGACGAAACGGACAGCACACCGAACCAGGGGCCGGGGACTGCCGAGTGACGATGCGTTTGACGGGCCGGATGACGGCGCTGGCGCAGGCTCAGGGCTCGCCCAGCAGGCTGCCGTCCTGCCGTGCGGCGGGATCGGCCAGCGCTTCACTGAGTACAAAGCCTTCGCTGAGCACAAAGCCCTCGCTGAGCACAAAGCCTTCGGCCAGCACAAAGCCCGAGCCCATCGACAGGCCTTCGGCCAGGACAAAACCTTCGCTGAGCACAAAGCCCTCGCTGAGCACAAAGCCGGCGCCGGTCAGGCGCTGCTGGCCCAGCGTCAGGCCCTCGGCCATGATGAAGCCGTTGCTCAGCGCAAAGCCACTGCCCAGGGTCTGGCCCTTGCCGCTCGCGGCGCGATTGGCCAGCGTGCGGGTGGACACCAGCAGGCCGCTGCCGGGCGCGGCGTTCCTGGCCACACCGGTGGCCGAGTCCATCAGTACCACCTGGGGCGTGAGCAAGGCCTGGCTGGCCGCATTGGTCTCGACGATGGCGCCGGGCACCTCGGTGGCCGACTGGCCCAGCGTGCCCGTCACCGGGTACTGCACGGTGCTGCGCAGCGCGACCTGGCGGACCCAGGTCAGGCCGGGGTCGTAGATCGGCTGGAACTGGGTGAACAGCGCATCGCCGCTGACCAGGTGGTTGCCGCCGGCAAAGGCCAGCCGGCTCCAGAGCTGGGTTTCACCGGCGATCTTGCTGCTGGCTGCAGGCAGTGTCTTGCCGGTGGCCAGCAGGCTGTCACCGGACTTGATCTTGCCGGCCGCCAGGGCGCTGGCCACGTCGGTGCGCAAGGCCTGGGCCAGGCGCACGGCGCCTTCCACATTGAGCTGGCCCGTGCCCTGCTGCAGCAGGTTGCCCACGGTCAGGGGCACGGCCGTGTACTGCAGGATGGCCTTGACCAGCGGCGGTGTCAGGCCGGGGTTGACCTGCAGCAGCATGGCCGCCGCGCCGGCCACCGCCGGTGCGGCGACCGAGGTGCCGCTGAGCTGCATCAACTCCTGGTTCAGCACCTGGCTGCCCAGGCCCTGCGTCAGCGCCGGGTACAGCGTGGCGAGCAGGTTGCCCTGCGGTGCGGGCTTGTTCTGCTCGTTGGACACCGCACCCAGGATGCGGTTGCCCGGCGCCACCAGGTCGGGCTTGATGACGTTGTCGATCCAGCGCGCACCGGTGGGCGGGCTCACGCTGCCCCGGGTCGGCCCGCGCGAGCTGAAGCCGGTGACCAGGTCGTCGCTGCGCACCGCAGTGGCCAGCGGGTTGGCCGCGCCCACGGTGATCACCGACGGCTCATGGCCGGGCGAGCCGATGGCGCCATAGACCTCTTTGCCGGCCGCGTTCCTGCCTGCGTTGCCGCCGGCCACCACCACCACCATGCCGGCAGCCGTGGCGCTGCGCGCGGCGCGCGCCAGCGGGTCGATCAGGAAGGAGTCGGCCGAACTCGCGGCCAGGCTCAGGTTCATGACCCGGATGTTGTTGGTCCTGGTGCGCTGGACGACCCAGTCGATGCCGGCCAGCACGTCGGCCATGTTGCCGATGCCACGCTCGTCGAGCACCCGCACGTCGTACAGCGTGGCACCGGTGGCCAGGCCGCTGCCGTCTACCGCCTGGTAGGCGCCCGAGCCCGCTGCCACGCTGGCCACATGCGTGCCATGGCCATAGGGGTCGGGCAGGGTGCTGGCCGGGCCGCCGGAGATGGCCGAGCTGCCCAGCAGGCCGGACAGCGTGCCTGTGGTCGTGTTGGAGCTCAGCGTGGCCGACAGGCTGCTCATCGCCGCGGCGATGTCGCTGCTGTCAACGCCCTTGAGCCAACCGCCGCCGGAGAAGGCCCGGCTGATCTTGACGAAGTCCATGCTCATCGCCACGCGGCTGCGCCCGGCGCTGTCCTTCAGGCTGCGGTGGTCCCAGTCGATGCCCGAATCAAGCACGGCGATGCCCACACCCCGGCCGTCCACCGCTGTGCCGCCGGTCAGTGCCGGCACGGCCGAGCTGCCGCTGGTGGTCTGCAGCAGGCTGGCGGTGCGCGAGGTGACGCGGTTGGGCGTGATGTTGATGACGTCGCTGCGCAGGGCCAGTGCGTCCAGCGCCGCCACCGGCACCATGCCCGAGAGCGCGCGCACCGACAGATAGAGGTAGTGCACCGCACCGCCGGCATCGACCATGGCCTTGCGCAGCGCCACGAGCTTGGCGTCGCTGGCCGAGGCCACCACCAGCACCTTGACATGCAACTGGCCGTTGATCATCCTGGCCCAGGACACGTCGGGCGCGGTGTTGCTGTCGATCAGCGGCGCCAGGTCGGGAGCGATCTTGGCGCTGTGCACCTGGGCGGCCGAAGCGGTGGTCATGGCCAGCGCGCCGACGCAGGCGGCAATGACCAACAGGTGCTTGAACGGGTGGTGGGGCGATGGCGGCATGAGGATCCTGGTTGGGTGCAAGCTGCCGCCCTGGGCGGGTGCGGCAGCGTTCTGCGGGCGCAAGGGCCCTTCCATGGCATCGTCGGAACTGGCGGGTTCTTGAGGGCCTGTTTGGCCGATCAAGCGCTGCGTGCCTCGGGCTGGCGGCACAAGTTGGCAGAATCAAGCACCAGATGGCCCGGCCCGCTGCACCAGAACGCCGCCGAGCTTCAGACCGCCCACAGGACATCCGATGACCCGCCCGCTCCCCACCCCGCCGCTGGCCCTGCCCCGACCGGCCCTGCTGGACCTGCTGCGGCGCGCGCCCAAGGCCGAGTTGCACATCCACATCGAAGGCTCGCTCGAGCCCGAGCTGATCTTTGCGCTGGCCCGGCGCAACGGCCTGAGCCTGGCCTACCCCAGCGTGGACGCACTGCGCGCGGCCTATGCCTTCAGCGATCTGCAGAGCTTTCTCGACATCTACTACGCCGGCGCCAGCGTGCTGCTGACCGAGCAGGATTTCTTCGACATGGCCTGGGCCTATTTCGAACGTGCAGCGGCCGACCATGTGGTGCATGCCGAGCTGTTCTTCGACCCGCAGACCCATACCGCGCGCGGCGTGCCCATGGCCGCGGTCATCAACGGCCTGCACCGCGCCTGCGGCCAGGCGCAGGCCGAACTGGGCATCAGCGCCAGCCTGATCCTGTGCTTCCTGCGCCACCTGAGCGAGATCGAAGCCATCGCCACCTTGCAGCAGGCCTTGCCCTGGCGTGACAAGTTCATCGGCGTGGGCCTGGACAGCAGCGAAATAGGCCATCCACCCGAGAAGTTTGCACGGGTCTTTGCCCAGGCCGGCGCGTTGGGCTTGCACCGTGTGGCCCATGCCGGCGAAGAAGGCCCGCCGGCTTACATCGAGGCCGCGCTGGATGTGCTGCAGGTGCAGCGCATCGACCACGGCGTGCGCTGCACCGAAGACCCCGCACTGGTGCAACGGCTGGCCAGGCAGCGCATGCCGCTCACCGTCTGCCCGCTGTCCAACATCAGGCTGCGTGTGTTCGACACGCTGGACCAGCACAATCTGCCCGCGCTGCTGGACGCCGGACTGTGCGTGAGCATCAACAGCGACGATCCGGCCTACTTCGGCGGCTACCTCAACACCAATCTGGTTGCCTGCTTCGAGGCCCTGCCGCAGCTGGGTGTGGCCCAGGCCTATGCCCTGCTGCGCAACAGCTTCGAGGCCAGCTTTGCCAGCGACGAGCACAAGCAGGCCTGGATCGAGCGCCTGGACCAGGCCTTTGCGAGCGCGGCGGCCGATGTCTGAGCGCATTGCACCGATGGCCAAGCCATGACCACCAAAGCCTCCTGGCTGCGCCGGTTCGCCACCCGCTGGCTGGGCGTGGCCGGGCTGCGGGTGCAGGTGCTGGCGCTGTGGAAGCTGTTTCGCCATCCGCAGACACCGCGCGCGCCCAAGCTGGTGGCCATGCTGGTGCTGGCCTATGCCCTCAGCCCGATCGACCTGATCCCTGATTTCATTCCGGTGCTGGGCCTGCTCGACGACCTGCTGCTGGTGCCGCTCGGTCTGTGGCTGGTGGTGCGAATGAGTCCACCTGCGCTGTGGCAACACTGTCTGGCCGAGGCCCAGGCCGCGCCACCCCAGCGTTTGCCGCGCTGGGCCTGGGGCGCGGTGGGCGTGGTGCTGGTGTGGCTGCTGGCCGCCGGCCTGTCCGGCTGGTGGCTGTGGGGGCGGTTCGCGGCCTGACGGCGGCAGCGCCTGCCGCGCCGAAGCCTATTTTTTCGGCGCAGGCTTGCGGATCACGGTGCGCTGGAACCAGGCCTCGTTCATCTGGCGCAGAAAGGGCGGATCGACCGGGAAACCTGACCGGTCGCCGATCACCGCCTCGCCACCGCACAGCGGGCACAGCGCCGTTTCCAGGCCTGCCACGTCGGGCTTGTCGAAATTCTCGAAGTCCAGGCCGACAAAGGCCACGATGTCGGCCGGCGGAAAACTCTGCATGCAGTTGCAGCAGCCGCACAGGGTGCTGGCCTCGATCTCGACGCGGTTGTCGATCGTGTGGCGGTGTGCGGCCAGCAGGTCGTTCATGGTGTGCTCGCGGTGTGCTCGGGGGCTGGGACGCTCGGAGCAGTGGGTGGGTGGAGCCGGGGTCAAGGCCATTTTGGACAGCAAAGCACGCCGGGCTCAAGCCCCGGTGACCAGATTCATTCGGCGATTCAGGCGCGCCGCCTCGTCAATCTCGCCGGCGGCCTGAGCACGTTGGCGTTGCAGGGCCAGCCAGGCCAGCAAAGGCCGCCGCCAGCCCTGGGCCGACGCGGTCTCGGCCGCCAGGGCCATCACCGCCGGGCTGGCGCGGCCGTCGCGAAACCACACCGCAGCGGCAACCAGGCGCGACAAAGGGTCGGTGATGGCCTGCAGCAGCGCCAGGTCGGCCTGCGAACCCCGGCTGGGCGTGGCCACGGCCTGCTGGGCCGGTGGCAGCAATGCCATTCGGGCGGGGTCGTTCAAGGGGGCTTGCAGGTAATCGGCGTAGGCGGCCTCGGCCGGCGCGGCGTCCTGCCGCAGCGCGGCAAAGCCGGTGCAGGGCTCGAAGCTCAGGCCGGCCAGCGTGGCCGCGCAGTGCAGCAATTCGGCCCGGGCCAGCAGGTCAGCGCGGCCGGTGCGGGCCAGTGCCGCGCGGCCACGGGCAAAGTCCAGCGCCGCCAGCGTGTCGTTGCCGCTGAGCTGGGCCGCCACGGCGCGGTCGAGCGCGGTGCGGGCTTCGAGCTGCCAGTCGGGTGGGGGCGTACCGGCGCAGCCGGCCAGGCCGATGAGCAGCGCGACCAGACCGGTCTTGAGCACACCGGTTGCATTCATGGCAGCTTGATCTCGCTGTCGCGGGCGAAGGGCCAGCGGCGGTTGACTTCGTTGAGCAGCTGCTCCACCCGTCGCAGGCTGGCCTCTACTTCGCTGCGCAGGCGGCCCAGGTCGACCGTGGCCACCCGCGCGTTGTGGGCCACGCCCTCGGCTTCGGTCAGCAGCGCGTCGACCTTCTTCAGGCTGCCCCGGGCTTCGCCCAACAGGCCCTGCAACTGCTGCACGGCGGCGCGGCTGTCGCTGGCCAGGCCCTTGTCGCCAAAGACCTGGGTGTCGGCCCGGCCGACCAGGCCGTCGATGCGGCCGACCAGCCCATCGGCGCGTTTGACCAGCCCGGCCACTTGGCCCAGCACGGCCTGGCCCTGGGCCAGCGTGGCGCGCAGCCGGGCCGCGTCATTGCCGCTGTTGCTTCCGACTGCTGCGGCCGAGCCCGAGGCCGGCTCCGCGCTGCCCCCCAGCAACAGGCCCAGCGCGCCTTGCGGGCCGTTCAGGCGGGCGCTGGTGGCGTTGAGGTTGGCCAGCGTGCCGGCCAGTGCGCCGTCGGCCCGGGTCAGCGCGGCCAGGTTCGCCACCAGGTCTTTGGCGGCAGAGACCAGGCGCGGGATCTCGGCGCTGGCGTCGCCGACCAGCACGCGCTTCTCGGCCCCGTCGGGCAGCGGCGGGTCAGTCAGGATGCCGCTGAAGGCGCGCAGATTGGTGTTGCCCACCAGGCCGCGCGACAGCGTGAACACGCTGCTGCTGCGCAGCCAATGGGCGTCTTTCTGCGGCACGTCGATCAGGATGCGCGCGCTGCCGTCGGTGGCCAGCTCGATCCGCCGCACCCGGCCGATCGGGAAACCCGAGAAGCTCAGGTCCATGCCCACCAGCACGCCTTCGGAATCGTCGGCCACCAGCACCAGGCGCTGGCTGGCCTCGAAGCTGCCCCGGGCGTACAGCAGGTACAGGCCCGACAGCGCCAGCAGCAGCGCCAGCAGGCTCAGCAGCAGCACGGCGCGGCGCTCCAGGGCCGGCCCGCTCAGGGTCGGCGGCAGACCGGGGTCTGGCATGGCGTCACGGGGTGCCGGGTCGTCCATGCGGCTTCAGTAGTAGTTGCCCATCAGCGCCACCACTTCGATGGCCAGCAGCACCATGAACAGCCGCAGCAGGCCTTGCAGTTCCAGTGGCAGCGGGCTGCGGCGGCGATCATGGTCATGCAGGCTGGACGCCAGCGGGATGATGGCCACCGCTGCGGCCAGGGCCCCGGTCTTGAGACAGAAGATCAGGCTGGTGGCCGGGTTGAAGACCTGGCCCAGGCTGCGCGTGAAACGCTCGAAACCCCAGGGCGACAAGCCATGCACCAGCAGGTAAGCCAGCACCAGGCCGATCACGCTGCTGGCCGCCGCCAGCAACATCACGCAGACACCGCTGGACAGCGCGCGCGGCAGCACGGCCTGCTGCAGCACGTCACCGCCCGACCCGCGAAGGGCTGCCAGCTGCCCGCTGCGACGCTGCTGGGCCAGCGCGGCGGCGCCCGGCAGGCTCACGCGCAAGGCCACGGCCAATGCGGCGGTGAGCGGAATCAGCTCCAGCACCAGCACCCGCACCACCATCTGCAGTGCGTACTGCGACAGGCCGTAGTTCAGCGCCGTGACCTGCACGATGTGGGTGATGACCAGGCTGATCAGCGCCGAGAGCAGCGAAAACCACAGCAGCAGCGGCAGGGCGTCGGCCACCAGCGGCCGCAGCAGCGGCGCCCGGCGCGCGCCGCGCCAGCTGGCCGGCGACAGCAACAGGGCGGCGACCATCGCGCCCAGGTTCACGGTGTGCCACCAGACCTGGCCCCGGTGGGTCAGCAACTGGCCCAGGTGGCTGGTGGGTGGCTGGGCGGAAGGCATGCGCTGGATCATAGGCGGGCACCGACCCGCCGCGCACCCGGGCTGGTCGGGCATGATCAGCGCATGAGCCAGCACCCGTCGCCCACCGGACCTGGCGCCCGCTTTGACGATGCCGCCAGCACCTGGAACCGCCGCTTTGCGGGCCACACCTACCTGTTTGGCACCACACCCAACGTCTGGCTGACCGGCCAGGCGCGGCGGCTGGCGCCGGCCAGCCGGCTGCTGTGTGTGGCTGACGGCGAGGGCCGCAACAGCGTCTGGCTGGCACAGCAGGGCCACCAGGTCGCGGCCTTCGACATCGCCGAGCAAGGCCTGGCCAAGGCACGTGCGCTGGCCCGACAGGCCGGCGTGGTGGTGGATTTTTCGCTGGCCGATGTGGATGGTTTTGATTGGCCACAGGCCACGCTGGACGCGGTGGTGGCGGTGTTCGTGCAGTTTGCCGATCCGGCCCAGCGCGCGCGCCTGTTCATCCGCATGGCGCAGGCGCTCAAACCCGGTGGCCTGCTGCTGCTGCAGGGCTACACGCCCCAGCAGCTGGAGTACAAGACCGGCGGCCCGCCGCACTTGTCGCACCTCTACACCGAGGCCCTGCTGCGCGAGGAATTTTCCGCGCTGGACATCCTGCAGTTGGAAAGCTACGAGGCGGTGCTGGACGAGGGCGCCGGCCACAGCGGGCGCTCGGCATTGATCGGCCTGGTGGCGCGGCACAAACCCTGAGCCTGGTTTGTCGCCCAGGTGATGGCGCTGGCCTCGGCCGGCTTGCCCAATGTGATCGGGCTTTGACCCGCACAGGAGCATGGCAATGGACGTGAAAGACAAGGTCGTGGTGGTCACCGGCGGTGCCTCGGGCATCGGCAAGGCCATGTGCGAGGCCTTTGCCCGCGCCGGTGCACGCGGCGTGGTGGTCGCCGACCTGGACCGGTCTGCCGCCGAAGCCGTCGCCGGGCCTTTGGGCGGCCTGGCCTTGCGCACCGACGTGGCCAGCGAGGCCGACATGCAGGCGCTGGTGGCCGGCGCCACGGCGCACTACGGCCAGATCGACCTGTTCTGCTCGAATGCCGGCATCATCACCCGCGCCGATGAGGACGCCAGCCTGGCCGACTGGCAGCGCCACTGGGACATCAACGTCATGGCCCATGTGCTGGCCGCCCGCGCCGTGCTGCCGCAGATGCTGGCCCGTGGCCAGGGCTACCTGCTGCAGACGGTGTCGGCCGCCGGCCTGCTCAGCCAGGTCAATGCCGCGCCCTACACGGTGAGCAAGCATGCCGCGCTGGGCTTTGCCGAGTGGTTGAGCATTGCCCATGGCGACGCCGGCATCCGCGTGTCCTGCCTGTGCCCGCAGGGCGTGCTCACGCCCATGCTGCTGGGCGCCGAACGTGAAGGCCGTGGCCGCAGTTTCCTGGCCAACGGTGCGATGACGGCCGAGGCGGTAGCCGCCGCCGCGCTGGCGGGTATCGCCGACGAGCGCTTTCTGATCCTGCCCCATGCCGAGGTGCTGGGCTTCTGGCAGCGCAAGACCACCGATGTCGACCGCTGGCTGCGCGGCATGCGCCGGCTGCGCCAGCAGGTGATGACCGGGGGTCGATGAGCGTCGCAGCCTGCACCCACCGCGCCGGCCGCGCCGGCTTCGAGGCGTGGGCTCAGGCCGACGCGAGCAGCGCCGCCGGTACCTGGTGGTTCTGCCCACCGCGCTGGGCGATCTTGATGGCGCCCAGCTGGTTGCCCAGCGCCACGCAGCGCGCCAGCGGCCAGCCCAGCGACAGGCCGTGCAGCAGGGCGCCGCGGAAGGCGTCGCCACAGCCGGTGGGGTCCAGCACGTCGGCCGCGACCACACCGGGCACATGGCTGAGCTCGCCCTTCTGCCACAGGTCGCAGCCCTGGGCGCCCAGAGTCACGATCACGCCGTCCAGGTTGGGCATGCGCGAGAGCGCTTCCAAGCTCACGCCCATGCGCTCGCACAGCATGTGGCCTTCATAGTCGTTGACCGCCACCCAGCGTGCCTGCTCGACAAAGGCGCGCAGCTCGGCGCCGTCGAACATCGGCAGGCCCTGGCCGGGGTCGAAGACAAACGGGATCCTGGCCGCCGCCAGCTGCGCCGCATGGCCGAGCATGGCGTCGCGGCCGTCGGGCGCGATGATGGCCAGCGTGATGTCCTGGCGGTCAGTCGGCACCGGCGTGTTGTGGGCCAGCTGCATCGCGCCGGGGTGGAAGGCGGTGATCTGGTTGTTGTCCTGATCGTTGATGATCATGCACTGGGCGGTGTAGGTGTCGTCCGAGCGCAGGACCTGGCTGGTGTCCAGGCCCCAGGATTGCAGCCGGGCCAGGTAGTCACCTCCGTCATTGCCCAGCGCGGCCATCACCAGTGGCTGGCCACCCAACAGGTGCAGGGTGTAGGCGATGTTGCCGGCGCAGCCGCCAAACTCGCGTCGCATGGTGGGCACCAGGAAGGACACGTTCAGGATATGCAGCTTGTCGGGCAGGATCTGCTGCGAGAAGCGCCCTGGAAAGGTGGTGATGGTGTCGAAGGCGAGCGAACCGCAGATGAGCACAGACATGGTGTGGGCGGCGCTGAGGCCGGATCGGTTGGAACAAGAGGGTCCGCAGCAGCCGGCCTGCTGCGGACAGAGGCTTCAAGGGTAGAACAGCTCGACGGTATAGCCTTCGACGCGCAGGCCGGCGATGGCCAGCAAGGCCTGCAGCGGCAGTTCCTGGCCGGCGCCCAGGCTGTCCTGGCTCAGGCCCAGATCGGCCGGCGCCAAGACGCGGCGAGCCACCAGGCGGCCACGGGCGTCGGTCAGCGACAGGTCCAGCGCGGGCAGCATCAGCGCGGTGTCGGCGCGGTTGCGCAGCAGCAGGCTCAACCGGTAGCGCGGCACGTCGCTGGCGGCGGCGGAAGCATCCGGGTCGGCGGCAGGCGGGTCGAGCCGGCCCAGGTTGGTGCTTTCCAGCGACAGGCGTTCGATGCGGCGCAGTGGCAGCACCTGGCAGGCCAGAGGCCGACACAGCAGTTGCAGCGCGGGCTCGAGCGGCGGCACATGCGCAGCCAGCAGGTCGCGCCACAGCAGCGCCGCCTGCAGCGCCAGCAGCAGGCCCAGCGCGCCGGCGCCGCCCAGCAGCACGGCGCGGCGGCCGGGGCTGCGCCAGCGGGCGGCGCGGTCGGCCTGGCGCACGAAGGCGGGTGCATCGGCTGGGTCGGCGCCGCCGCCCGGTGCCGGGTCCTGTGCTGGCGGCTCGCCCAGGATGTCGGCCACGCTGGCACCGCTGGCGCCGGCCACATGGTCGATGATGACAATGGCTTCATCCCCCGGTGCTGGCGCCGCTTCGGCTGCCGGGTTTGATGCAAGCTCTGCGTCCGGCCGCATGCTCGGCGCGTTGGCCGGCTCGGGCTCTGCGCTGCCGTTGGCCGACGAGGCCACTTCAAGCGAGGCCTTGCGCAACCACAGGCCATGGCTTGTGGTCATGTCGGCGGCGGGCGGGCTGCTCGCCGGGTTGGCCTGGGCCGGGGTTTCAAGCTGTATGGCGCCCTGCGGGTGGGCGGCGATGTCCAGCGCCACGGGCGTGTTCTGGTCGATGTCGAACAGGTCCAGTGTGGCGTCGAACACCGCAGCGCAGCGACCGCAGCGCACCCAGCCAGCGGACACTCGAAGCTGGTCAGGCACGACCCGGAACACGGTGCAGCAGGCGGCGCAGCGGGTGGCCAGGTTGGACGCCGTCATCGGGTCAGGCGGGAGTTGCCCTCAGCAGCGTTGCCCTGGCGCACGGTGGCCTTGCGCTCAGGCCGCCGGGGCCAGGTTGGCCGGCCGCTGCGCGGTCATCAGGATCCAGCCGTCTTCCTGGTCGGTCACCTGCAGCGCGAGCCAGGGCGCATAGGCCTCGATCAGCTCATCAGCCTGTCGGGCCAGGATGCCGGCCAGCACCAGATGCCCGCCCGGCGCCACATGACCGGCCAGCAGCGGCGCCAGCAGTTTCAGCGGCGAGGCCAGGATGTTGGCCAGCACCAGCGGGTACTGGCCAGCCGCCGCGTCGGGCAGACCGGCCTGCAGCGCCACGGCATTGGCGCTGGCATTGGCTTGCGTGGCCTGCACGGCGGCCTCGTCGATGTCCACCGCGTCAATGCCACGCCCACCGTGCAGCGCGGCGCCTATGGCCAGGATGCCCGAGCCGCAGCCGTAGTCCAGCACGCGTTGCCAGCCGGCAGACCAGGCCGGCGCCTGCAGCGCCGTCCAGCGCAGACACATGCGGGTGGTGGGGTGGGTGCCGGTGCCGAAGGCCAGGCCGGGGTCGAGCCGGATCACCGTGCGGGCCTGGGCCGGCGGCTCATGCCAGCTGGGCACGATGAAAAAGTCTGGCGTGATCTCGACCGGGCTGAACTGCGACTGCGTCAGCCGCACCCAGTCTTGCTCGGCCACCGGGCGCAGGGCCAGCACCTTCAGGTCGCTGGCCCAGTCCTGGGCCAGCAGCAGCGTGGCCGCGGCGGTGGCTTCGGCCTCGGTCTGGAACATGGCCACCAGTTCAGAGTGCTGCCAGCCTTCTCGTGGCGCGGGCATGCCGGGTTCACCGAACAGGGCTTGCTCGGCCTCGGTGCCCGCGTCGGCGTCGGTGACCGACACCGACAGCGCGTCCAGCTCGTCGCTCAGTGCCTGGCTCACGTCGTCGACCAGCGCTTCGGGCAGGCGCAGCACCAGTTCATGCATGGCTGGCTCCTGGCTGCGCCGATGTCCGGCGGGTGGACGGCCGCCGGCTCATCGCTTGTGCCGCTCCAGCCAGCCTTCCAGGTAATGGATGGTGGTGCCACCTTCAATGAACTTGGCGTCGGCCATCAGTTCGCGGTGCAGCGGGATGTTGGTGCTGATGCCTTCGATCACCGTCTCGGACAGGGCCGTGCGCATGCGCGCCAACGCCTGCTCGCGGCTGTCGCCGTGAACAATGATCTTGCCGATCATCGAGTCGTAATTCGGCGGCACATGGTAGTTGGTGTAGGCATGCGAATCGACCCGCACGCCCGGGCCGCCGGGTGGATGCCACATGGTGATGCGCCCGGGCGAGGGCGTGAACTTGTAGGCGTCCTCGGCGTTGATGCGGCATTCGATGGCATGGCCGCGCATCTGGATCTGGCGCTGCGAGAACGGCAGTTTCTCGCCCGCCGCGACCCGGATCTGCATCTGCACCAGGTCGATGCCGGTGACCATCTCGGTCACCGGGTGCTCGACCTGGATCCGGGTGTTCATCTCGATGAAGAAGAACTCACCGTCCTCGAACAGGAACTCGAAGGTGCCCGCGCCTCGGTAGCCGATCTTGCGGCAGGCCGCCGCGCAGCGGTCGCCGATCTTCTCGATCACCCTACGCGGAATGCCCGGTGCGGGCGCTTCTTCCAGAATCTTCTGGTGCCGGCGCTGCATCGAACAGTCGCGTTCACCCAGCCAGACCGCATTTTTGTGCTGGTCGGCCAGGATCTGGATCTCGACATGGCGCGGATGCTGGAGAAACTTCTCCATGTACACCGCCGAGTTGCCGAAGGCCGCACCGGCCTCGGCCCGGGTGGTCTGCACCGCATGCAGCAGGGCCGCCTCGGTGTGCACCACGCGCATGCCCCGGCCACCACCGCCGCCGCTGGCCTTGATGATCACCGGGTAGCCCACGGCGCGCGCGGCCTGCACGATGGCCTTGTTGTCGTCGGGCAGCGCGCCTTCGGAGCCGGGCACGCAGGGCACGCCGGCCTTGATCATGGCCGCCTTGGCCGAGACCTTGTCGCCCATGATGCGGATCGACTCGGGCGATGGCCCGATGAAGGTGAAGCCGCTCTTTTCCACCCGTTCGGCGAAATCGGCGTTCTCGGCCAGGAAACCGTAACCGGGGTGGATGGCCTCGGCGTCGGTGACCTCGGCCGCGGCGATGATCGCCGGCATGCTGAGGTAGCTCAGCGCCGATGGCGCCGGGCCGATGCAGACCGACTCGTCGGCCAGCTTGACGTACTTGGCGTCGCGGTCGGCCTGGGAATAGACGATGACCGACTTGATGCCCATCTCGCGGCAGGCGCGCTGGATGCGAAGGGCGATCTCCCCTCGATTGGCAATGAGTATTTTCTTGAACATGCTGACGTCGCCGCCAATCACTCGACGATGAACAGCGCTTGGCCGTACTCGACAGCCTGGCCGTTTTCGACCAACACCTTGGTGATCGTGCCGGCGTGGTCGGACTCGATCTCGTTCATGATCTTCATGGCCTCGATGATGCACACCGCTTCACCGGCCTTGATCTGCTGGCCGACCTCGGCCAGCGGCTTGGCGCCGGGGCTGGCGGCGCGGTAGTAGGTGCCGACCATGGGCGAGGTCACGACATTGCCGCTGGGCAGCACTGGCGCCGGGGCCGCTGGTTCGGCAACGGCGGGCGCCAGGCCTGCGGGGGCGGCGATGTTGACGGCCTGGGCGGGCACCATGGCCGCGCTCAGGGTGGTGCCGGGCGGAGCAGACTTGACGATGCGAACCTTGCCTTCGGCTTCGGTGATTTCAAGTTCGGCGATGTTCGAGTCAGACACCAGGTCGATCAGTGTCTTCAGCTTGCGCAGGTCCATGCGACATGCTCCGGTTGATGCCAGCCGCCAGGCCACTTCGGGCCCCGCTGGCGATAGGGGGATGTTCGACTGCCGATGCCGGCGGCCGTGAATGGGGAGGGCTGTGGGCTGACCACGGCCAGGTCGGGTGCCGTCCGGGTTGGCCGCCAAGACTGCGTATTTTGCCGATTCACATCGCCAGCTCGCCAACGCGGAACCATTGTGGCACAGCCCGAGGGCACACCGAAGGCCTGATCGTGTCGGCGTTGGTGAGGGAGTTTGCTTGTTTTTGATGCCAAATGCCGGAGAGAAGGCGGCATTTGCGGGCGATTTTATAAAACCTGGGCAGTGTCCTGATCCGGCCCGACTGCTGCCAGTCTGTCGGGCCAGATCAGGTGGCGCTGGTCCAGGTCAGCAACTCGTCATGCCTGGTTTCGCCCAGCTTTCGCCGCAGCACCTGGCCATCGACGCCGATCAGCACAGTGAACGGCAATCCGCCCTGGGCATTGCCCAGTTCGCGCACCAGGTCACTGCCGCCGATGCCGGCCAGCGCGATGGGAAAACCGATCGGCACCCGGCGCAAAAAGGCCTGCACCGGCTCCAGCCGGTCGATCGCCAGGCCCAGCACCTGCCAGCCCTGGGCCTTGGGGTGGCGCGAGAAGCGGTCGAACTCGGGCAACTCACGCACACAGGGTGCGCACCAGGTGGCCCAGAAGTTGATGAGCAGCGGCTTGCCGCGCAGGCTGGCCAGCGCCAGCTCGCCGCCCTCGGGCCGCTCAAGCCGCAATGACCACAGCAGATCCATGCTCTGGACTTGCGGCGATGCAATGGCAGAAGCAGCAGCGGTTTTGCGGCGCTCACGCCACCAAGACGTGCCCACACCGGCGAGCAGGGCCGCGCCGGCCACGCCGGTGCCCAGGACCAGGCGGCGGTTGATGGCCATTCAGTCTGCCTTGGCCGTGGCGCCGTCGGCGGCCAACAGGCGTTGCAGCGCCACAGGGTCACCGCGCCAGCTGCGGCCCCGCGCATCGGGCTTGAGTGCGCCGCGCAGATCGTCATGGTCGGCCACCACCAGCACCAGGGTCACCGGCTCGCCCAGCGCCGGGCAGGGCACGGCCAGGCTGAGCAGGTTCTGCGGTTCACCGCGCGGCCGCTGGCGGCTGCCCACGTCGTAGTTCAGACCCAGGTTGATCAGACCGATCTCGGCTGCCTTCGCGTCGTCGCAGTACAGCTCTAGCAGCAGCGCCGACTCGCGCGTGGCGGTGCCGCGCCAGACCGCGCCGGCCAGGTGCGGCCGGAATTCGGCCAGCCGGCCCATCCAGTGCAGCGCCAGTTCGCGCAGCGCGCGCAACTCCGCCGGCTGGCTGTCGGCGCAGAACAGGGCAAGGTGCTCGCGCACCTGGTCCTCGACCTGTTCATTGCTCGGCATCTCGGCCTGGCGCAGGCTGTGACGGCCCAGCTGGCGCAGCGCCTTGCGCTTGGCCTCGGCGTATTCCATGCCCTCGTCGACCACCAGGCGCGCGGCGGCGGCGGCAATCTCTTCGGTGAAGTGGGCAGCCATGGCCGTGATTGTAGGAAGCTGGCTGCCGGCCGCTCCGGCCAGGGCCATCATGGCAATTCAACGCCGCCCATGCGCGCGGCGATGGTCGCGGCGCGGCCGCTGACATAGGCCGAGCCGGGGTTGCGCTCGAAGCGCTTGGGCGCGGGCAGCATCACCGCCAGCCGTGCGGCGCTGGCGCTGTCCAGCCGGGACGCGTCGACACGAAAGTAGTGCCGGGCAGCGGCCTGGGCACCAAACACGCCTTCGCCCCATTCCACGCTGTTGAGGTAGATGTCGAGCAGGCGGCGCTTGTCGAGCAAGGCCTCGAGCATCAGCGTGAGTACAAACTCCTGCGCCTTGCGCAGCACGGTGCGCTCGCCAGACAGGAACAGGTTCTTGGCCAACTGCTGGCTGATGGTGGAGCCGCCGACGAGCTTGGCCGCAACCACGGGCTTGGCGGCGTCCCTGGCCGCGCCATTACCGGGCGGATTGCGCTTGTCGGCGCGCGGGGCGGCGCGCTTTTCGAGCTGTGCGTTGCGGCGCTCGGCCAGGTTCTCGGCGCGCTGGTTCTTGTCCCAGGCTTTTTCCAGTGCCTCCCAGTCGACGCCGCCATGGTCGACAAAGCCCGCGTCTTCGCTGGCGATGACGGCGCGCTTGAGCTGGGCCGAGATCTGCGCCCCGTCCACCCACTGCTGGTTCCAGCGGATCTGGCCCGTGTCGACCAGCAAGCGCCAGGCCTCGCTGCGCTGGAAGCTGGTGGACTGCGGGTCAAGCACCGCCATCAGCGCGATGCGGGCCAGGAACACCAGTTGCAGTGAGGCCGCGCACAGCAGCAACAGCAGCGTGATGCGAACCAGAGTTGAAGTCCAGCGGCGGCGGGCAGTGGCCATGGGTTGCTCGGCGGGCTGCGGCTCAGCGCACCCGGTCCGGCGTCGGGCTGGCCGCTGGCGTGCCCAGGCGCTGGCGCAGTGCGGTCAGCACCGGTGCGGTTTGCGGGCGCAGGCCGCGCCAGAGCCAGAAGGCCTCGGCCGCCTGTTCCACCAACATGCCCAGACCGTCACGGCCGATGGCCTGCCGGGCCTGGGCCCAGCGCAGAAAGGCGGCGGCAGCGGCACCGTACATCAGGTCGATGGCCAGGCTGCCCGGGCGCAGTACCTCGTCGGCCACCGGCACGGCCGCGCCGGCCAGGCTGCTGGCGCTGCTGTTGATGACCAGGTCGAAGTGGCGGCCGCAGTCTGCCAAGCCGCTGGCGTGCAGCTTCACGCCATGCTGCTCGGCCCAGGCCTGATGGCGCGCGACCAGGGCCCCGGCCTTGTCCTGGCTGCGGTTGGCCAGCACAAGTTGTGCCGGGCCGGCGGCCAGCAGCGGGCCCAGCACGCCGGCCGCAGCGCCACCGGCGCCGATGAGCAGCAGCCGCCGGCCGCGCAGGTCCAGGCCGGCGCCTTCGCTGATGTCGCGCACCAGGCCCACGCCGTCGGTGTTGTCGGCAGCCCAGCCGTCGCCGTCCAGCATCAAGGTGTTGGCAGCCTGGGCCAGCAAGGCTCTTGGGCTGGCTTGGGCCGCCAGCGGCAGCACTTGAAACTTGAACGGCACGGTGATGTTGCAGCCTCGAGCCGGGCCCAGGCTCCGGGCCGGGTCGGCGCGCGCAATGAACTGTCGCAACGTGGCCTCGAAGCCATCCAGCGGGCATTCGATGCGTTCGTACTGCAGCACCTGGCCGGTCTGCACGGCAAAGGCACGGTGGATGAAAGGCGACTGGCTGTGCGCCACGGGCTGGCCCATCACGGCGTAGCGGTCGGGCGCACCAGCACGGTCAGGCTCGCCTTGGTCGGTTTCAGGGGCAGTCATCATGGCGGCGTGGCGCTGAGTGTGGTGGCCAGGCCTTCGTCGCGGGTGAAGCGAAAGCGCGCTGTGACCACGATCTCGTCGGCCTGGTTCTTCATCGCGGCATTGAATTGGCCGAACGGCGCGGCCGCATGCACGATGGCCAGGGCCCGGCGGTCCAGCAACCGTGAGGGGCTGTTCTTCACCACATCGGCCTCGACCAGGCGGCCCTGGGCGTTGACGGTGATGTTCATGGTCAGCTCGCCATACAGCTTCTTGCCGGCGTTTTCGGGGAAATCGAGCGTGCCGCGTTCCTCGATTCGACGGCGCAGCTGGTCGTAGTAGACGGCATAGGTAGCCTCGCGAGTGGCCGGGCTGACATAGCGCTTGCGGGGCTGGGCGTTGTCGTCATTGATGCGCTTCTCGATCTCGGCCAGCAGCTTGAGCAGCTGGCGGCGGCGCTCTTCCTGATCCTGCGCCTGCGGCGTGCCGGCGTCGCGCTGCGCGTCGGGTGGCGGCAGCAGCGCCATCTCGCGCCTGACCTGGGCCAGCAACTGCTGCTGTTGCTGGCGCAGTTGGTCGACCTTGCGGTGGGTGTCGGCCGGCGCGTCGCCCAGTTCGACCTGCTGCATCGCCGGCAGCGGTGAGGTGGCACGGCCGCTGTCCAGGCTGCCGCCACCGGCCAGCGTGGTCTGTGCCAGGGCCTGGGCTTTCAAAGGTGCGTCGTCGGCACGAGCGTTGACCAGAATCACCTCCAGCGGGCTGTCGCGAAAGACCCGCTCGAAGCGTACGGGGTCGGCCAGTCGAAACATCAGCAATCCTGCATGCAGGCCCATCGACACCAGCAGGGCCCATTCCAGCCGGCCCAGGCGCCGGCCCAGCAATCGACGGGGCAGCCAGCGGTGCGGCGGTGTGCGGTGCGCGAACATGGGCGCGGACGGGCCGGTCTGGCCCGACGGGCGAGGGACGCGTGGCGCCTGGCGAGTTTGGCTGCCTGGGCCGCCGGCCAGGTCATCACCGTCTTGCGAGGTGTCGGCCCAGGCCGGTTCAGGCTTGCCGAACCCGCGCCACCCGCTGCCCGCAGCCATGGTCGGTCAAGCGTCGGGGCCGGCGGTCTGTGCCGCCACCTCGGGCGGCGCGCTGGCGGCAGGCGCATCGGCCGGACCGTCGTCGGACAGGTCGATGGCCAAGGCCAGTGCGGCGCTGGGCTCGTCGTCGTCGGCCGAGTCATCGGCTGTCGATTCGGCCGCCGCAGCGCTGTCGTCCAGCCGCTGCAGCAGGCTGGCATGCAGCTCCAGGGTCAGCAGCTCGATGGCACCGATGCGCAGCCGCACATGGGCGTTGCGCGGCAGCGCGTCCAGGCCCGGCACGCGGAACACCAGCGGCAGGTGGTCGGCACGCACCAGGCCGTCCTTCATCACCATCGCGTCGATTTCGGTCGCGCCCTGCTGCTGCAGCCAGCGCAGGGCCCAGAAGCGCTCGACCGTGCGCTGGAAGTCGTTGTAGGCGCTGTAGGCGGCGTCAAAGCCCGAGATGATCGAGAACAGCATCGCGTCACGCGGCTTGAACGGCGCGACCAGCGCGGCGGTGTTGCCGTGCCGGGCGCAGGCAATGATCTGCCACTGGTTGACCAGGTCGACATAGCGCCGCAGCGGCGACGTGGCCCAGGTGTACTGCGCCACGCCCATGCCGGCATGGGGCGCGGGCTTGGTGCCCATGCGCACCTTGATGCCCGGCGCCATGCTGGCCTGGCTGCGGTAGATGCCGGGCACGCCGCAGTCGGCCAGCCAGCCACCCCAGTGGCTGTTGGCCAGGATCATGGCTTCGCTGACGATCAGGTCGAGTGGCGCGCCACGCCGGCGTTCGCTGATCTCCACTCTCTCGCTGCCATCGGGCTCTTGTTTCGGGCTGGCGCCGCTGGCGTCGATCAGGCGGTAGTTGTAGTCCGGCCGGTTGAAGTTTTCGGGCTTGCCACGGATCACCTCGCGCCCGGCCTTGAGGTGGCGGGCCAGGCGAAAGGCAAATGCCAGTTCATGGGCAAACGGGTACTCGGCCACCGCCTCATCGGTCAGCGCGGCCACGGTGACCACCTCGTCGAGCTGGTCGTGGCGCAGGTTGGCCTTGATCGGCACGCGCTCGATGCGGGTTTCGGTGGCTTTGAGTTCCAGCGTGGCTTCGTCGAAGCTGGCGTACAGGCTCACCGCCGGACAGTCGCGGCCTTCGATCAAGGTGTAAGCCCGCACCACCTCATCGGGCAGCATGGTCAGCTTCCAGCCCGGCATGTAGACGGTGGACAGCCGGTCGCGGGCGATCTTGTCCAGCGGTGAATCGGGCGCAAAGGCCAGCGCGGGTGCGGCGATGTGCACGCCGAACACCACCGTGCCGCTGCCCAGGCCGTTGACCGACAGCGCGTCGTCGATCTCGGTGGTGGATGAATCGTCGATCGAGAAGGCCTGCACCGGTGCCAGCGGCAGCTCGTCCTTGATCGCCGGTGCGTCCAGCGCGGCAAAGGCCGTGCCCTTGGGGAAGACCTCGAACAGGAAGCGCCGCCAGTGGAACTGGTAGGGCGAGTCGATGGCGCCGCTGCCCTGCAGCAGGTCAAGCGGCGCGCGCTGGGCGCGCTTGGCGGCATCGACCACGGCCTTGTATTCGGGCCCGTTCTTGTCCGGCTTGAACAGAATGCGAAAGAGTTGCTCGCGCACCGGTGCAGGGCAGTTGCCGGCCACCAGTTCGTCGGCCCATTGGCTGATCTGCGCCGCCACCTGGGCCTTGCGCTCGATCGCCAGCAGCGCGGCCTTGACGGTTTCTTCAGGCGCCTTCCTGAACTGGCCTCGGCCGGCGCGGCGGAAGTAGTGCGGCGCGTCCTGCAGGCAAAACAGCGCGGCGGCCTGCTGCTCGGGCCCGGCGCTGGCGCTGAAGTACTCGCGCGCCAGGTCGGCAAAGCCGAAGTCGCCCTCGGGCGCAAATTCCCAGGCCAGGTCGAGGTCGATCTCGCCCGCCAGGGCCTGGGCCGAGGCCAGCAGCGCCGCCGGTTCGGGTTTGGCAAAGCGCAACATCACGTTGGCCGATTTCACCTTCACGCGCTTGCCAGAATCCAGTTCCACCTGCAGGGAGGTGTCGGCTTCGGACATCACGCGGCCGGCGAGGAATTTGCCGGCGTCATCAAACAGGGCGTAGTTCACCGGGCAGATTGTCCCATCCCGCAGCCGTCAGCCATGGCCAGCGCCGGGCCGGCGGCCAGTGCGGCGCCGGCGGCGTCCAGGTCCAGGCCCTGGCTGGCGGGCCAGTCGGGCTTGAACAAGGTGTCGTGGTAGCGCTCGCCGGCGTCGCAGATCAGGCTGACGATGCTGCCGCGCTCGCCCCGCGCGACCATGGCGCGGGCCAGGGTCAGCACGCCGGCAAAGTTGGTGCCGGTGGACGGGCCCACGCGCCGGCCCAGCCGGGCCGACAAATCCAGCGCGGCGGCAAAGCTCAACGCGTCGGGCACCTGCAGCATGCAGTCGATCACGGTGGGCACAAAGCTGGGTTCGACGCGGGGCCGGCCTATGCCTTCGATGCGGCCCCGGGCGCTGCTGACCAGGTCGTGGCGGTGCTGGGCGTAAGCGTCGAAGAAAACCGAGTTCTCGGGGTCGACCACCGCCAGGCGGGTGGTCGCCAGCGCGCCCGGCCGGTAGCGGATGTAGCGGCCGATGGTGGCCGAAGTGCCGCCGGTGCCCGCACCGACCACGATCCAGCGCGGCAGCGGGTGGGGCTCGCTGGCCAGCTGGCTGAAGATCGACTCGGCGATGTTGTTGTTGCCACGCCAGTCGGTGGCCCGCTCGGCATGGGTGAACTGGTCCATGTAATGGCCCGCGCAGCCGTCGGCCAGGGCCTGGGCCTCGGCATAGACCCGGGCCGGCGCCACCTCGTGGCACTGCCCGCCGAAGAAGGCGATCTGCTGCAGCTTGGCCGGCGCCGTACCCTGCGGCACCACGGCGATGAAGGGCAGGCCCAGCAGGCGGGCGAAGTAGGCCTCGCTGATGGCGGTGGAGCCCGATGAGGCCTCGACGATGGTCGTGCCCGGCACTATGCGGCCATTGCACAAGCCGTAGAGGAACAGCGAACGCGCCAGCCGGTGCTTCAGGCTGCCCGAGGGGTGGGTGGACTCGTCTTTCCAGTACACGTCCACGCCGGGCGCTTCGGGCAGGGCCAGCGGAATCAGGTGGGTGTCGGCCGAGCGGCGGGCATCGGCTTCGATGCGCTGCAGCGCGCCGGCGACCCAGTCGCGTGGGGAATCGGTGCTCATGTGTCGAGGCCCAGACTGTCCAGCACGAAGGGCAGGTGCTGCTCGAAATCGGACAGGCCATGGTCACCGCCTTCGAGCAGGCGCAGCCTGGCACCGGGGTAGCGGCCGACCATCTCGCGCCAGTCCAGCACCTCGTCGCCCTTGGCCACCAGCAGGCCGTAGCGTTCAGGCTTCGTGATGGCGGCGGGGGTCAGCGCCAGCAACTCGTCGACAAATTCGGGCCGAAAGAGAAAACGCTCTTCAGGTGCGTGGAAATGGCTTTGTTCGCCAACATGGGCGGCCAGGTCACGCGCCGGGTCCACCGCCGGGTTCAGCAGCATGGCCCGGCAGCCTCGGGCCTCGGCCAGGGCGGTGGCGTAGAAGCCGCCCAAGGAACTGCCGACCACGGCCATGCCTTTGGCCGGCCAGTCGGCGGTGCCTTGTTCGATCAGGGTCCAGGCGGCGGCGGGCGAGGGCGGCAGTTGCGGGCACCAGACCGTCAGCGCGGGCCGGTGGATGCCCAGCCAGTCCACCAACAGCCTGGCCTTGAACGAGGCCGGCGATGAGCGAAAGCCGTGCAGGTAGAGCAAATGGCTGGGGCGCTGGCCCACCGCCACCGCAACGGGCTCAGCCACGCGCGGCCAGCCCGGCCAGCAGCTTGTCGTGCAGGCCGCCAAAGCTGCCGTTGCTCATCACCAGCAGATGGTCGCCCGGGCGGGCGACCTTGAGCACCGCCTCGGTCAGCTTGTCCACGCTGTCCACCACCACCGCCGGGGTCTGTAGCGGGGCCAGGGCCTGTCTTGCATCCCAGCCATAGGCGCCCTGCAGGCAGAAGCTCTGGTCGGCGTCTTCCAGCGCCCAGGGCAGCAGGGCGGCCATGTCGCCGCGCTTCATGGTGTTGGTACGCGGCTCGAACACGGCCAGGATGCGCGCCAGCCCGACCCGGCGGCGCAGGCCGTCGATGGTGGTGTGCATCGCGGTGGGGTGGTGGGCGAAGTCGTCGTAGACCTTGACCCCGCCCGCCTCACCGCGCAGTTCCATGCGCCGGCGCACGTTCTGGAAGCTGGCCAGCGCGGCGCCTGCGGCTTCGGGCGGGACGCCCACATGCTCGGCCGCAGCGATGGCGGCCAGCGCATTGAGCTGGTTGTGCTCGCCGATCTGGGTCCAGTCGACCCGGGCCACCTTCAGGCTGCCGCGCAGCACGTCAAAGGCATGGGGCTCGCCCCGGGCGCGCAGCGCGCCGGGCTCTTCCTTGCGCACGCCAAAGCGCTGTACTTCACTCCAGCAGCCTCGGGCCAACACCCGGGTCAGCGCCTCATCGCGGCCGTTGACGACCAGCCGCCCGCTGTGCGGCACCGTACGCAC
>JANOWE010000287.1:0-5041 GCA_031417735.1 Betaproteobacteria bacterium
GGTTTGCGCCTAGCCTTCGGGCCGAATCCATCGCTTTCATCATGTTTCGATCCTTCCGGGTCGCAGTACTAGTGCCACCAGCGCCATCAATGTCACCGCCCGGTCAAACCGTACGCGACGGCCAGCGCTGCGCTGCCCGTCCCCTCTGATCTGTTCTGCGTCGCCGACAAGACGCCGCGACGACACCCCACACCTCCCCGACCATGGCCAGTTCACCCGCCCCACACCGCCGCAGCGCCAAGCCTGCCGCCGACGACACCTCCGCCACCCAGCCTGCGGCCAAGCCCGTGGCCAAGGCAGCAGTCAAGACCGCTGCCAGAAAGGTGGCGAAGAAGCTCGTGACCAAGCCCCAGGACAAGGCCTCGGCCCAACCCGGCGCCAAACTTGGCAAGCCGGCGGCCAAGCAGGCCGCCAAGCAGGCCGCCAAGGCGACGACCCAGCCCGTGCCCGGCGCGCCCGCCAAAACGTCAGCCAGACCACCCGTCAAGAAAGCCAGCGCCAGGACCAAGCGCCCGGCGGCGCCAGCCGCGCCCGTGGTGGCTGCGGTGGCTGCGGTGGCACAACCCAAGCCCGTGCCGGCGCCGGTTCAGGCACCAAGCCCGGCCCCGGCCCCGGCCGCCACCGCCACCGCCACCGCCACCGCCACCGCCGCGGCCAGGCCGCCCAAGCCGTCCAAGCCGTCCACAGCGGCCACGCAGACCGCGCCGAAAGAACGCCGTGGCAGTGGCCCCAAGTCTGCGGTGCCGGACGTGGCCGTGCCTGCGCCGCCCCCAGCCCCAACACCCGCCCCAACACCCGCCGCACCACCCGCCGCCCCGCTGCCCGCCTGCAGCAGCCTGAGCCTGCGTGGCGACGAGCAGCAGCACATCGTCTGGCAGCCCGGCCAGGGCTGCCCGCCCGTCCTGGCCCAGGCCGTGGCTCGGCGGCTCGACGACGACGGCTGCCTGCCGGCCGACGACGCCAGCCTGCTGCCGCTGCTGCAGCGTCTGGCGCAGCAGGCCGGCCACCGCCTGACGGTGGCGCCCGAAGTCTGGGCACTGCGCGCGGCCACGCTGGACGCGCTGTCCCGCCTGCAGCGGCTGGAATCAGCCTATGCCGACGGTCCGGCCAGTGCCGCGCTGCAAACCCTGCTCAGCGTGCCGCTGCCGCTGTACCAGGCCGAAGGCGCACTGTGGGCGGTGGTGGCCGGCCGTGCGCTGCTGGCCGACGAGCATGGCCTGGGCAAGGGCGTGCAGGCCATCGCCGCGGCCCAGCTCTGGCGCCAGCATTTCGGCCTGCAGCGCGTGGCCGTGCTGTGCCCGCCTGCGCAGCGCATGGCCTGGCACCGCGCCTGGCAGCAGTTGGCGGGCCAACAAGCCCAGGTGCTGGCCGGCAGCCCGCACCAGCGGCAATCGCAGTGGACGCAGCCGGCCGAGCTGCGCATCTTTTCGCCCGAGGCCCTGGCCAGCGACGCGACCCAGGTCGCGCTGTGGGCGCCCGAGCTGATGATCATCGACGAGCCCCAGCGGCTGGCCCTGCAGCCCGAGCATTGGCAAGCGCTGCAGCGCTGCGGTGCCGACCAGGCCCTGGTGCTGTGCGGCGCACCGCTGGACGAACAGCCGCTGCTGCTCGACCAGCTGGTGGACTTTCTGGACCGCTGGCGACAGGGCCCCTTGGCCGCGCTGCGTCAGTTGCAGGTCGCACGCGAATCCGGCCAGGCGATGGACGATGCCCGGCTGGAACAGGTCAGCGAACAACTCTCGCGCCTGCTGCTGCAACGTGGCCGTGAAGACCTGGTTCAGTCGCTGCCCGCACAGGTCCTGAGCCGACGGCTGCTGCCGCTGGCCCCCGCCCAGCGTGAGGCGCATGACCAGCAGCTGGCCACGCTGAGCGCCGGCCTGGCCGGCTGGCAGCACAGCGGCTACCTGTCACAGCAGCAGCAGTCGCGCCTGGGCCAGACGCTTCGCGCCGTGCACAGCGCCTGTTGGCGCATCGAGCCCGGCAACCCCGCCAGCGCGCTGGCCGGGCCCACCGTGCTGGCGCTGCAGGCCGTGCTGGACGAGCTGCTGACCACCGGCGCGCCGCAGGTGGCCCTGCCCTGCGCCACGCTGGCCGACCAGCACCAGCTTGGCCAGGCGCTGCACTACGAGCCCGGCCTGCAGCTGCTGGCACCGGGCGACCCCGTGCCCGCCACGGTTCAGGCCGTGTTGCACATCGGCGTGCCCTGGCAGGCACCTGCTGCGGCCGACGGCGCGCTGGCCCAGCAATGGCTGCTGCTCAGCGCTCAGGGCTGCCTCGACGAAGGCCTGTTTGCCGGCCTTGACCAGCGTGCCGGGCTGGCCGCCGGCCTGGCCGAAGCGGATGGCGCACCGCTGCAGGGGCCGGCCCTGCAGGCCTGGCTGACGGCCCTGGCGCAGGCGGTGCGGCGGGCCCAGACCCTGCCCGACGAGGCCGGCTGAACCCTTCTGGCGAGGGCAACGCGGTGATGGTGACCAGGCCAGTGCCTGGCAGAGCGAACTGAAGATCGCCTACCAGAACTGCCACTGGCCGCTGCGCACGACCCAGATGCCCAGCGCGCCATTGGTCACCGCATGGGCAACCACCGCCGTCCACAAACGGCCGGTTTGGCGGTACAGCAGCGCATAGGCCAGCCCGGCCAGCGCCGCAGCCAGCCACAGCGGGTGGGCCAGCACGAAGACGAAGGTCGACAGCAGCACCGCCTTGGCGCCCACGCGGCGGGGGTCCACGCCCTCGAACACCGGCTGCTGCAGCCAGCGCATCAGGAACGAGCGCCAGAACAGCTCTTCCATCACCGGCACGACCAGTGACGCGCCCAGCCAGCGCAGCACCACCAGCGGCCAGATCAGCGCGCCGGTGGCGTCCAGCGGCACAAACCTGGCCGATGGTTCACCGATCTGCATCCACGGCGCGTCCAGCCTGGTCCACAGCCCAAACACCAGCAGGCCCACCGCCACCGAGCCCAGCAGCTCGGCCAGCGAGGGCAGGTTCTGACGCGCCAGCTCACCGTAGTCGCGCCACCACCACAGCAGCATGCCGCCCACCACGGGCAAGGTCAGGCCGTAGAGCCAGCGCGCATCAAAGCCCCAGCTGCCATCGGTCGGCGCCTGGCCACGCAGCAAGAGCAGCAGCATGAAGGCCAGAAACGGCAGGCAGCGCAGTCGGGCGGCGCGGGGCAGGTTCATGGTGTACGGCAGAGACGTTCCAGCAAATGCCCGCATGGCGCAGGTCGCCGAGCACTGTACGGCCGGGCAGGGCAGGCATCCCATCCCCAAGGCCGATGGGGCACTGCCAGCCGTGCGGAATTCACGCCTGACCCAGGCTGCGCCAACGCAAGGCCAGGCCGGCAGCCCGGTGCAAGAATGCCGAGCATGCTCCGTCGCCTTGCCCTGCCCCTGCTGTTGTTGACCCTGCTGCTTGGCGCGCTGACCTGGTGGTGGTGGCGACCGGTGGCGGTGCCGGCCCTGGTGCTGCAGACCGCGCCGCTGCAGCAGCTGCTGCAGTTCTCGGCCCGCGTGGCCAGCGCGCAGCGGGTAGAGCTGGGCAGCACGCTCACCGGCCGGGTGGCCAAGGTGCTGGTGGCCGAGGGCAACCAGGTGCTACAGGGCCAGGCCCTGCTGCAGCTCGAGGACGACGAGGCCCGCGCCGCGCTGGCCCAGGCCCTGGCCGGCGAGCGCCAGGCCCAGGCCCGGCTGGCCGGCCTGCGCAGCAGCGGCCGCGACGTGCTGCGGGCCGCCGTGGCCCAGGCCGAATCGGTGCGGGTGGCCGCTGCGGCGGAACTGACCCGCACGCAAGAACTGATCGCCCGAGGCTTTGTCAGCCAGGCCCGGCTGGACGAGGCCCGGCGCGCACTGGCCGTGGCCCAGGCTCAGCTGGCGGGCGCCCAGGCGCAGCAGGCCGCCACGGCAGAGCAGGGCAGTGATCTGGCCCAGGCCCAGGCCCAACTGGCGCTGGCCCAGGCCGCGAGTGACGCCGCGCGGGCCCGGCTCGCCCAGTCGCGCCTGCTGGCGCCCACCGATGCGAAGGTGCTCAGCCGCCTGGTCGAGCCGGGTCAGATCGTGCAGCCTGGCCGGGCACTGATGGTGCTGGCGCTGCAGGGGCCGGTGCAGCTGGTGGCCCAGGTCGACGAGCGCTTTCTGCAGCAGCTGCGGCCCGGCCAGCCCGCCAGCGTGCTGGCCGACGCCTACCCCGGCCAGCGCTTCGGCGCCAGGCTGCTGCGCATCGCGCCCCTGGTGGACGCCCAGCGCGGCTCGGTCGAGTTGCGTTTTGCGCTGGAGGTTGAGGCCGCGCCGGCCTTTCTGCGCGAAGACATGAGCCTGTCGGTGGCCGTGCTCACCGCCCAGCGCGACCAGGCCCTGGTGCTGCCTCTGGCCGCCTTGCGTCAGGCGGCGAATGGCGGCGAACAGGTGCTGCTGCTGGTCGATGGTCGGGCCCAGCGCCGTGAGGTCACGCTGGGCCTGCGCACGCTGGAATCGGCCGAGGTGCTGCAAGGCCTGGCCGCCGGCGACACCGTGCTGCTGGGCCCGGCACCAGCCACCGGCCGGCGCCTGCAGGCCGACACCGCTGCGGCCGCAGCGCTGCTGGCCAGCAAGCGTCGCGCCGAAGACGCCGGCAGCGCCCTGACCAGCGCGATGGGCCGCTGATGGCCGGCCTGCTCGGCTTCGAGCGCCAGGTGGCGCTGCGCTTTCTGCGTGAAGGCCGCATGCAAAGCCTGCTCATCATCGTCGGCGTTGCCGCCGGCGTGGCGGTGGTGACCTACATCTCGGCCCTGATCAGCGGCCTGCAGAGCAACACGCTGAACAAGACCCTGGGCGCGCAGGCCCATGTCTCGCTGCGCACGCCCGACGATGTGGTGGCGCCGGCCTGGCCCTCGGCCAGCGCCACGACGAGCCTGACCGACAGCCAGCCCCGCGCCCAGCGCCTGCGCAGCATCGCCAACTGGCAGCAGCTGCTGCCCTTGTTGCAGGCCATGCCCGAGGTGGCCGCCGTCTCGCCCATGGTCTCGGGCGCCGGGCTGGCGCTGCGCGGCGAGGCCTCGCGCTCG
>JANOWE010000288.1:0-5002 GCA_031417735.1 Betaproteobacteria bacterium
CACGAAGACCTTCAGCCCCAACCAGATCCAGCCCGGTATCCAATTCAGCAGCGCCGAGTCCAATGGTGGCAACCAGCCGCCCAGGAACAGCAGCACGGCCAGCGTGGAGACCAGGATCATGTTGGCGTATTCGGCCAGGAAGAACATCGCGAACGACATGCCCGAGTACTCGACCATGTGGCCGGCGACGATTTCTGATTCGCCTTCCACCACGTCAAACGGGTGGCGGTTGGTCTCGGCCAGGCCGGCGATGAAATAGACCACAAAGATCGGCAACAGCGGCAGCCAGTTCCAGGACAGGAAGTTCAGGCCCATGCCGGCCATGCGGCCCTGGTCTTGCTGCATGACGATCTCGGTCATGTTCATCGAACCCGAGACCATCAGCACCACGACCAGCGCGAAGCCCATCGAGATCTCGTAGCTGACCATCTGTGCCGAGGCGCGCAGCGCACCCAGAAAAGCGTACTTGGAGTTTGACGCCCAGCCGGCAATGATCACGCCATAGACCTCGAGCGAGGTGATGGCCATCAGGAACAGCAGACCGGCGTTGACATTGGCCAACGCCACCTCGGGGCCGAACGGGACGACCGCCCAGGCCACCAGCGCGGGCATGATGGTCATCACCGGGCCGAGAAAGAACAGGCCCTTGTTGGCCGCGGTGGGGCGGATGATCTCCTTGAACATCAGCTTGACCGCATCGGCGATGGGCGTCAGCAGGCCCCAGGGGCCGACCCGGTTCGGGCCCGGGCGGATCTGGGTCCAGCCGATGGCCTTGCGTTCCCACAGCGTGAGGTAGGCCACGCAGCCCATCAGCGGCAGCACCAGGGCCACGATCTTGATCAGGTTCCAGATCACCGGCCAGGCCAGACCGCCAAAGACCGAACCACCCCATTGGTTGAATTGATCGACCATGGTCAGGCTTTCTCCACCTGGATGGCACCGAACATGGCGCCCAGGGCGATGGTGTCGACATGACCGGCCGGCACGCGCACCGCGTCGTCGGCCAGCGTACGGTCATGCCTGGCAGGCATCACCAGGCTGGCCTGACCCTGGCTGATGAGCACCCGGTCGCCAGCCTGCAGGCCCAGGCGTTGCCACAGCGCGCTGGACAGGCCGGCCACCGGTGCCTTGGCGTCGGCGGTGAGTTGAAGTGACGGCGCATGGCGCACCAGCGGGTCGGTGGCATAGATCGGCAGGTCGGACACACGCTGCAGGCCGGTGGGCGCGGGCAGCAGCAGGTCGATGGCCGCGTCGCTGTGGTTGTTCAAACGTGAGGGCAGCGTGGACAAGTCTCCCAGCGCCTCGGCGAGCACCTCGTCGGCCGACTCATGATTGAAGCCGGGCAGACCCAGCAGGTTGGCCAGCACGCGCAACACCTTCCAGGCCGGACGGCTGTCGCCTGCGGCCTTGACCACGCCCTGAAAGCTCTGCAGCCGGCCTTCAGCGTTGACGAAGCTGCCTGCGGTTTCGGTGAACGGCGCGATGGGTAGCAGCACATCGGCGTTGTCCACGCGCGCATCCTTGAACGAGGTCATCGCCACGACCAGGCCCGAGCCTGCAAGTGCGGCCTGCGCCGCAGCCGCGTCGGCCGCGTCCAGCACCGGCTCCACATCCAGCAGCAGCAAGGCCTTCATCGGCTGGCTCAACATCTGGCCGGCGTTCATACCGCCGGCGCCAGGCATGGCGCCGACCAATTGCGCACCGACCGTGTTGGCATCGGCCGTCAGGTAGCCCACACTGGCGCCGGTGGCGGCAGCAATCCACTGTGCCAGGGCCAGCAGGGTCGCGGCCTGAGGATGCTGCGCAGCGGCATTGCCCAGCAGCACGGCTTTGCGCTCACCCGACAGCAAGGCATCGGCAACCGCCTGCGCATGGGGGCCGGGTTCGGCCGCAGCCGGAGCCGCCACGCCCTGTGCCTTGGCGATGCAGGCGGCCACGTCAGCCAGCTGTTGGGCCCAGGCACCGGGCGCGGCGGTGAGGCTTGCAGCCAGCGGCATCGCCCAATCGTCGTGCACCGCATTCAGGCTCATCACCTGGCCACCCCGACGCACCGATTGGCGCAGCCGCTGGGCGAACAGTGGATGGTCCTTGCGCAAGAACGAGCCGACCACCAAGGCGCGCTGCAGCGTGGACAGTTCAGCGATGGGCAAACCCAGCCATTGGGCCTGGCCCGCCGGCGCCAGGTTGCTGAAATCGGCATGACGGCATCGGTAATCCACGCTCTCGCTGCCCAGGCCGCGCGCCAGTTTGGCCAGCAGGTGCAGTTCTTCCACCGTGCGGTGGGCACTGGCCAGCGCGCCTACGCCGGCCACGCCATGCTCGGCGGTGATGCGCTTCAGGCCATCGGCCACATAGGCCAGCGCGGTATTCCAGTCCACGGCCTGCCACTGACCACCCTGCTTGATCATCGGCGACAGCAGGCGCTGCGGGCTGTTCAATGCTTCGTAGCTGAAGCGGTCGCGGTCGGCGATCCAGCATTCATTGACCGGCTCGTTCTCGAGCGGCACCACCCGCATCACCTGCTGACCTTTGACCTGCACCACCAGGTTGGTGCCGGTGCTGTCGTGCGGGCTGATGCTCTTGCGGCGCGACAGTTCCCAGGTGCGGGCCGAGTAGCGGAAAGGCTTGCTGGTCAGCGCGCCGACCGGGCAGATGTCGATCATGTTGCCCGACAGTTCGCTGTCGATGCTGCCACCGGTCATGGTGGTGATTTCGGAATGCTCACCGCGGTGGATCATGCCCAGTTCCATCACCCCGGCAACTTCCTGGCCGAAGCGTACGCAACGGGTGCAGTGGATGCAGCGGCTCATCTCGGCCATCGACACCAGCGGGCCCACGTTCTTGTGGAACACCACGCGCTTTTCTTCCTGGTAGCGCGAACTGCTGCCGCCATAGCCCACGGCCAGGTCTTGCAGCTGGCACTCACCGCCCTGGTCGCAGATCGGGCAGTCCAGCGGGTGGTTGATGAGCAGGAACTCCATCACCGACTTCTGCGCCTTGATGGCCTTGTCGGATTTGGTGCGCACCACCATGCCTTGCGTGGCCGGCGTGGCGCAGGCCGGCATGGGCTTGGGCGCCTTCTCGATGTCGACCAGGCACATCCGGCAGTTGGCCGCAATGCTGAGCTTCTTGTGGTAACAGAAGTGGGGGATGGTGGTGCCGGCGGCGTCGGCCGCATGCATGACCATGCTGCCTTCGGCCACCGAGACCTGCTTGCCGTCAAGTTCTAGTTCGATCATGTCTGTTCTCAGACGTAGGCGGGGACCATGCAGGTCTTGTGCTCGACGTGGTAAGCAAACTCGTCGCGGAAATGCTTGAGCATGCCGCGCACCGGCATCGCCGCGGCATCGCCCAGCGCACAGATGGTGCGGCCCATGATGCTCTCGGCCACCGAGTCCAGCAGCGCCAGATCCTCGGCCTTGCCTTGCCCATGTTCCAGCCGGTTCACCAGCCGCCACAGCCAGCCCGTGCCTTCGCGGCAAGGCGTGCACTGGCCGCAAGACTCATGGGTATAAAAGTAGCTCAAACGCAGCAGGCTCTTGACCATGCAGCGCGTCTCGTCCATCACGATCACGGCGCCCGAACCCAGCATCGAGCCGGCCTTGGCGATGCTGTCGTAGTCCATGCTGCAGTCCATCATCATCGACGCCGGCAACACCGGTGCAGATGAGCCACCCGGGATCACCGCCTTGAGCTTTCTGCCGCCCCTGACACCGCCGGCGAGTTCCAGAATCTTGGCAAACGGCGTACCCATCGGAATCTCGTAGTTGCCGGGCCGCTCGACATCACCCACCATCGAGAAGATCTTGGTGCCGCCGTTGTTGGGCTTGCCGCAATCCAGGTAGGCCGGCCCGCCGTTGCGAATAATCCAGGGCACGGCCGCAAAGGTCTCGGTGTTGTTGATGGTGGTCGGCCGGCCGTACAGGCCGAAGCTGGCCGGAAACGGCGGCTTGAAGCGCGGCTGGCCCTTCTTGCCTTCCAGTGACTCAAGCAGCGCGGTCTCCTCGCCACAGATATAGGCGCCAAAACCGTGGAAGGCATGCAACTGAAAGCTGTGCTTGCTGCCAAGAATCTGCCGGCCCAGATAGCCTGCGGCGCGAGCTTCTTCCAGCGCTTCTTCGAACCGGTCATAGACCTCGAAGATCTCGCCGTGGATATAGTTGTAGCCCACCGTGATGCCCATCGCATAGGCCGCGATGATCATGCCCTCGATGACGATGTGCGGGTTGTAGGCCAGGATGTCGCGGTCTTTGCAGGTACCGGGCTCGCCCTCGTCGCTGTTGCAGACCAGGTACTTCTGCACCGGCAGTGCACGCGGCATGAAGCTCCATTTCAAGCCGGTGGGAAAGCCCGCACCGCCACGACCACGCAGGCCCGAGGCCTTGACCTCGGCCACGACCTGATCAGGGCTCATGCCCCCCTCAGTGGCCAGCATCTTGCGCAGCGCATGGTAGCCACCACGCGATTCATAGTCCTTCAGCCGCCAGTTGCTGCCGTCCAGGCCGGCGACGATCTGGGCGCCGATGTGGCGGTCATGGAAGCAGGTCTCGAAACCTTTGGCCTGGAAGCGCGACAGGTCCAGCACAGCGGCGCTCATGTGGCCTGGCCCTTCAGGAAATCAAGCAGTTCGTCCAGCCGGTCGTTGCTCATGAAGCTGACCATCTGGCGGTCGTTGACCAGCAACACCGGTGCGTCGGCGCAAGCGCCCAGGCATTCACTTTGCTGAACAGTGAACAGCCCGTCGGCGCTGGTGCCACCATTCTCGACGCCCAGTTTCTTGCACAGGTATTGCATGGCCTGCTGGCCGTCACGCAACTGGCAGGGCAGATTGGTGCAAACGTTCAGTTTGAACTGGCCCACCGGCCGCTGGTTGTACATGTTGTAGAAGGTGGTCACCTCGCGCACGGCGATGGTGGCCATGCCCAGGTAGGCCCCAATGGCGTGTTCGGCCTCGGCGCTGACATGGCCTTGCTCCTGCTGCACGATGGCCAGGCAGGCCATG
>JANOWE010000289.1:0-27046 GCA_031417735.1 Betaproteobacteria bacterium
CCTGGCGGTGCGGCATAAAAGCGCAGCAGCAGCGCCAGCAGTGTGCTCTTGCCGCTGCCGGTGGCGCCGACGATGCCCACGAAGCTGCCGGCCGCAACCTCCAGGTCCAGTCCCTGCAACACCGGGTGGCCGGCCTGGTAGGCGAAGTTCAGGTCGCGGATGCGCAGCGCGCCGGCAGCCACCTCGGGCCCGCTGGCCGGCGCCGGCGCGACGGCCTCGCCCAGCAAGGTGTTGACCCGCGCTGCCGCCACCACCGCCTGCTGCAGTTGCGAGAACTGCATGGTGATCTGGATCAGCGGCTCGACCACACGGGCGATGTAGCTGACAAAGGCATAGAGCACACCGATTTCCAGCGTGCCCAAGCCAATGCCGCCACTGGCTTCGGCCCGCTGGCTGAAGACCAGGATCACCGCAGCCATCAGCGCCACATTCAGAAAGTCCAGCACCGGCCGCAGCAGCCATGCATTGGCGCGCAGCTCTTCCCGGCGCGACTGGTACAGCGCCTCATTGGTCTGGCCAAAGCGCTGGCCAAAGCGCGGCGTGGCGCCGCTGGCCTGCAGCACGGCCATGCCGCCTATGGCCTCGGCGGTCTGCGCATTGATGTGGCTGCGGTGGGCCCGGCTGGCCGCGACCGCCGGCGCCGACCAGCGCTGGTAGAGCCAGACGATGGCCACCACCGCGGGCACCAGGGTGGCCACGATGAGCATCAAGCGCCAGTCCAACCAGGCCATGGCCACCAGCATGCTGACGAGCAGGATCAGGCTGTCGAGCACGACGAACAGCAGTTGCACATAGAGCTGCTTGATGGCCTCGGTGTCGTTGGTCACCCGGCTGACCAGCTGGCCGGTGATGGCGCGGTCAAAGAACGCCATCGGCAGCCGCAGCACATGGCCATAGACCCGTTCACGGATGTGTTGCACTGAACGCATCGCCAGCCCGGCCAAACGCAGCAGCTGCCAGAAGCGCAGCGCACTGGCCAGCCACCCGCTGATGAGCGCCGCACCCAGCAGCCCGGCCATGGCCAGCAGATTGGCCTGGCCGGCGGCCAGCGGCTGGGCCAGGTGCGGCAGCAGGTGGCGGTCGATGAAGGCCTTGCCCAACAACGGGCCCAGGGCCTCCAGTGCGGCCGCCAGCGCCAACCAGAGCACCGCCGGCCACAGGCTGCCGGGCTGGGCCGCCGCGGCGCGCCAGAGCAGGCCCAGCGCGGCGCGGCGCTCGTTCGCGTCTGGCGGGCGGTGGGCCCGTTCGCTCTCAGGTGGCAGGGCCTGGCTCATTCGGCCGCCAACGAGTCTTCCAGCTGCTGCACCCGCCACTGGGTGGCGTACCAGCCGCCCAGGGCCAGCAGTTCGGCGTGGCTGCCACGCTCGCTGACCCGGCCGTGGCGCAGCACCAGGATCTGCTGGGCATGCTGCAGCGTGCGCAGGCGGTGGCTGATGATGAGCATGCTGCGGCCCGCAGCCTGTTCACGCAGTGCGGCCAGGATGCGGGCCTCGGTTTGTGTGTCCACCGCCGACAAGGCATCGTCCAGCAGCAGCAGCGGCGCACCGGTGAGCAAGGCGCGGGCGATGGCCACCCGCTGGCGCTGGCCGCCTGACAGGGTGATGCCACGCTCGCCTACCGGCGTGTCATAGCCCTGGGGCAGGCCGCGGATGTCCTCATGCACCTCGGCCAGTTGGGCCACGGCCTCGATCTGGGCCCGGCTGGCCTCGGGTCGGGTCAGCGCGATGTTCTCGGCCACGCTGGCCGAGAACAGGATCGGCTCCTGCGGCACCCAGGCCAGCGCCGAGCGCAACGTGGCCAGCCGGTAGTCGGCCAGGGCAACGCCGCCCCATGTCAGCTGACCCTGCTGGGCTGTCCATTGCCGCAGCAGCAGCTTGACCAGACTGCTCTTGCCCGCGCCGGTGGGCCCGACCAGGCCCAGCGTCTGGCCGGCGGCCAGGCTGAAGTCGACCCCGGCCAGCGCCGGCTCGATCTGGCCAGGGTAGGCAAAGTGCAGGTTTTGCAGCGCAAGCACGCCGGACGGGCGCTGCTGAACCGTACCCAGGTCCTGCACCAGCAAGGGTGCGGCCAGCATCGGCGCCAGCCGTGCCCAGGCCGCGCGGCCACGCTCGATCAGGCTGAGCACCCAGCCGGCGGCAAACATCGGCCAGATCAGCTGGCCCAGGTAGAGGCCAAACGCGGTGAGCTGGCCGATGCTGATGTCGCCGCGCCAGACCAGCGCGCCGCCATAGCCCAGGGCCAGCACCACGGCGCTGGTCAGCGTCAGGCCCACGGCGGGCTCGTAGGCGGCTTCCCAGCGCTGGGCGCTCAGGCTGGTGGCGGCGGCGTTGCTGGCCAAAGTGCTGAATTGGGCCGCACTGCGCGCCTGCAGGCCCAGCGCGCGCAGCATGCGCACGCCGGACAGGCTCTCCTGCACTTGGTCGTTCAGGCTGCCAAAGGCGGTCAGCGCCTGGTGCGAGGCTTCATGGACGCGGCGTGAAATCCACCAGAAGGCGATCGCCATCAGCGGAAAGGGCAGCAAGGCCACAACGGTGAGCCGCCAGTCAACGCCCACCGACATCGCCAGCACTACCAGCAGCAAGGTCATGCTGCCGTCAAAGCCGGCCAGCATGGCTTCGCCGGCGGCCTGTTCCACGGCATCGACATCGTTGGTGGCCAGGGCCATCAGGTCGCCGGTGCGCCGGGTCTGAAAAAACGGCGGGCCTTGCAGGCACAGGCGCTGGAACAGCTGCAGTCGCAGTTCCACGCCCAGCTTGAACGCCGTGCCGAAGAGCTGGAAGCGCCAGGCCACGCGCAGGCCATAGACCCCCGCACCGGCGGCCAGCAGCAGGGCCAGCTCAGGCCACAACGCGGCGCCGATCAGCTTCTGACTGGCCAGCCCGTCAACGATGTGGCCGATCTGCCGGGGCAGCCAGACGCCCAGCAAGGCCACGCCGGCCAGCATCAACGCCGAACTGGCGTAGGCAGCCCAATGCCGGCGCACAAAGCCGGCGATCAAGCCCAGGAACGGCGGGGCCACGGGAGCGGTGGGGGCAGACAAAAGCGCGGATTCTACGGCCGGGTCGATGGCGCTCTGCGCCGGGCCACGCGCCTCGGAACGCCGATCAGGGTTGACGGATGTCGGTCACCGGGTCCTGGCCAAAATCGGCCCGATTCAAGCGGGCCAGCAGCTGCCGGGCACAGTCCGTCGGGCTCAGCAACTGACCGTTGGCCTTGAGCTGGGCAAACATCTCGCGCTCGGGGAAATCGGCCGCGTCAGCGCCGCGCAACTCGGCCTGCATGTCGGTGTCGATTACGCCTGGCGCGACGGACTCGACCCGGGCGCCGTTGGGCAGGCTGGCCTGCTCCAGCGCCAGCGCACGGCTGAAATGGTCCATGCCGGCCTTGGCCGCGCAGTAGGCGGCGCTGCCCGCCATGGCGCGCCGGCCCAGACCGGACGAGATGTTCATGATGCGGCGTTGGCCGGGCCAGCCGTCGGTGCTGGACAAGAAGGCCGCACTGAGCAGCAGTGCCGCCTCCAGCCCGACCCGCATCGCGGCCGACAGCATGGCCAGCGGCACCTTGTGCAGGGGCGCGGGCAGACCGACCAGGCCGGCGTTGTTGATCAGCGTAACGCTGGCCACCGCCTGGCCGTCGAAGCCATGCAGCCATTGCTGCAGCCGGGCCGCAGCGGCCGGCGCGTCGGCCAGATCGATCTGCCACTGGGTCAGCGGCACGCCCGCGCCATCGGCCTGGCCCTGCAGATCGGCGTTGTGTTGTCGGGCCATGCCCAGCAATTGATGGCCTGGCTGCAGGCTCAGTGCGGTGAGCGCGGCGCCCAGGCCGCGGGACGATCCGGTGATGATGAGCAGATGGGCGGTCATGGCCTTGAGCATACGCAAGGCCAGCGGTCGGACGCCGCCAGCGACAAGGACGGCCGGCCGACCATGGGTGATGAGCAGACATCCCTTGATGCTGGCCCTGAGCGCAGCGATGCTGGTGCTGGCAGTGGCATTCGCGCTGCCGCTGTGGCACATGGTCAAAGGCGCGCCTCCGGTGGCCGCAGACCCAGGCCATTCGCAGGACCTGCCTTGGCAGGTGCAGGCCTTGCCGGGAGGCCGATCACGCGTCTTTGGCCTGATCTTGGGCCAGGACAGCGTGGCACAGGCCCAACAACGCTTTGCCGACCTGCTGCAGGTGGCGCTGGTGGCGCGGGTGGACCAGGTGGGCGCACTGGAGGCTCTGGTCGAGCCCTTGGTCGCCGGCCATGCCAGTGGCCGCCCGGTGCTGGCATTCGTGGTGCCAGCGGACACCCTGCGCATATGGCGCGAACAGGCCTCGGACTCGCAAGTGATGGTCGGAGTGCCCGTCGCTTCAAACTGCAAGCGCAGCTCAGGGCCCAGGCCCAGGCCATGCCGCTGGTGGGAGCGAGCTTTGTACCCAGCCTGAAACTGAGCGAGACGGATGTGCTTCAACGCTTCGGCCCGCCGTCGCAGCGCCAGACCGTTCTAGCCTGTCGGGCTTGAGGTCGGACCCGACCCCAAGCCCTACAGGCTAGAACGGCACGGGGCTGCTCAGCCGCAGCGCCACGCTGCCGCTGGCCTGGGCCGTAAGGTCCAGCGTGCAGGCATGCAGCAGCAGGCGCGGGGCTGCGCCGGCAATGGGCGGTGGCGCGTACAGCGTGTCGCCCAGGATGGGGTGGCCGATGGCGGCCAGGTGCAGCCGCAACTGGTGGGTGCGGCCGGTCATGGGCTGCAGCGCCAGTCGGGTGCTTGCGCTGGCAGGGCAGCGTTCCAGCACGCGCCAGCGCGTCAGGCTGGGTTTGCCCTGGTCCTGGTCGACCTTTTGCATCGGCCGCCGCGGCCAGTCGGCCATCAGCGGCAGCGTGATCTCGCCCTGGTCGTCCGCCACCAGGCCATGGACCACGGCCTCGTAGCGTTTGTCCACCTCACGTCGGGCAAAGACCATCGACAAGCGCCGCTGTGCCGCCTGACCTCGACCAAACACGACCAAACCCGAGGTGGCCATGTCCAGGCGGTGTACGGTCAGCGCATCGCTGCACAAGTCCAGTACCCGGCTGGCCAGGCAGTCGGTCTTGTCGGCGCCCCGGCCCGGCACCGTCAGCAGGCCGGCTGGTTTGTCCACCACCAGCAACTGCGGGTCAAGATGCACCACGGCCAAGAGCGTGGTGGCAGACGTACCCTGTGGCGGAAGCGGTGGCGGTGGCGGTGGCGGCGGAAGGATCACCCGCGCAGCTTAAGCGCCGCCGCAGCGTCTGGGTCCGTCGCCGGGCCGGCGCCCGCGCCTATCTCAGTCGCTGCGCTCGTTCATGGCGCGCAACGCCGCTGCGCGCAGGTCGGACGCGAATCCAGGCTCGCGCGCCTGCAGCCTGTCCGCCCAGTCCAGCACGTCCTGCGCCGACTTCGGCTGTTCCTGGTGGTGACCGAGCTGCCAGCGGTCAAGCTGGCGCAAGCTGTTGAGCATCCAGGCGGTGAACTGGCCCAGCAATTTTGAAGGATATGTCAGGTTGGCACGCAGTGGGCGGCCAAAACTCATGGAATGGCTGGTCATGGTCTCAACTCCTGTCGATCTGGATCCAGGCGCGGCAGCGCGGCTGCAGCAACTCGTCACTGACGGCGGCCTGGACGGGTTGAACAGTCTCGTCAAGCGCCGAGGCACGTGGCTGTGACAGCGTCCGCCATACAAAGGCAGCGAGGTTGCCGAACCACAGCGAGGCGCGGGGAAAGGTCACGCGAACCGGTCGACCGAAACTCATCGATGCACTGGTCATGGTATTGACTCCTGGCAAGTTGCAGAGCCCGGAATGGACTCATGCTGCAGTGCAGTATAGGGTTTTCACTAGGTCTGCGCAGAACGCCTGGGTTTCAGCCCGCTGACAGCGGGGTACTGCGTGGCCAATGCACGCCACCGACCAGCGGACGCGGCCTGAAGTGCTCAGCGGCAACCGCCACCTGATCCGGTCTGGGCGCTTGCCAGAGGCCGAACGGCCGCAAGGCCACGCTGCGCGCTCAGTACTGCAGGCCCATCGCCTCGCGCACGTCTTTCATCGTCTGCCGGGCCACGGTGCGAGCACGCTCGGTGCCCATCTCGACAATCCAGTGCACCTGCTTGGGGTTGGCCAGGTAGGTCTCGGCGCGGTCGCGCCAGGGCTTCTGTTCCTTCAGCACCGCGTCGATCACCGGCTGTTTGCACTCCAGGCAGCCGATGCCGGCGCTGGTGCAGCCCCTGACCACCCAGTCCTGGGTGTTGGCATCGCTGTAGACCTGGTGGAACTTCCAGACCGGGCAACGCTGGGGGTCGCCGGGGTCGGTGCGGCGCACGCGCTGCGGGTCGGTGGGCATCTTGCGGATCTTGTGTTCGACCACCGCCGGTTCGTCGCGCATGGCGATGGCATTGCCGTAGCTCTTGCTCATCTTTGCGCCGTCCAGGCCGGGCAGCTTGGTGACCTCGGTGTGCAGGGCCTGGGGCTCGGTCAGCACGCTGCGGCCGCTGCCGCGCAAATGGCCCAGCAGCAGTTCGGTCTCGCTCGGGTCGAGCACCATCACGGCCTTGCGCACGATGGCTTCGCCCTTGGCCAGGGCCTCGGCCTGGCCGTCCTGGCCAAAAGCTTTGCGCTGCTTGTCGAAGTAGCGGCTGTCGTCCCTGCCCAGCTTGGCCAGCGCGGCGGCAACGCGGGCGTCGAAGTCGACCCCCCGGCCATAGAGGTGGTTGAAGCGGCGCGCGACCTCGCGGGTGAGCTCAACATGTGACGCCTGGTCTTCACCCACCGGCACCCAGCTGGCCTTGTAGATCAGGATGTCGGCGGCCTGCAGCAGCGGGTAGCCCAGGAAACCATAGGTAGCCAGGTCGCGGTCCTTCAGCTTCTCGATCTGGTCCTTGTAGGTCGGCACACGTTCCAGCCAGCCCAGCGGCGTGCCCATGGCCAGCAAGGTGAACAGCTCGGCATGCTCGGGCAGCCGGCTCTGGATGAAAATCGTGGCCTTCTCCGGGTCAAGGCCGGCGGCCAACCAATCCACCACCATGTCGTAGACGCTGCGCTCGATCACCGCGCGGTCTTCGTAGTGGGTGGTCAGCGCATGCCAGTCGGCGACAAAAAAGAAACAATCGAACTCGTCCTGCAGGCGGACCCAGTTTTTCAGGGCGCCGTGGTAGTGGCCGAGGTGAAGGGCGCCGGTGGGGCGCATGCCGGAAAGGACGCGGGCTCGCATGGGATGGGCAGTTCAGACAGGGTTGCGGATTGTCTCAGACGCGGTTGCCGCACCGAATCGCCAGCAGACCGCAAGCCGAATACACTGCCGCCGGCCATGAAACGCATCGTCATCCTGATCTCCGGACGCGGCAGCAACATGCAGTCCATCGTGCAGTGTTGCCGCGACCAAGCTTGGCAGGCCCAGGTGGTGGCCGTGCTTTCCAACCAGCCCGACGCCGAGGGTCTGGCCTATGCCGCAGCCCAAGACATCGCCACCGAGGCAGTGAACCACCGCCAGTTTGCCCAGCGCCAGCAATTCGACCTGGCCCTGGCCGAGGCGATCGACCGCTTTCGGCCCGATCTGGTAGTGCTGGCCGGCTTCATGCGCATCCTGGGTCAAGATTTTGTGCGCCGCTACGAGGGCCGGATGCTCAACATCCACCCGTCCTTGCTGCCCGCCTTCACCGGGCTGCACACCCACCGCCGCGCCCTTGAGGCAGGCTGCAAGCTGGCCGGGGCCACGGTGCATTTCGTCACCGCCGAACTCGACCATGGCCCGATCGTGGCTCAGGCCGTGGTGCCGGTGATGGCAGATGATGACGAGTACGCGCTGTCGCAGCGGGTGCTGGCGGTAGAGCACCGGCTGTACCCGCAGGCGGTGCGCTGGTTCGTGGAAGATGCGCTGGCGCTGAAGGACGGCGTGGTCTGGCACTGCGCTGGACAGGCTCAGTTGCTGCTGCCCGACTGAGCATCGGGCTCGAAGCGTTGCCGGCTGCGCCCGCCGACCTCGACCAGACCGAAGAACATGGTCCAGGGCCTGATCCACAGTTCGGCCTGCCGGCCTGGCCCATGTGCTGTGCCGTACAACGGGCGGTAGATCACAAAGCCCTCCAGGCTCTCGCTGTGCCGGGCCACGCCTTCCACCTGATAGAGGCCGCCTTTGTAGTGTCGGTAGCGGCCCAGAGGCGTCGGCGGCAGGGCGGGCAAGTCATTCATGGGTTTGCTGGCGCGCAGGCTGGACAGGCGGTGCAGGGATAATCGATCGATGCATCCTACCGCCCTGCTTGACCTGGCCTGCGAACTGCTGCGAAACGTGCAGCGGCTCGACGCGCCCGCCGACAGCATTGTTTCGACCTTTTTCCGCCATCACCGCACGCTGGGTCCCCGTGAGCGCCATGCGCTGGCCGAAACGGCTTATGCCGTGCTTCGTCGGCGCAGTCTTTACCTGCACCTGGCCCAGAGCGGCCAGGGCGCGCTGGAGCGGCGGTTGGCGATCCTGGCCTGGGCCGGAGACGCCAACCTGCTGCGCGGTGCACTGGGCCCGAACGAGCAGCAGTGGCGCACCCAGGTCAAGGCGCTGGACCCGGCGGGCTTCTCCGAGAAGCTGCGCCATAACCTGCCCGATTGGCTGGCTTCGTCGTTGAAATCGCAGGTGGGCGAGGACGATTTCTGGCAGTTGGTGAACGCGCTGAACGAGCCGGCGGCGCTGGACCTGCGGGTGAACATGCTCAAAGCCAAGCGCGACGATGTGCTGGCCGCACTCGACCGGGGCGGCGTGCGCGCGGTCTCGACACCGTTTTCGCCCTGGGGATTGCGCCTTCAGGGCAAGCCTGCGCTGCAGAAGTTCGAGCTCTTCACCCGGGGCGATGTGGAAGTGCAGGACGAAGGCAGCCAACTGCTGGCTCTGCTGACCGACGCCAAGCGTGGCGAAATGGTGGTCGATTTCTGCGCCGGTGCGGGTGGCAAGACACTGGCACTGGGGGCCTCGATGCGTTCGACGGGCAGGCTCTACAGCTTCGACGTCAATGGCTACAGATTGGCGGCGATGAAGCCCCGGCTGGCCCGCAGTGGCTTGTCCAACGTCCACCCCGTGCAGATTGCCCATGAGCGGGACGAACGCGTCAAACGCCTGGCCGGCAAGATTGACCGTGTGCTGGTCGACGCACCCTGCAGCGGCCTGGGCACACTGCGGCGCAACCCTGACCTGAAGTGGCGGCAGTCTCCTGCTGCCGTGCTTGAGTTGCAGGCCAAGCAGACCGCCATTCTGGCCAGCGCTGCGCGGCTGCTCAAGCCAGGTGGCCGGCTGGTCTATGCCACCTGCAGCCTGCTGCAGGAGGAAAACGAAACGGTGGTCGAGGCCTTCAACGCCAGCCAGACCGATTTCGACACCCTGCCAGCCGCGCAGGCGCTGACTCAGGCCCATGTCGAGCGTGCGGGCGAACTGGTGCAGGGTGACTTCCTGCGTTTATGGCCCCAGCGGCACGGCACCGACGGGTTTTTTGCGGCCGTGTGGCAGCGACGCTGAGCCGCCGATCTGCTCAGCCGCAGGCCCTTGCGCCTGGGCAAACCGGTCCAAGATTCAGATTGGGCGGGGTTTGCCTACGCAGTTTCCACCTTGGTCTAAGTAGCCAAGTCTTCTATAATGTTCATTTTCAGCCCATTGCGGGCGGCTAAGGATAACCAATGGATTGGATGACAACGCTGTGGTTCGCCCTGGTGGATCTGTTGGCCAACGGCCTGTGGTCGTCGGCAACTTGGTGGCAGGTCTTGCTGGTGACCCTGCTGATGACCCACATCACGATCAGCGGCGTCACCATCTTTCTGCACCGCGCCCAGGCACACCGGGCGCTCGATCTGCACGCGATGCCGTCGCACTTTTTCCGCTTCTGGCTGTGGCTGACCACCGGCATGGTGACCAAGGAATTCGTCGCCGTGCACCGCAAGCACCACGCCAAGTGTGAAACCGAAGAAGACCCGCACAGCCCGCAGACCCGCGGCATCAAAGCCTTGCTGCTGACCGGTGTTGAACTCTACCGCGCCGAGTCCAAGATACCCGAGACGATCGCCAAGTACGGTCACGGCACGCCCGACGACTGGCTCGAACGCAACCTGTACACCCGCTTCAGCTGGCAGGGTGTGGGCGTGATGCTGATCCTGAACCTGAGCATCTTCGGCGCCATCGGTCTGACCGTATGGGCAGTGCAGATGCTGTGGATTCCGGTCATGGCCACCGGCATCATCAACGGCCTCGGGCACTGGTGGGGTTACCGCAATTTCGAGGCCGCAGACGCGTCGACCAATGTCTCGCCCTGGGGCATCCTGATCGGTGGCGAAGAGCTGCACAACAACCACCACACCTACCCGACCTCGGCCAAGTTCTCGGTCAAGCCCTTCGAGCTCGACATCGGCTGGGTCTACATCCGGGCGATGGAAATGATCGGCTTGGCCAAGGTGCGCAAGACGGCTCCCCAGCTCAAGCTCGGCAGCATCAAGCCACAGGCCGACGCCCACACGCTCGAGGCGATCATCGCCAACCGCTACGAGGTGATGGCCAAGTACGCACTTGAGTTGCGCTCTGCCTGTGCGGCCGAACTCGAACGCGTCAAGCAGCAGGGCAGCAACAGTGCCTCACGCCTGGCCGAGTTGAAGCTGGCCAGCCGTTGGCTGCACCGCGACGACGAGAAGATCCCTCACGACATCAAGCCCGAGCTGGCGCGGGCCATGAGCGCGAGCCCGAAGCTCGCTACGTTGGTGGCCATGCGTGAAGAACTGCGCCAACTGTGGACACGCACGAATGTGTCGGCCGAGCAGTTGGTTATCGATCTGCAGTCCTGGTGCCGTCAGGCCGAGGCCAGCGGCATCGAGGCATTGGCCGAGTTCTCCATGAAGCTGCGCGCGGCGCGCGCCTGAACCGCCCAGCCGCTGACACCGCCTTGCGCGGTGTGAAGCTGGAGAACGGGCCTGGTTCAGCATCGGCATACCGCAGACTGGCCACAAGATTCGGTGCAGCTCTCGACGCTGCGGCCAGACAGCAGAGCGCAAAAAAAAGCGGACCCTTCAGGCTCCGTTTTGCATGGTCACTGGCCAAAACCGGCGGTTGCCGCATCAGCCGCCTTGCAGCACCCACATGCGGGCCAGGTCGGTGATTCCGTCACTGCCCTTCACGCTGCGCAGGACCTGAGCGGCCTTGGCCTTGCTTTTGCCACCGGCTTGCAGCAGGGCCATGCCCAGACGCAGCTTGGCGTCTTCGGGTCGCTTCAGGCCGCCCTTGGCCATGCCCTGTTCAATCAGCGCGGCGCCCTTTTCTGCTTGACCCATGGTGGCGAAGGCGTAGCCGATCTGCACCAGATCATCACCGGTCTTGGCTGCGCTGGCCTCGGCCAGGCGGGCCGCGAGCGAGGCGGCGGCTGCCGTGTCGTTCTTCAGTGCCAGCTCACGCAGCCGTTTGTGGCGCTCGGCTTCTGTGCCCTTACCCAGCGCGCCGGTGGCAAAACCCTTGTCGATGACCAGCTTGCTTTCGGCTGGCAGCTCGGCCTGCAGCGTCAGCTGGCCCATCTCCATGAATTCGGCTGTGGTTTCGAGATTGCCGGTGGCCAGTTTTAAGCGCATCACGTCAAGTGCGAAGCGGGGCGAGAACCCACTCTTGCGCTGCACTCGTGCCAGGTGGATGCCCCAGTACTCCTTCTTGGGGTAGTGGTTGAGCAACTTTTCCAGCGTGGCAGCTTGGCCCGCGCTGTTACCGGTGCGCGACTGAGCGTCGGCCAGGCGCAGCAAGTCGTTCTCGTCGGGTCGACGGCCGGCTTGCTCGGCGGCATTGACTAACGCCGCCGAATCGCGGGCGATGGCGTTGTAGTCGCCGCTTTGTGCCTGCAAGTAAGCCTGCAATTGCCTGAGCTGGCTGCTGTTGCTGCCCAAGGACTGTGCCTTGGCCACCCATTGACCGGACTTGGCCCAATCCTTGTTGGTCGAGTAGGCAAAGGCCAAAGACTCGGCCACCTGCACGGCCTCGGCACCGGATACTTTGGGAAACACCGCCTCAAACGCCTGAATGGCGGTGCCATTGTCACCGGCACGTTGCGCGGCCGCACCGCGCATGCGCTCGACCATCAGGCTTTCAGCGGCACTCTTGCCGCTCACGGCATCGGCCTCGCGGACCTTGGCCAGGGCCTCACGGCCCTTCCCGGCACGCAAGTAGTCGGCTGCTTGCTGAAGTGGCTTGCCTACTTCGGGACGCAGCGCCTGCGCTTGCGTGGAGGCGGCAGCACCGGCCAGCAGCAAGGCTGCTGCGGCGTGCACGCTCAGGGCGTTGAAGGTCTTCATCTGCACAACACTCGGTTCGGCCGGGGGCGGATCGCGCCTCAGCCCATCACAGGAACTGCTCGTTGCCCACCAGGCCGATCTTGGTCACGCCCAGGCGCTGGGCGCTGGCCATGACCATGGCCACGACCTTGTAGCTGACCAGCTTGTTGGGCCGCAGGTGCACTTCGGGCTGGTCGGGTTGCGCGGCCACCGATTGCAGCCTGGACTCCAGCGCGGCGCGGTCGGCCAGCACCTCGCCGTTCCAGCCGATCGTGCCGTCGAAGTCGACATCGATGCGGATCACGTCGGGCGGCTTGGTCTGCGGCGCGCTCGGACCCACTGGCATGTTCATTTTCACCGCATGGGTCTGGATCGGGATGGTGATGATCAACATGATGATCAGCACCAGCATCACGTCGATCAGTGGCGTGGTGTTGATGTCCATCATCGGCGCGTCGCTGTCGCCTTCGCCGCCTACTTGCATGGCCATGGTCTGTTTCCTTGTTCTTCAGCGAGGTCAGGGCGCTGCGACACAAGCGCTCTGGCGCTCATTGGTTGGGCGGGGGCTCGGTGATGAAACCGACCTTGGCGATGCCCGCGCGCTGGCAGGCCACGACCAGCCGGCCCACGGCCTCGTAGCGCGCGTCCTGGTCCCCTCGGATATGCACCTCGGGCTGGGGCTCTTTGACCGCCTCCTTTTTCAGCGCCACCAGCAGCTTGTCCATGTCGGGCATGCGCTTGGTGTTCCAGTACACATCACCGTCCTTGCTCACGGCCAGCAGGATGTTCTCCGGCTTGGTCTGGGTGGGCAGGTTGCGCTCGGTGGGCAACTGCAGCTGGATGCTTTGCGTGACCACCGGAATGGTGATCAGGAAGATGATCAACAGCACCAACATCACGTCCACCAGGGGCGTGGTGTTGATGGCGCAGTTCATCTGCTCCTCGTCGTCGTCCGGCGAACCGACTGACATGGCCATGGCGAATTACCTCTTGGTGGACAGCAGCACGTTGTGCACGTCACCAGAGAAGGCGCGAACTTTCTCCATCACGCTCTTGTTGCGGCGCAGCAGCCAGTTGTAGCCCATCACCGCGGGCACGGCCACGGCCAGACCGAAGGCGGTCATGATCAGCGATTCACCCACCGGGCCGGCGACCTTGTCGATCGAGGCCTGGCCGGCAATGCCGATGGCCGTGAGCGCGTGGTAGATGCCCCAGACGGTGCCGAACAGGCCGACAAACGGGGCGGTGGAGCCCACCGTGGCCAGCACGGCCAGGCCATCCTGCATGCGGCTGTTGATGTTGCCCACGGCCCGGTCGATGCTCATGCTGATCCAGGTGTGGCGGTCGATCTGCTCGACCAGCGTGCCCTCGTGGTGCTCGTTGGCATTCACCCCTTGCTCGGCGATGTAGCGGAAGGCGCTCTTGTCGTCCAGCGTGGCAGCGGCCTGCTTCATCGAGCCGGCCTTCCAGAAGCTGTCGCCGATCTTGTCCGCAGCGCGCATGAGCTTGCCCTGCTCGAACAGCTTGGTGAAGATGATGTACCAGCTGGCCATCGACATGATGATCATGATGATCAGCGTGCCTCGGGCGACGAAGTCGCCCTGGCGCCAGAGCGCGTCCAGACCGTAGGGGTTGAGCACTTCTTCCTTGGTCGCCGTGACCGCCGGTGCGGTGGCCACGGCCGGGGCCGGGGCGGCGGCCTCGGCCGCAGGCGCGGACGCCTGGGCCCGAACGGGTGCGGGCAGGGTGGCGGCAAAGGCGGCGATGGCCAGCAGGGCAGCGGCCAGGGGTGCGCGCATGGATTGCATCAAGGACATGGGTGACTCCAACGGGTAGCGGACGCAGGCTTGGGTAAACCCTGCGCAGGGTGGTGAGGGGTGGCGCTTGCCGGTGCTCAGGTGGGTGGCCCGAGTTCCGGCGGCTGCTTGGACAAGGGGGAGCAGGTTTGGCAACGCAGGTGTGACACGCTCACTCCAGCTTCCAGACATAGTCGACGATGGTGGTGCCGCCCACGGCCTTGCCCTTGTCGTCGATGCCGGGCTTGAAGCGGCATTTGCTCAGCGCGTCCACCGCGCTGCGGTCGAGCAGGCGGTGCTCGCGTGAGACGCCTGAGGAGCGCTCGACCTCGGCCTTGGAGACCACGCCGGTGGCGTCCACGGTGAAGCGGATCTTGGTCGTGCCGGTGGCGTCGGCGCGCAATGCGGCCGACGGGTATTCGGGCTTGTCGCAGGTGGCCACGTTGATGCTGGCCGCGACGGCGATGATCTTCGGTGCGGGCGGCGCGGCAACGGGTGCGGGTGCGGGTGGCGCCGGGACCAGCGACGGCGCCGGAGCGATGGCCACCGGCGGGGCGGGCGGCGGTACCTCTCGCGTGACGGTGATGGTCGGTGCCGGCGGCGGGTTGGCAATCTGGATCTCGGGCGGCGGCACGAAGGACGGTGGCGGCGCGACCAGCTTGGGCGGTGGCGGCAGGTTCTCCGGCGGCGGCGGCGGCGGCGGCTTGACCTCTTCGATGATCTTGGTCTCGATCGGCGCCTTGATCACTTCGACGAGCTTGCGGCCCAGGCCGTTGACCAGGGCGTAGCCCAGCACCAGGTGCAGCAGCACGACGGCACCAAAGCCGATCGGATGCTTGGTCGGCTTGCGTTGCTGTGAGGCGTAATCCACTCTTTATCCTTCAGACGGCGCTGGCTCCGATAGCCGCGACGCTGTGATCCTCGTTCATTGGCGGCCTTGTGAGACCCCCGCAGCTTTACCGCTGCGACGCGGCGGAATATAGCTCGAAACTTACACCGCCCCGCCTGGGGCAACACCCTAAAGACCCGGATTGCCGGGCTCACAGCAGCGCTCTCAATCGTGGCCAGTCCACCTGACCCAGAATGCGCTGGCCGTCGTGTACCGCCAAGGGTCCGGATCGGCCCAGCCAGCCGGACATCAACCGGTCCACAGCCAGGTCGTGCGGCACGGCCTGGTCCAGTGGCGGTTGGGGCAGGTTCTCGGGCCAGGGCAGCAGTGCCACAGCCGCCGTGAGCAGCCGCGCCCGGTTCACGCCTTGCATGAACCGGGCCACCAGCGCGTCGGCCGGTTGTCGCAGCAGGTCAGCAGGGCTTGCCAGTTGCAGCAGCCGACCCTGGTGCAGCAGCGCGACCCGGTCACCCAGACGCAAAGCCTCATCCAAGTCGTGGGTGACAAAGACGATGGTCTTGCGCAACTCACGCTGCAGGGCCAGCAACTCGGTCTGCATCTGGTCGCGTAGCAGCGGGTCGAGCGCGGAGAAGGCCTCGTCCATCAACACGATATCGGTGTCGGTGGCCAGTGCGCGGGCCAGCCCCACACGCTGGCGCATGCCGCCCGACAGCTCGTCCGGCCAGTGCTTCTCGAACCCGGCCAGGCCCACCCGTTCGACCCAGGCTTGAGCCTTGGCGCGCGCCTGCGCCTGGTTCAGACCACGCAATCGAAGGCCATAGGCCACGTTGTCAAGCACCTGCCGGTGCGGCAGCAGGCCGGCATGCTGGAAGACCATGGCCATGCGTTGGCGGCGCAGCGCTATCAATTCGGACTGGCGCAGGCCGGCCAGGTCCTTGCCGTCCACCAGCACCTGGCCGGCGGTGGGCGTCAGCAGCCGATTGATGTGGCGCAGCAGGGTCGATTTGCCCGAGCCTGATGGGCCCATCACGACCAGCAATTCACCCGCAGTGACCGCCAGAGAAACCTCGTCCAGCGCCAGCGTGTGTCCGCCGTGGTCCAGCAGTTCGGTCGCCGTCATGCCAGATCGCCGCTGCGCCAGTGCCTTGTGCGGAGTCGGGCCGAACAGTGTGCTGACCTGGCACAGCGCGATCGAGGTCACCGCTCGCCATCCCGTTCAGGCCGTGTCAGCAGACGGGCACCGGCGGCCTGGGCCACCCGATCCAGCACGATGGCCAGCAGCACGATGACCAGACCGCCGACCAGACCGGTGCCGGCGTCGTTGCGTTGCAGGCCCAGCAGCACCGTTTCACCCACGCCTCGGGCGCCGATCATCGACGCGATGACGACCATGGCCAGCGCCATCATCGTGGCCTGGTTGATACCTTGCAGGATGGACGGCAAGGCCAGCGGCAATCTCACCGTGAGCAAGGCCTGCCAGCGTGTGGCGCCAAAGGCCCGCGCCGCCTCCTGGGCCTCGGCGCTGACCTGCTGCAGGCCCAGCGTGGTCAGCCGCAGCAGGGGCGGCGTGGCATAGACCACCGTGGCCAGCAGTGCCGGCACCTTGCCCAGGCCGAACAGCATCGCTGCCGGGATCAGGTAGACAAAGCTGGGAATGGTCTGCATCAAGTCCAGCAGCGGCCAGACCAGGCGCCGCAGTCGCGGCGACGCCGCACAGGCGATGCCCATGGGCAGGCCGAACATGGTTGCCGTGGCCACGGCGACCAGCACCAGGGCCAGGGTCATCATGGCCTCGGTCCATTGGCCCAGCGCACCCACCAACCACAGTCCACTGGCCGCCAGCAGGGCCACGCCGACCCGGCGGCTGCTGGCCAGGGCCAGTGCGGCTGCGGCCAGCAGCACGACCCAGGGCGGTGCGGCGCGCAGGGCCTGTTCCAGCGCCAGCAGCGGCACCAACAGCCACTGCGCCAGGGTCTCGAAACGGTCGCCGTGGCGCACCACCAGGAGGTCCAGTGCGGCGTTGGTGGCCTCGCGCAACGGGGAGTGCCAGTCGGGGAAAAGCGATGCCTCGCTGCTGTTCGTCGTCACAGACCCGCCTGAACGTGGCGTGCCACATCAGCCGGTACCCAAGACCGCCAGAGTTTGGGCTGGCTCTTCAAAAAATGCACCGCCGCCTGGTCGGCGCTGGCCTGCTCGCGTTGCATGTAGGCCAAGGCCTCGGACACCCGTTGGCCACTGGTGCGGTAGTTCTGCAGAAAGGCCCGCAGCTTCGGCGCCTGGGCGATGAAGGCCTGGTTGGCCCCCACCACCACCTCGACCACCGGGTAAGCGGTGGCGTCGCGGGCCTGGGCCGGGTCTTTCAGATCGGACAGTGCCTGCCATTTGGCAGCGTCGTAGGCAGGCTCATCGAGCTTGATCAGCTCCTCGCCGATCTGGCCCATCAACCAGGTCGGGCTCCAGTAGTAAAACAGCAGCGGGCGCTTGCGCTTGATGGCCGACAGCACGGCCGCGTCCAGCGCCGCGCCCGAGCCGGGATGGAAGTTGGTGAAATGCGCATTCAGGCCATAAGCCTGCAGCTTCTTGGTGTTGAACAGCTCGCATTGCCAGCCGGCGATGCAGTTCAGGAAGCGGCCCTTGCCCGGTTCTTCCGGGTCCTTGAACAAGGCCTTGTAGCGCGGCAGGTCGGCCACCGATTTCAAACCCGGCGCCGGTGCCTTGTCGCCCTGAACCAGGTAGCGCGGTACATACCAGCCCTGGCTTGCGTCGGGATAGTTCACGCCCAACTCCACCAGCCGGCCGGCGGCCACGCCCTCGGTCCAGGCCGGGGGCTGGTTGCTGCGCCAGATTTCCATCACCAGATGGACCTCACCGCGGGCCAGACCATTGATCAGCGGGATGGTGGCGCCGCGCAACTGGTCCACCGTGCAGCCATAGCCGTCACGCAGGATGCGTTGTGCCAGCGCCGTGTGGAAGGCGTTGGAGTCCCAGTCCAGGCCGGCAAAGACAATCTTGTGGCTGACCTCGCAGACCGGTGCGGCGGGGGCAGGGGACTGGGCATTAGCGGGCAGCGGCAGGGCCAGGGCCAGGGCCAGGCCTGCCAGCAGGCATGGCAAGGCGCGCCCTTGTCGGCTTGGATGTTGCTGGCGGACAGTTGTCATTGACCGTTCTCCGGTGTGTTCATCGACATCGCGAAGGCTCAGGCTTCGACCCCGGGCGGGCCGACACGACGGCGCACGGGCTCGCGCATCAGCACGAATTCTTCCGCTGCCGTGGGGTGCACGGCCAGTGTGCGGTCAAAGTCGCGCTTGCTTGCACCGCAGCTCAATGCCACAGCCAGGCACTGCACGATCTCGGGCGCATCCGCACCCAGCATGTGCACGCCCAGCACCCGATCGTTCAGGCCGTCGACCACCAGCTTCATGTAGCTGCGCTGCGTCAGGCCGGCGAAGGCGGTGCGCATCGGGCGAAACTCACTTTGATAGATGTCGACCGGCCCTTGCATGATGGCCTGCGCTTCGGTCAAGCCGACGCTGGCCAGGGGTGGGTCGGTGAACACCGCGCTGGCCACCGTGCGGTGGTCGACCCGGGCGGGCCGCTGACCGAAGACCGAGTCGGCGAAGGCCCGTCCCTCGGCAATGGCCACCGGTGTGAGGTTGACCCGGTGGGTCACGTCGCCAATGGCCCACAGCCAGGGCTGGCTGCTGCGGCTGTCCACATCGACCACCACAGCGCCTCGGTGGTCAAGCTCAATGCCTTGCTCGGTCAGGCCCAGACCGGCGGTGTTGGGCTCGCGGCCGGTGGCGTTGAGTACAGCCTCGGCGCGCAGCACCGAGCCATCGGCGCGCTGCAGCGCAAAGCCTTGGGCATCGCGCGTCAGAGCGCACAGGCCCACGCCAGCGGCCAGTTGCACGCCGCGCTCGGCCAGCGCCGGGGCCAGGCGCTGGCGCAGGTCGTCGTCAAAGCCGCGCAGCGGCAGCTTGCCGCGAAAGGCCAAGCTGACCTGGCTGCCCATGCCGGCCAGGATGCTGGCGAACTCAACCGCGATGTAGCCGCCGCCCACCACCAGCAGCGTGGCTGGCAACTGGCGCAGGTCCAGCAGTTCGTTCGAGCTCATCGCCAGGTCCAGCCCGGGCAGGGCGCTGTGCGATGGCCAGCCGCCTGTGGCCAGCAGCACCCTGGGCGCGCTGAACTGCTGCTCACCCACGGTGATCAGCCTGGGCCCGACCAGCCGGGCCTGACCAGCCAGCAACTGCACACCGGAATCGGCAAGCAGCTGCTTGTAGATGCCTTCGAGTCGGTTGATTTCTTGTGCCTTGGCATCGGCCCAGCGGGCCAGCTCGAAGCGGCCGACCAAGCCGGTCCAGCCGTAGGCCTGGGCCTCTTGCAGCGACTGGGCGTAGCCTGCGGCGTACATCATCAGCTTCTTGGGCACGCAGCCCCGGATGACACAGGTGCCACCGACGCGGCTGGCCTCGATGACCAGCACTTTGGCACCGTGAGCGGCGGCGCGGCGCGAGGCGGCGACGCCACCCGAGCCTGCGCCGATGACGATCAGGTCGTAGTCCTTGCTCAATCGCTGTCTCCTGTGTGTAGCCTGTTCGGCGTGAGGGTGCTGCAGGTTTGTCCCGGTCCGTCGTGCACCACCAGGCCCAGCATGGCATCGAAGGGGTCGTCCCAGGCCCGGCGGCGCAGCGTGCGGCGCATATCCTCCAGCCCGGCCTGCCAGCGGGCCTGGATGCGGTCGGCGTTGAAATCCAGGTCCTTGCTCGCATCTTCATCGGGCAATCGTGGCGCGACCAGGTTCATCAGGTGCATCACCGTGCCGCAGCCATGTGCGGCCAGATCCTGCATCTGCGGCAGGGCGCGCTTGGCGGCGGGCAAGGCCCTGGCCAGTTCGCGCACGATGTGGCGCAGATGGTGCAACTGGGCCTGGCGGCGCAGGTGGCTGTCGGCGCGGCTGGCGAACTGGATGTCCTGCTGTCGGGTCGCCACCTCGGCCATGTTGCGCGGCGGCGCACCCGCCGGGCGCCAGAGCTGAACCGAGAACACCAGCGCACTGCGCCTGGGCTGGTCGTCGAACACCACCTCGACGGGGGTGTTGGAGTAGATGCCGCCGTCCCAGTACAGCGCGTCGCCGACCCGCACCGGCGCAAAGGCCGGCGGCAAGGCGCCCGAGGCCATCACCTGGGCCAAATCGACCGGTGCGTCGCGACTGTCGAAATAGTGCATCTGCCCGCTGTCCACACGCACCGCGCCCACGGTCAGGCGCGGGCTGCGGGCGGCCAATAGGCGCGCATCGGTCAGCTTGCTCAATGTGCGTTGCAGCTCGTCGTTCAGGTAGTAGCCTGCGGCCTGCTCGTCCAAGGGCCACAACGGACCCAGCCAGGCCGGCGGGTTGGGGCTGAAGAAGCCGGGTACGCCCTGGACGATGGCGGCAGCGCGGTTCCAGGCCTGGTGCTGCCCCGCCGCGGCCAGCCACGGCAGCCTGGGCCCGTGGAACGCCACCTGTTGCCAGAATTCGCGCAGCCGGTCCAGCCGTTGCGCGGGGCGGTTGCCTGCGATCAGGGCGGCGTTGATGGCGCCTATCGAGGTGCCGATGACCCAGTCGGGTTCGATACCGGCTTCGTGCAGTGCCTCGTAGACGCCGCCCTGGTAGGCGCCCAGCGCCCCACCGCCCTGCAACACCAGGACCACCGGCAGGGACAAGGCCCGGCCAGACCTGGCCGGGGGCAGGGCGGCGGGGTGCGCCAGATCGGTCGCCGGGCTGGGCATCGGTTCATCCTTCCAGGGCATTGGCATGGCGCCATAGTGGCCGGTGTTCAGGCCTGCAGCATAGGCCGCCGTGAAGGGCGCATCGCGGCCGCTCAGGCCGCAGCGCATCGTGGCGAAACCGGCGAAGCCGGTTCGGGTTGACGGGCTACAGGCACTGGCCGACACTGCGCGTCCCGCAAGAAAATGATCTGTTTTGTCTATTTTCATCGATTGCTGCCGCCCTAGCGCGGCACGCGGTACGTCGCGTTGCCCGGGATGACGCGCATGGCAGCGCGCGGCCTCCGCCAATCGCTTTTCCTGGCCATCGCTGCAGTGGCCGTCCTGGGTCTGCTGTTGCCGGCCTTGGCCATTGGCGGGCTCTGGATCGCTGCACTGGAGCCGATGCAGACACAGCAGGCACAGCGCCACGCGCTGGACGCCACGCTGGACCAGTTGGCGTCCAGCCTGCCCGAACTGCTGTGGAACCTGGACGCGGTGGCCGCGCGCGAGGTGGTGAGCGCGGCGATGAGCAGTGCCGCCGTTGTGCATGTGCGCGTCACCGAGCACAGCACGCCGGGAGACTTTGTGGCCGTTGGCGACGCCGGGCTGGCGCAGGCCGGGCTGGTGGGTGCGCGCGACATCGTTCGTCAGGGCGTCAGCCTGGGCCGGCTGGAAATCGGCATGAGCGACGAGCAGGCCGCCGCCACACGCACGCGACAGCGCTGGATCTACGGCGCCACGCTGGGGGGGCAACTGCTGATTTCGCTGGCGCTGATCCTGGCACTGCTCAATTCGCGGGTGATGCGGCCGCTGCGCCGCTTGGGCGAATTCGCCGACGCTCTGGCTGACGGGCATTTCGCGGCCCGGCTGCCCAGCGTATTGCCCGACGAGATCGGCGCCCTGGGCCAGGACCTGGAACGCATGCGGGTCGCACTGAAGTTGCAGTTCGAACAGCAGCAGGCGCTGATCAAACGCCTGCAGGGCCTGGCCGACACGGTGCCGGGCGTGTTGTTCCAGTTGCAGCGCAGTGCGAGCGGGCGCCTGCGGTTTGCCTATGTCAGCGAGGCGGCTGGCCAGTACCTGGGCGTCGAGGTGGCCGAGCTGTTGCGCCGGCCGGCGTCGGCGCTGTCGCATGTGCCTGAAGCCGAGCGCAGGGCCATCTGGCAGGGCGTGCAGCGCTCGGCCGACCTGCTCACGCCCTGGCAGCAGGAGTTTCGCCTGGTCGATCCCCGCCGGGGTCAGCGCTGGTTGTATGTCAATGCCTTGGCGCAATCGGCCGCCGGCGGTGGCGTGCTCTGGCATGGCTTTGTCACCGACATCACCGGCCAGCGCCAGACATTGGCAGAACTTCACGCACACCGTCAGGATCTGGAGTTGCGGGTGCAGCAGCGCACCCGCGCCCTGCAGCAAGCCAGCACGGCGGCCGAGGCGGCCAACCGCGCCAAGACCGTGTTCTTGCAGACCATGAGCCATGAGATGCGCACGCCGATGAACGCCATCATCGGCCTGACCTGGCTGCTGCGCCGGGACGCCGCAAACCCCCAGCAGGCACAGCGCCTGGACAAGGTGGCGCAGGCCGCCCAGCATTTGCTGGGGGTGATCAACAACGTGCTGGACCTGTCCAAGATCGAGGCCGGCAAGCTGCAGCTTCAGCTTGCCGCGTTTGACCTGGAGCAGCTGCTTGCCACGGTGCTCGACATGCTGGGCACGCGAGCCCATGACAAGGGCCTGGCGCTGCACAGCGCGATCGACTCACGGCTTCGAGGCCGGTGGCTGGTGGGCGACGCCCAGCGCATGGCCGAACTGCTGCTCAACTTTCTGGCCAATGCGGTGAAGTTCACCGACACGGGTGCGGTGCGCCTGTCGGTGGTGCAGGTGGCCGAGCAAGGCAGCAGCCTGGATCTGCGCTTCGAGGTCGAGGACAGTGGCATCGGCATCGCCGCCGCCCACCAGGCCCGTTTGTTCAACGAGTTCGAGCAGATCGACGGTTCCAGCACCCGGCGCCATGGCGGCAGCGGCCTGGGCCTGGCCATCAGCCGGCGCCTGGCCATGCTGATGGACGGCGAGATCGGTGTACTCAGTGAACCAGGCAGAGGCAGCCGCTTCTGGTTGACCTTGAGCCTGCCCTGGCTGTCGCCAGAACCAGGCCAAGCTGCCCCGGTGGGTGTCGATCGGGCCGATCGGGTCCTGGGTCAGGCGGCTGCCGGCCAGACGCCGCAGCCAGAATTTCAAGGTTGGCATGTGCTGTTGGCCGAAGACGAAGCGGTCAACCAGCTGGTTGCGGTGGCCCTGCTCGAAGACGCTGGCATGCGGGTGCAGCTGGCGCAGGACGGCATGCAGGCTGTTGCCCTGGCTGCGCAACAGCATTTCGACCTGGTGTTGCTGGACGTACAGATGCCCGGATTGGACGGTCTGCAGGCCTGCCGGCAGATCCGCGCGCTGCCGGGCTTTGCCGACATTCCCATTCTGGCGATGACCGCCAATGCCTTTGTCGAGGACCGTCAGCACTGCCTTGACGCCGGCATGAACGACCATGTGCACAAGCCGGTGTCACCCACCCAGCTGTTCGAAGTGCTCCGCCGCTGGCTGCCGCCAAGGCCCGCAGGCCCCCTGGCCGCCGCTGCAAGCGCGCCAAGCCCATGACCGGCGGCGCAGGCAGGCCAGGCGTGGGGCCTGTACGCCTGGCCTGCAGTGGCTGGCTGCCTATCATGCCGGGGTGACCGGCAACCCTGCGCCCCAGCCCCTGCCTTCCTGGCCTCGCCAGGCGCTGCTGGCCATGCTGCTGCTGTGGCTGGGCTGGCTGACCGGCTGCGCCACCCGATTGCCCAGCATTGACCGCGCCGGCCTGGCCAGCCGAGCTTTGCCTGGCAGCGACCAGACACGGCTTGGCCGGCTGGTGGCCGACAGCACCCCGCTCTATGCCCACACCGGCTTCCGCCTGATGCCTCTGGGCGCGTTCTCCTTCGACACGCGGCTGCAACTGGTGCAGCGCGCCGAGGTCTCGCTTGACCTGCAGTACTACCAGCTGGAGAACGACAACTCGGGTCGCAGCTTGCTGCGCGCACTGCAGCAGGCGGCCGACCGAGGCGTGCGGGTGCGCCTGCTGCTTGACGACCTGTACACCGGTGGGCAGGACGAACTGCTGCTGGCCTTTGCTGCCCACCCCAATGTGCAGTTGCGGCTGTTCAACCCGTTCTGCCTGGCGCGCGACCTGGGCCAGGTCGGGCGCTACCTGGTCAATGTCGGCGACTGGACGCGGTTGAACCACCGCATGCACAACAAGTTGTTCATCGCCGATGGCGTGGCTGCGGTGATCGGCGGTCGCAACATCGCCGATGTGTATTTTCTTCGCCAGGAAAACGACAACTTCATCGATCTGGACGCCTTTGTGGTTGGCAAGATGGTGCCCCAGTTGGCCGATCTGTTCGACAGCTACTGGAACGATGGGCCGGTCTACCCGATTGCCAGCCTGGCCCAGCCGGTGCTGGACCTCCAGAGTCAGCGTGCCTTCTTCCAGCACACCACCGGCCCGGGCCAGACCAAGCCACCCGCACCGATGCCGGCCAATGACATCCTGGGTTACGGGCCGATCCGCGACGACCTGGAGTTTGGCCGGCTGGGCCTGACCTGGGGCGACGGCATCGCCTTTGCCGATGCGCCGGACAAGCCCTTCGACTTGACCGGCCACAGCGAGCTGGCCGAGTCCAGCGTGACCTTCAGCGTGATCGAGGCCATACGCCTGGCCAGGACCGAGGTGCTGGCCTCATCGCCCTACTTCGTGCCAGGGCCACGGGGCATGGCCCTGTTCAGGTCCCTGCGCGAGCGGGGCGTCAAGCTCAGCGTCCTGACCAACTCGCTGGGCGCGACCGACGAGCCGGTGGTGCACCTGGGTTACAGCCGCTACCGGCCCGAGATGCTGCGCCTGGGCATGGATCTCTACGAGCTGAGCAAGTCACGCGTCAAGCGCAATGACCGCATGTTCCACTTTGGCGAAAGCCTGGGCCGCCTGCACGCCAAGCTGGTGGTCATCGACGGCCGGCTGTCGTTCATCGGCTCGATGAACCTGGACCCTCGCTCGGCGACCATCAACACCGAGCTGGGCGCGGTGATCGACAGTCCGGCGCTGGCGCGTGAGCTCAAGCGCGTGATCGACCTCGACCGCCTGCAAAGCAGCTACCGCGTGCGGCTGGCGGCCGACGGCAGCGGCCTGGAATGGCTGGGCCAGGACGACACCGGCCTGACCGTGCTGCGCGAAGAGCCCGACGCATCGACCTGGCTGCGCCTGAAGACCTGGTTGTTCAGCCCCCTTGTACCGGAGTCCCTGTTGTGAACCTGAACCGTACCGATGTGACCGGATTCCCACGGTCGGCTGCTCGCCTGCCGAGGCCCACGCCATGAGCGTGGCACTGCATGCCGAGGTGTCGGGCCAGGGCCCGGCGCTGCTGCTGCTGCACGGCCTGTTCGGCTCGGCCACCAACTTCCGCAGCCTCGCGCGCGTGCTGTCGACCAGCCACCAGGTCCATGCGCTGGACCTGCGCAACCATGGCGCCTCGCCCTGGGCCGAGGGCATGGACTATCTGCAGATGGCCGACGACTTGTTGGCCTACCTGGACGCCCAGGGCCTGCAGCAGCCAGCGGTGCTGGGCCACAGCATGGGTGGCAAGGCCGCGATGGCGCTGGCCTTGACCGCACCCGAGCGCGTGGGCCACTTGCTGGTGGTGGACATTGCGCCAGTGGCCTACCAGCACCACATGCTGCCGGTGGTGCAGGCGATGCAGGCGCTGGATCTGTCAGACGGTGCCAGCCGCAGCCTGCTGCAGTTGCGCCTGCAGGCGCAACTGCCCGAACCGGCGGTGGCGCCATTCCTGCTGCAAAACCTGGTCAGCCGCGACGGCGGCCTGGCCTGGCGGCTGAACCTGGTCGCGATTGGCCACGGCATGGACAGCATCGTCGGCTTCCCGCCCGAGTTGCTGGATTGCCGCTTTGACCGACCGGTCACGGCCATCGTGGGCGAACGCTCAGACTTCGTGTTGCCGCAGGACGCCCGTGTCTTTGCGCCGATGTTTGCGCAGTCCGAGGTGGTGCGCATCGCCGGCGCAGGGCACTGGGTACACGCCGACCAGCCGCAGGCCTTTCTGGCGGCGGTGCAGCAGGCGCTGGCCTGAGCCTCAGCGGCAATCGGGGCCAGCCGCCGGACTGAAGCGCTGTTCGGCCAAGGCTGCGGCGCCACCGGTCAGGCCGCCCAGCATGAGGCTGGCTGGCTGGCCGGCCGGCCCAGACCGCCAGGACAGGCTCGCCTGCACGGGTGCCAGGGCCCGGCCATTGGCGCCATGAAGCCGGCCATCAAAGACCAGCGGCGGCGACACACTGGCGTCAACCATGGCGGACGCTGTCGGCCTGGCCATCAAGGTCGCCGAAAAGGCCTGGAAACGTTGGCTGATGTGCAGACTGGCGCTGCCCGAACACCACCAGCCGTGTACCGCGGCCGGTACTGTCCACAGATGCACCCGGCTGAATTTTTCGCGGCCCACGGCCTTGTCGGGCACGTCGACCTGCTGCGTGCGGTCGGGCTGCCAGTCGCCCATGTCCCAGTCGTGCGAGACGATGCGTGTGCCAGGCCGCAGCGCCAGCAGCCGGGGCCGCAACTGCAGGTTCAGCTCGGGCAGCAGGTACAGCGTGACCACGGTGGCGGCCGACAGGTCGGTGGCAAACAGGTCTTGGACACGGAACTGCACCCGGTCCTGCACGCCTGCTGTTGTCGCGCTGTTCAGGCTGCGCTGCACCAGCTCAGGCACGATCTCCACGCCCAGCCCGCTGGCGCCAAAGCGTCGCGCGGCGGTGATGACGATGCGGCCGTCGCCCGAGCCCAGGTCGATCAGCTGGTCTTGCGGGCCGACCTGGGCCATGCCCAGCATGGTCAGCGTGACCTGGTCGGGCGTGGTGATGAAGGGCACCTCGTCCTGCGCCTGGCTGGCGCTGGCGCAGCTCAAGGCGGTGAGCAGGCTGACGAGTGCGGGGGCCATTGCTGGCCTGAAAGCCATGGGCTTGATCATCATGGGCCGAGCTTAGCCGCTGCCCGGAGAGCAGGCGCCAGAAGGCCGCCGTCGCTCTGCCCGCCGTCGTGCTCAACCAGTTTGACGCCGTGTCGGACGAGACCAAACAGCGCCAGCTCTACCGCATCCTGCAACCCGGCATCCGCCAGGCCGTGTTGCCCGCCCGGCTGCGGCTGCCGGCCAGCCGAGGAGCGTGGGCGGCAGAAATCCGCACCCGCGTTGGGCCCGGTTTGGGGCCCAGGCTAGGCGCAGCGTGCAGCCCGGGCTTGACGCCCGGGCAAGCGATGCAACGACGCATGGGCCTCAAACCGGACCCAACCCGAAGGGC
>JANOWE010000290.1:0-3459 GCA_031417735.1 Betaproteobacteria bacterium
GGCGTGCCGGTCGGCGTGGCCAAGACCCTCACTCAGCATCGCCATGTACCGTTCAAACTCACGAAGCTCTTCCATCAAGGTTCACCTCTTGCTTGAAGAAGTGCGCATAATGCCTTGAATTCATTAACACAGTAAGACTAGTCGGTCAGGCCCAGCAGCGCGTTGTGCTGCACCTGGGCGTCGTCGGATAGGCCGGCCTTGCTGTTGACGCGGCCTGCGGGCACGCCTGCCGCACCCAGTTCGGCCACCATGTCATCGGCCAGGCGCTGCGCGACCAGCGGCGCCAGCCGCTCGCGCAACTGCGGCAGGTGCTGGCGCCGGCCGGGGATGGTGGTGAAGCGTGGGTCGGTGATCAGGTCGGTCTGGCCCAGCACCCGGCACATCGCGGCAAATTCATCGTTCTGCGGCGTGGAGATGGCCAGCCAGCCGTCGACGCAGCGCCACAGCCGCTGGCTGGCGCCGAACTCGGCCATGGCCGGCGGCGGCTGGTGCTGGAAGGCCTGGTTGTACATGGCCTCGGGCCACAGAAAGGCCATCGCCGCGTCGAGCATCGCCAGCGCGATCTTCTGGCCCTGGCCGCTGCGCTCGCGGCCCAGCAGCGCAGCAGTGACGGCCTGGGCGGCGGTCAGCGCGGTGAGCTTGTCGCAGACCAGGGTCTGCAGCAGCTGGGGCTCGCCGTTGTGGGGGTCGGGGTGGGCGTCGGCAAAGCCGGCGGCAGCCTGGATCACCGAGTCATAGAACCGCACCTGGGGCTGCGGACCGGTCTGGCCAAAACCGCTGATCGACAGGCAGATGATGCGTGGGTTGAAGGCCGCCACGTCTTCGTAGGCCAAGCCCAGCCGCGCCATCGCGCCGGGGCGGAAGTTCTCGATCAGCACATCGGCGCTGGCCAGCAGTTCGCACAGCACCCTGCGGCCGTCGGCCTGCTTGAGGTCGAGCACGATCAAGCGCTTGCCCCGGTTGATGGCCGCAAACAGCGCCGAGATGTCACCCTTGGCCGGGCCGATGTGGCGCGTCAGGTTGCCCTGCCGGGTCTCGACCTTGACCACCTGGGCGCCCTGGTCGGCCAGCAGGCCCGCGGCCATCGGGCCAGAGACCACCGCCGACAGATCGACGATGCGCAGATGGGCCAGTGGCCCGGTGGGCGTGGGCGTGGGCTCGGTCGAGTCTGCGTTCACTGGCTTTGTTCGACCTTGATGTTGGCGGCGCGGATGGCCCGCACGAAGGTCTCACCGTCGGTCTTGATGCCCTGGGCCAGTTGATCGGGCGTGCCGCCCACCGGCTCCTGCCTGAAATCAAGAATGCGGCGCGCAGGTCGTCGCTGCGGATGGCGCGGCCTATGCCGTCGGACAGTTTGCGCACGATGTCCCTGGGCGTGCCGGCCGGGGCCAGCATCATGAAAAAGCCCACCGGCTCGAAGCCGGTGTAGCCCAGCTCGGCGAAGGTGGGCACATTCGGAAAGACGCTGGCGCGCTGGGTGCCGGCCATGGCCAGCACCTTGACCTTGCCGGCCTGGGCCAGCGGCCGCAGCGTGGCGGTGTCCAGGATGGCGCAAGAGACCTGGTTGCCCAGCAAGTCGGTGACCATCGGCGCCGCGCCCTTGTAGGGCACATGCACCAGGTCGAGCTTGGCCACCTGGTTCAGGGTTTCGCCAAAGATGTTGGCCGAGGTGCCCTGGCCGAACGAGGCATAGCTGTACCTGCCGGGGTTCTTCTTCACCAGCGTCACAAACTCTTCCAGCGTGTTGGCCGGGAAATTGGCCGCCACCGCCACCGCCAGCGCCACCGACGAGCGCGAGATCATCGACACCGGCTCGAAGTCGCGCTGCATGACGAAGGGCAGCTTCGCATACAGCGCGTGGGCGTAGATGATGTTGGAGATGCTCAGGGCGATGGTCTAGCCGTCGGCCGGCATCCTGGCCATCTGGCTGATGCCCAGCCAGCCGGCCGCGCCGGGCCGGTTGTCCACCAGCATGGGCTGGCCCCGGTACCCGTGCAGCTTCTGGCCGATGGCGCGCGCCAGCACGTCGGTGGTGCCGCCGGGGGTGAAGGGCAGGATGATGCGGATGGGCTTGCTCGGAAAGTCGGGCGCGCCCTGGGCCCAGGCCGAAGATGCGGCCAGGCCGGCAGTGGCGGTCAACAGTGTGCGGCGTGTCACGTTCATCGTGGTCTTTGTTTGGATTGAAGGCAATGGGGCAGTTGCACGGTCAGAACGCCGCAGACCCGAACAGAACGCTTCGCACCATCCGGCGGCCGCAAGCCGGCGCTACTTGCAGGCATAGCTGCTGGCCTGCCTGGCCGGGCCGCTGCCGTTCCAGGTCGCCTTTTGCGGATAGACACAGATGGGGTAGCTCACCGACCCGTCGCGCGACATCAGGGTGATCACACCGGGCGCCTGGCCACGCTCGACCCAGTCGACCAGGGCGCTGAACATCTGGTCCTGCTCGGGTTTGGGCGTCTGGTTGCCGGCGCCGGGCAGGGCGGGCAGCGGCACCGTGTTGTTGCGGCTGGCGTCGGCCGCGCTGGCCACCACCCAGCCCCGGCCCTGCGAGCTGTGGGCCTTGCCCGGCACCAGGTACAGCCGCACGAAAGCTTGCGCCGCGTCCATGCCACCGGCCTGGGCCGCGATGCGCTCGTAGTGGTTGACCGAGGTAGCGGGCGGAATCGCGTCCTCGGCCAGGCCGGTGTAGGTGATGATCTTGGCGCCCAGCCGGCGCAGCCTGTCCAGGTCGGCGCTGTCGCTGTTGGGCTGGCCGGTGGGTGCCTCCAGCGCCAGGCCCTGCTGGTAGATGCGCGCCAGCGCCGCGTGGTCGACCTCACGCCATTTGTCGCGTTCGGCGGTGGAGGCGTTCGCAAAGTCGACGCTGGCGTTGACCTGCATCGACGGTGCATAACGCACATCCTGCATGAACTGCGCCACGCGTTCGGCATTGCCCACGTTGCCGATGATGGCGCCCCAGTTGGCGCCGCGCGGAAAGCTCCACCACAGCTGCTGCGGCCCCAGCGCGGTGCCGCTGCGGGCGCCGGCCGACTGCCCGGGGTCATAGCTGCCGTCGCGAGTGATGCCGTACCAGAACTTGTTGATGACCCGCGCTTCCTTCAGGCTGACGCAGGTCGTGGCGTCGGTGTTGCTGCCAGTCACTCCTTCGCCGGCCTCGCCCGAACACATCGCCGCCGCGTCGCGCGCCGGGTCGTAGGCGCAGGCAAAGGGGTCGAGCAGAAAGCCCAGCCCCTCCTTGTCGCAGGCCGCCACGGCACGCCGGTTCACTTCGGTCACTTTTTGCCTGAAGTTGGCGGCTGCAAACGCCGGGCTACGCGTACCGGCCGGCCGAAGGCATGGGTGAGGTGAGCGAATTACCTGCGTTGCGTCGAGGGCATATCACCCTTGGCACGCTCACACGCGCGGTCCGCATCAACCATCACACGATCCGGGTGTGGTCGCGGATCTTGCGGCGCGTGC
>JANOWE010000291.1:0-5466 GCA_031417735.1 Betaproteobacteria bacterium
ACGCCGAAAGCGTGGAATGGCTGGAGCAATTCCTGCTGCGCTTTCCGGGCACCGTGGTGGCCATCACCCACGACCGCTACTTTCTGGACAACGCGGCCGAGTGGATTCTGGAACTCGACCGCGGCCAGGGCATCCCCTGGATGGGCAAATATTCCGAGTGGCTGTAGCAGAAGTAAAAGCGCCTGGAGGCCGAGCAAAAGAGCGAAGACGCCCGCAGCAAGGCCATGAAGGCCGAGCTGAAATGGGTGCGCAGCAACGCCAAGGGCCGCCAGGCCAAGAGCAAGGCGCGCCTGGCGCGCTTTGAAGAACTGAGCGACGTTGACTACCAGAAGCGCAACGAGACCAACGAGATCTTCATCCCGGTGGCCGAGCGCCTGGGCAACGAGGTCATCGAATTCAAGGACGTCAGCAAGAGCTTCGGCGACCGGCTGCTGATCGACAAGCTGAACTTCCGCGTGCCGCCCGGTGCCATCGTGGGCATCATCGGCCCCAACGGCGCCGGCAAGTCCACGCTGTTCCGCATGCTGCAGGGCAGCGAGAAGCCCGACAGCGGCGAGGTGGTGATCGGCAAGACCGCACAGCTGGCCTTTGTCGACCAGAGCCGGCAAAGCCTGGACGACACCAAGACCGCCTGGGAAGACATCTCCGGCGGGCTGGACAACCTGGTCGTGGGCAGGTTCGTGATGCCCAGCCGGGCCTACCTGGGCCGCTTCAACTTCAAGGGCAACGACCAGCAGAAGCTGGTCGGCAGCCTGTCCGGTGGTGAGCGTGGCCGATTGCACCTGGCCAAGACCCTGGCCCAGGGCGGCAACGTGCTGATGCTCGACGAGCCGTCCAACGACCTGGACGTGGAAACCCTGCGTGCGCTGGAAGACGCGCTGCTTGAATTTGCCGGCTCGGCCATGATCATCAGCCACGACCGCTGGTTCCTCGACCGCATCTGCACCCACATCCTGGCCGCCGAGGGCGACAGCCAATGGGTCTTCTTCGACGGCAACTACCAGGAATACGAAGTCGACAAGAAGAAGCGACTGGGCGAAGAGGGTGCCCGACCGCACCGGCTGCGCTTCAAGAACCTGAAGTAGCGCACGGCCACCACAGCCCCGCGCGGGCACGGGCTTGCGGGCTCGGTGACACTGTCGGCCTTGCTCTTGATACCGGGCGCGCACCGCTCGGCCTGGCCGCGATGACCGCTTTGCTCCTGTCCCTGCGCCCGCTGCCGCTGCTGGCCGCGCTGATGTTGGCCGGCTGCGCCAGCCTCACATCTCCGACACCCGGTTCGGCCCCTGCGCCCAAGCCGGGGGCGACGCCGCCCAGCCCCCCGCTGGCCGCCGTAGCACCGGCCCGGCCGGCCAGCGCCGCCGCCTTGCCGGGCGCGCCGCCCACACCTCCCGTGGCCGCCGGCAGCCCGCCGCCGTTTGACACCGTGGTCAAGGACGCGAAGAAGACCGAGGCCCTGTTTGCAGTGTGGCGCAAGGACGAAAAGGCCTGGCTGGAGCTGAAGCCCCAAGACTTCGACACGCCGTTCTTCCTGTCGCCCAAACTGTTCAGCGGCATCGGCGAGTCGTCCATCTACGGCGGAAAGATGCTGAGTTCACCCCAGTTGGTGATGTTTCGCCGCATCCACAACGCCGTGCAACTGCTGGCGATCAACACCGAGCAGATCGCCAAGCCCGGCACGCCCGAGGCCAGGGCGGTTGCCGCCGCCATTTCGCCCAGCCTGCTGGCGAGCACGCCGGTGGCCAGTTCGCCCCACGCCGAGCGCAAGACGGTACTGGTGGACGCCAACGCCCTGTTCCTGAACGACATGCTGGGCATAGGCCCGGTGCTGCAGCGCGCCTACCGCCAGGGCTATAGCTTTGACGGCCGCAACTCGGCCATCACCACCGCGCGGGGCAAGCCCGACCTGCTGGTGCTTGAGGTCAGCGCGCACTACGCCACGGCCTCGATCGCGGTGCCCAATGGCGGCGGCCCGCCCACGCCAGCGGGCGCACCCGTGCCCACCTCGCCGCGTGGCCTGCTCGACGCGCGCAGCATGTTTCTGGGCATCCACTATTCGCTGGCCCGCTTGCCGGCCCAGACCATGACCCCGCGCGTGGCCGACCCGCGCATCGGCCACTTTGTCTCCATCACCGACGACTTCAGCAACGACCTGGCGCGCAGCCCGCGCCAGCGCTACGTCAACCGCTGGCGGCTGGAGAAAAAAGAGCCTGCAGCCGACCTGAGCGAGCCGGTCAAGCCCATCACCTACTGGCTGGACCGCAACGTGCCACTGAAGTACCGCGAGGTCATCACCGCCGGCGCGCTGGAATGGAACAAGGCCTTCGAGAAAATCGGCTTCAAGGGCGCGGTCGAGGTCAGGCAGCAGCCCGACGACGCCGATTGGGACACGCTGGACGCGGGCGTGGCGTCGATCCGCTGGATGGTCAACCGCGAGCCCGGTTTCGGCGCCATCGGCCCGTCGCATGTCGACCCGCGCAGCGGCGAGATTCTGGACGCCGACATCGGCATCGAAAGCCTGTCCTCGCGCAGCCTGCGAACACTGCGCTTGTCGGTGCTGGGCAGCACATCGGCCGGCGGCGACGCCGGCGCTGTGCAAAGCTGGGCGCAGCTGATGCAGGTGGCCGGACCGCCGCCAGGCGACGTCCATGGTCATGACAGCGCGCTTTGCCAGCATGGCGACATGGCCGCCGAGCAGCTGTCCTTCGGCATCGATCTGCTGGCCGCACGCGGTGAATTGGATCCCGACGGCCCCGAGGCCCGGCGCTTCGTGCTGGCCTACCTCAAAGACCTGACCATGCACGAAGTGGGCCACACGCTGGGCCTGCGACACAACTTCCGCGCCTCGCACATCTACAGCGACGCCCAGGTCAGCAACCCCGAATTCAGCCGCGGCCAGGCCTTCACCGGCTCGGTGATGGAATACGCGGCCATCAACCTGCCGGGCCCGGGCGAGCTGGCGACCGAGCCCTTCCAGACCACGCTCGGGCCCTATGACTACTGGGCCATCGAATACGCCTACCGCCCGCTGCCGGTGGCGCGGGAGGTGGCCGAACTGGCGCGCATCGCCGCGCGCAGCGGCGAACCGCAACTGGCCTACGGCACCGACGAAGACAACTACCTGGGCATCGACCCCGACGCGCTGCACTTTGACCTGGGCAACGATCCGCTGGCTTTTGCCCGCCGCCGCTTCGACATCGCGGCCGACCTGTTCCAGCGCCAGGAGACCCGGCCACTCAAGCCCGACGAAGACTATGGCGCGCTGCGCCGCTCACTGGGCTATGCGCTGCGCGACGCCGGCCGTGCCGCCGGCGTGCTGCTGCGCCAGGTCGGCGGGCTGCGCACGCTGCGCGACTTTCCCAACACCGGCCGCGACCCGATCCAGCCGGTGGGCGCGGTGGCCCAGCGTGCCGCGCTGGCGTTGCTGTCGCAGCGCGTGCTGTCGGCCGACAGCTGGAGCATCAGCCCGGGCCTGCAGCGGCGGCTGGCGCCGGTGTACTTCGAACGCGAGGAGGCCGGCGCCGCGATGCCGACCGAGTTTTCGCTGGCGCAGAACCTGTTGAATCTGCAGCGCGCGCTGCTGAACCGCCTGATGGGCGACGAGCTGGCCCGCCGCGTGCTGGACAACGAAGCCCGCTTCGGCGCAACCGACCAAGCCTTTCGCCTGCGTGAGATGTACCAGGTTCTGCAGGCCGACGTCTGGAGCGAACTGGCCGCCCGCAGCGACATCAACGCCGCCCGACGCGACCTTCAGCGAGAGCACCTGAACCGCCTGGCCTCGCTGGTGCAGCGCCCCGGCGCACTGAGCCGCAGTGATGCCCGCGCGCTGGTGCGAAGCCAGGCCCAGGCGCTGCTGGTGCAGATCGACCGCGCTGCGGTCAACAAGGCGTTGTCAGATTCGGCACGGCTGCACCTGAAGGACAGTGCGCAGTCGCTGCGGGCGGTGCTGGCGGCGCGGATGGAGCAGACGGGGGCCTGAGCGTCTGCTGCAGTCGTTCCGGGCAATGCGCCGCCAAGGCGCGCCCACTTGCTTGGATCGGCTGGCCCGGCTGATCGCCCGATCGCCCGCCGCCAAGCAAGCTCGACGGGTCGGCCGGCCAAGACAGCCGCGACGCCAAATATGGCGTACAGCGCTTCAGGCACCGGCTTGCGCGCGGCCAATCAAACCAAGCTGAAGCGCCAGGCCCTGCGTGGCCGACCCAGTCCGAAGCAAATTTGGCGCCAACGTCATCCTTAGTATTAATTAAGGGAAAATCCAGATACCACTATCTTCGATGCCGTCGTCCACTCAGGTTACTTGCCAGCTTCATCCCAAGGCAAGCTGTGGAGGACAGGATCATGGCCTACTACTGCCAAATGCGAATCGCCGTCAGGGTTTGCGTCACCTTTTTGATGCTCACTCAGGGCCTGGCATATTCCGTCGGCGTACCAGACGGATCAAGAGGGCCCAATGGCACCGGACCATCCAGTCTTGATTATCTCGACCAATTGGGGGCCATCAGACAGGAAGTCTTGGTTCAGGGTAGTCGGCTGAAGGCGCCGGATCAAGACAACCAAAGAGCTTTCGAGGATCTCGGAGGTCGCTCGGCAGGATCAACCGCCTTGGCATTCGGTTCGACAAGCAGCCACAGCGCACAGCACTATCAATATTCCAGAGCCGACAATCGGTTGATGAAGGAGCAGCCGCGCTCCGAGGACAATACAAAGCCCGAACTCTGTGGCGTTACCGGAACACCGGTGGTCATCGCCACAGGAGAAAAACTTAAGCCTGAGGCAGACTTCTTGTCGTTTGGCGTCCACGGCATATCGCTCATCCGTCAATACCGTAGCAGGGTAGCCGCAGGCAATCATTTCGGCCGCAACTGGATGTCTTCGCTGGACTTCCCGATGCTGCTGTTCTCGGGCTGCATCATCGACCGCGAACTGAAGGGGTGCCAAGGCCCGACCGCGATCACCTTTGTAGACAATGACGGCGCGCAGTACATCTACAAGTACGACGGCTTCGGTTCGTATTCAGTCGCTGGCAACGCATCGGCCGGAAGTTTCAACGGCGCCAAAACCTCTGGTTGGCATCTTTACCGACCGGATGGCTCCTATCACTACAGCACCACCGGAGTCCTGCAACGCATCGACAACGTCGCAGGTACCACGCTGCTCACTTTTCAAACCAACTCTTCCAACCAGTTGCAGACCATCACCGCGCGGAACGGTCGATCGGTCCAGATTTTCAGAACTGGCTCCAGAGTCACCTCAGTGCGTGACCCTGCCGAACAATTATGGTCCTACACCTACGACGCCAACGGCATGCTCAAGACAGCATCCACGCCAGATGCACGGGATGTTAGAACCTATCACTATGAAAGCCCGTACGGCTGGTGGCTCCTGACCGGCATTTCAATCAACGGCAACCGCTATAGCAACTATTCCTACTATTCCGATGGTCGGGTTCAAAGCAGCGCACTGATC
>JANOWE010000292.1:0-4619 GCA_031417735.1 Betaproteobacteria bacterium
GCCCTCGGTCGGCTCGTCCAGCATCAGCAGCTTCGGGCCAGGCGCCAGCGCACGGGCAATCGCCAGCTGCTGCTGCTGGCCGCCCGACAGGTCGCCGCCGCGGCGGTGCAGCATCAGCCCCAGCATCGGAAACAGCTCGAACAGTTCGGCCGGGATGCGGCTGCCGCCAGGCCGGCTGGCCAGACCCATCAACAGGTTGTCTTGCACCGACAGGCGCGAAAAGATCTCGCGCCCCTGCGGCACATAGCCCACACCCTGGCGCACCCGTTCGTAGGCGGTGGCGCGGGTGATGTCGGCGCCGTCGAGCAGGACGCGGCCGGTCTTGACCGGCACCACGCCCATCAGGCTTTTCAGCAGCGTGGTCTTGCCCACGCCGTTGCGGCCCAGCACCACGGTGACCTCGCCCAGCCTGGCCTCGAAGTCCAGACCGCGCAGGATGTGGCTGCCGCCGTAAAACTGGTTCAGCGCTTCAACTTTCAGCATCGTGTACGGCTCGCTCATCGGCCGAGATAGACCTCGACCACCTTCTGGTTGTTCTGCACATCGGCCAGCAAACCCTCGGCCAGCACACTGCCCTCGTGCAGCACGGTGACCTTCTTGCGGCCCTGGGTCAGCTGGTCGACGAATGTCATGTCGTGCTCCACCACCACCAGCGAATGCTGGCCTTCCAGGCGCAGGAACAGCTCGGCCGTGCGCTCGGTTTCTTCGTCGGTCATGCCGGCCACGGGCTCGTCCAGCAGCAGCAGCTTGGGGTCCTGCATCAGCAGCATGCCGATCTCCAGCCACTGCTTCTGGCCATGGCTGAGCAGGCCGGCCGTGCGCTGGGCTTCGCCGCGCAGGTGGATGGTGGTCAGCACCTCGCCAATGCGGTCGAGTTGCGTGCCGCTCAGTCGCGAGAACAGCGCGGCACGCACCCGGCGGTCGCCGACCAGGGCCAGCTCCAGGTTCTCGAACACGCTGAGTTCCTCGTACACCGTGGGCTTCTGGAACTTGCGGCCGATGCCGGCCTGTGCGATCTGTGCCTCGCTCAGCCGCAGCAGGTCGATGGTGGAGCCGAAGAAGGCGCGTCCGGCGTCGGGCCGGGTCTTGCCGGTGATGCAGTCCATCATCGTCGTCTTGCCGGCGCCGTTGGGCCCGATGATGCAGCGCAGTTCACCCACGCCGATCGTCAGCGACAGCGCGTTCAAGGCCTTGAAGCCGTCAAAGCTGACGCTGATGTCGTCCAGGTACAGCGCCACGCCCTGGGTGAAGTCGGGCACGCCGATGCGGTGGATGCGGCCAAAACCCGCGCTGCGGCCACCGCTTTCGGTGTTGCCGCCAGCCTGCTGGCGCGCGGCATAGGCTTCGCGCCGCAGCGCGCCTTGTTCCATCAGCTCGGGTGTCATGCACGCTTTTCCCGGTCGTGGCCGAACAAGCGGCGGAACAGGCCGACGATGCCTTGCGGCAGGAACAGCGTGACGGCGATGAACAGCGCACCCAGAAAGTACAGCCACACCTCCGGAAATGCCACCGTGAACCAGCTCTTCGCGCCGTTGACAAAAAACGCGCCGATGATCGGCCCGATCAGCGTGGCGCGGCCGCCCACGGCGGCCCAGATGGCGATCTCGATGCCGGCGGCCGGGCTCATCTCGCTGGGGTTGATGATGCCCACCTGCGGTACATACAGCGCGCCGGCCATGGCGCACATCACGGCCGACAGCACCCAGATCGACAGCTTGTAGGCCAGCGGGTTGTAGCCGCTGAACATGACCCGCGTCTCGGCGTCGCGTATGGCCTGCAGCACGCGGCCGTACTTGCTGTTGACGATGGACCGGGCCAGCAGGTAGCAGCCGATCAGCGCCAGGCCGCTGAGCACGAACAGCACCATGCGCATGCCGGCGCTGGTGATGGGCATGTCCAGCAGGCGCTTGAAGTCGGTGAAGCCGTTGTTGCCGCCAAAGCCGGTCTCGTTGCGGAAGAACAGCAGCATCGCGGCAAAGGTCAGGGCCTGCGTGATGATCGAAAAGTACACGCCCTTGATGCGCGAGCGGAAGGCGAACCAGCCGAACACGCCGGCCAGCAGGCCGGGCACGGCCAGCACCAGCAGCATCTGCAGCACGAAGGAGTCCGACCAGGCCCAGGTCCAGGGCAGTTCTTTCCAGTTCAGGAAGACCATGAAGTCGGGCAGGTCGCTCTGGTAGTTGCCGTCGCGGCCGATCTGGCGCATCAGGTACATGCCCATGCCGTAGCCGCCCAGCGCAAAGAACAGGCCATGGCCCAGGCTGAGGATGCCGGTGTAGCCCCAGACCAGGTCCATCGCCAAGGCGCAGATGGCGTAGCACAGCATCTTGCCCACCAGCCCCACCGCATGGTCGCTGACGTGCAGCGCATGACCCACCGGCAGCATCAGGTTGGCCACCGGCACCACCACCGTCACCAGCAGCAGCGCGGCAAACACGGCGGTCCAGCCGCGTGGCCCCAGCAACAGGCCACGGCGCTGGGCAAGCGCCGGCGCGTCAAGCGGCCGCCGCGGAACCGGCTTTGCCGGGCCGCTGGCGGCGCCCCCAGAGCCATGGCGTGGCCCCTCCGGGTCCATGGGGGGAGCGCCGAAGGCGCTACGGGGGAGGGTCATGTTTCAGCACTCCGGCCCTTGATGGCAAACAGGCCCTGCGGTCGTTTCTGGATGAAGACGACGATGAACACCAGCACCATGATCTTGGCCAGCACCGCGCCGGCCATGCCTTCGAGCAGCTTGTTCAGCACGCCCAGACCCAGCCCGGCCACGACCGTGCCGGCGAGCTGGCCCACGCCGCCCAGCACCACGACCATGAACGAGTCGACGATGTAGCCCTGGCCCAGGTCGGGGCCGACGTTGCCGACCTGGCTCAGTGCGCAGCCGGCCAGGCCGGCGATGCCCGCGCCGAGCGAGAACGCCAGCATGTCGATGCGCGCGGTGTTCACGCCCACGCAGGCGGCCATGCGCCGGTTCTGCGTCACGCCGCGCACAAACAGGCCCAGCCTGGTTCGGCTGATCAGCAGCGCCACGCCGGCCAGCACCAGCGCGGCGAAGACCAGAATTGCCAGCCGGTTGTAGGGCAGTACCAGGTTGGGCAGCACCTGAACCCCGCCCGACATCCAGGCCGGGTTTTCCACGCCCACGTTCTGCGCGCCGAACAGGCTGCGCACGGCCTGCATCAGCACCAGGCTGATGCCCCAGGTGGCCAGCAGGGTTTCCAGTGGCCGGCCATACAGCCAGCGGATCACGCTGCGCTCCAGCACCGCGCCGACCAGCGCGCTGCTCAGAAAGGCCACCGGCATGGCCAGCACGATGTACCAGTCGAAGGCGCCGGGCAGGTACTGGCGAAACAGGTTCTGCACCACATAGGTGGCATAGGCGCCGATCATCATCAGCTCGCCATGGGCCATGTTGATCACGCCCATCAGGCCATAGGTGATGGCCAGGCCCAGCGCCACCAGCAGCAGGATGCTGCCCAGGCTGATGCCGGTGAACAGCACGCCCAGGCGCTCGCCCCAGACCAGTTGGCCTTGCACGCTGTCCAGCGCGGCCTGCAGGGCGGCCTTGACCTGCGGGTCGGGCTCGACAGCGACCCGCGCCAGCAGCAGCGAACGTGTGGCCGGCGAGCCGCTGCCGGTCAAGGCCTTGGCGGCGGCCAGGCGCTTGGCCTGATCGACCGAGCCCAGTTGCGCAGCGGCCTTCAGCAGAGTGAGGCTGGCCTTCAGCGCGGTGTCCGTCTCGGCCGCGATGGCCTTGTCCACCAGCGGCAGCTTGCCCTCGTCGACCTGACCCCTGAGGTCGGCAATGGCCGCAGCGCGCACCGCCCGGTCGGGCGAGACCAGGCGCAGCACGGCCATCGCGGCTTCCAGTTCACGCCGCATGCGGTTGTTGTTGACCACTTCTTCGGCACCGGCCGGCAAGGGCGCTGCGCTGCCGGTGGCCGCGTTCACGGCCTGGCCGTCGCGCAGTACATAAACCTGGCCACCGGCCACTCGCACCGCGTCGTCCAGCAGGGCCTGCACCAGCGGCACCAACGACCGGTCGGCGTCGGCCACCCGCGCGTCCAGTGCAGCGATGCGGGCCTCGCTGTCGCCGCTGGCGATGGCCAGCGCCTGCTCGGGCGTCAGCGCCTGCGTTGAGGTCGAGACAAGTCCCAAGCACAACGCGATCGCCGCGATGGGAAAGCTAGAACGCATAGGAACCCAGAGGAGCGTCTGGCCCGTGGCCGGGTGCTGTCCCCGGCAGGGGGCAGGCCGCAGCGCGGCCAGGGGCGCGGGCAGGTGTCGGAGGGTCAGACCGGATCCGGGTCGCCCGGTCCGGTTTGATCAACCCCCAGGGGGTGGCCGCCAGGCGGCCGGGGCTCACTTCTTCTCGGGCTCGTCCTTCTTGCCCTTGTTCTCGGCGATGAACGGGCTCCAGGGCTCGGCCTTGACGGGGCCCTTGGTCTTCCAGACCACGTTGAACTGACCGTCGGCCTTGATCTCGCCGATGAACACCGGCTTGTGCAGGTGGTGGTTCTTCATGTCCATGGTCGACGTGAAGCCGCCGGGCGCGGCAAAGGTCTGGCCGGCCATCGCTGCGATCACCTTGTCGGTGTCGGTGGACTTGGCCTTCTCAACCGCAG
>JANOWE010000293.1:0-13438 GCA_031417735.1 Betaproteobacteria bacterium
TCGTCCAGGCTGTCGGGTGCGGTGCACAACACATGCACCACCACCGACAAGGCGAGCACCGCGCGTTTGCGCTCCGGCAGCGGCAGTTCGTGCAGGCCATGCGCCGTGACATGGTGGCGCACGCTGGCCACCGCCGACGGGCCCAGACCCCAGCTTTCACACAGCGCGGCGCCCAGCGCGTCATGGCTGACGCCAAAGCCGACATGCTCCAGCGTGCACAGGTCGGCGTCACCGGGAGCGGCGCGCAGCATGGCTCGGTAGTGGTCGGGCGCGTGGCGGAACAGCACCGCCTTGCCACATTCCTCAAACAGCCCAGCGGAATGGGCGGCCCAGGCGTCCAGGCCCAGCGCCTGCGCCAGCCGGCCCATCAGCAGGCCTCGCCGACCGGCGCGGGCCCAGATCGGCTCCAGTTCGGGCGCCGGCGCAAAGGCCGCTCGCAAGCCCAGTTCAAAGGTGATGCCGGCCACCTCGCGCGTACCCAGGTAGGTCACGGCCTGGTGCACGCTCTGCACCCGGCCGGCCAGGCCGTAGAGCGATGAGTTCACCGCCTTCATCACCGCCGAGGCCAGCGCCATGTCGCCCTCAACCAGTTCGGCCACGGCCTGTTGGTTGACGTCTTCTTCGGCCAACAGCAGGGACAGGCGCACCAGGCTGTCAGGTTTGGACGGTATGTCCAGGTCCAGGGTGCGCAGTTCGGGGTCGACGGACATGGCGCGGGGCTTCCAGGCTGGGCCGCAGGGGCAGACCCGCAGCCTAGCGCCCCAGACGCAGGCCCATCGCCGAAATCGGCCGGCCAAGGTCGACCATTTCGCCCGCCCTCGGCGCCGCAAGGCAAAAAAACCGGGCACGAGGCCCGGCTGCATAAACCTGCTGCGGCGCTGTGGGCCACCGCGGCGTTCTTGTGATCCGGCCTGCGGGCCTGTTCTATGCGTTGGCGTTTGTCTCCTCGCCCCCTGGGGCTGCGCGGCGCTGCTGACAGCGGGGCGCGGCACCCGGTGCGCGCAATGTACGAAGGCCGCCTCGCGCCGTCACCGGGGACTAACCCCGCCCCGGCCACGGCAGAACAGCCGGAGCGGCGATTCAGCCCCGGCCCCGCATCAGGGCTGCGGCGCGCTCGGCGATCATCAGCGTGGGCGCGTTGGTGTTGCCGCTGGTGATGGTGGGCATCACGCTGGCGTCGGCAATGCGCAGCCCGGCCACGCCGCGCAACCGCAATTCGGGGTCGACCACGGCCATCGCGTCGTCGGCCCGGCCCATGCGGCAGGTGCCCACCGGGTGGAAGATGGTGGTGCCGATGTCGCCGGCCAGCCGGGCCAGTTCGTCGTCGCTGCTGAACTCAACGCCTGGCTTGACCTCGCGTGGCGAAAACCGCGCCAGCGCCGGCTGGGCCACGATGCGCCGGGCCAGCCGCAGTGACTGCGCCGCCACCTGCCGGTCGGCGTCGGTGCTGAGGTAATTGGCCAGAATCGCCGGGGCGTCCCCGGCTCGGGGCGAGCGGATGTTCACGCTGCCGCGCGCGCTCGGGTTCAGGTTGCAGACGCTGGCGGTGAAGGCGTTGAAGCGGTGCAGCGGCTGGCCGAAAGCGTCCAGCGACAGCGGCTGGACATGAAATTCCAGGTTCGGCCAGCGCTGATCGGGTGACGAGCGGGCGAAGCAGCCCAGCTGCGACGGCGCCATGCTCATCGGCCCGCTGCGCCGCAGCAGGTATTCCAGCGCAATGCCGACCTTGCCCCAGGGCGTGGCGGCGATGGTGTTCAGCGTGCGCGTGCCCTGGACCTCGAACACCGCGCGGATCTGCAGATGGTCTTGCAGGTTCTGGCCCACGCCGGGCAAGTCGTGCAGCACCGGCACACCGTGCTGCTGCAGCAAGGCGCCCGGGCCGATGCCCGAGAGCTGCAGCAGCTGCGGCGTGCCCACTGCGCCGGCGGCCAGCACCAGCTCACCCGTGCAGCGCACGGGCAGCGGCGGCCCGGCATGGCCGGGTGGGCGCAGCAGCGCGCCCACCACGCGCAGCGCGCCGCTGCTGTCGCGCTCGGTCAGCAGGCGCTCAACCTGGGTGCCGGTCCAGACGCGCAGGTTGTCGCGGCCCATCACCGGGCGCAGAAAGCCCTTGGTCGCGTTCCAGCGCACGCCATGGTGCTGGTTGACCTCGAAATAGCCCACACCGTGGTTGTCGCCCCGGTTGAAGTCGTCGGTGGCGGGAATGCCCTCTTGCTGCGCGGCGGCGGCAAACGCGTCCAGGATCGGCCAGGACAGGCGTTGCTGCTCGACCCGCCATTCACCACCCGCGCGCTGGCCGCTGCGGTCAAGGCCGGGCGCGGCATGGTGGGGGTCGGCGCCGCGCCAATGGTCTTCATGGGCCAGGAAGTGCGGCAGCACCGCGTCCCAGCGCCAGCGCGGGTCGCCGGTCAACTCGGCCCAGTGGTCGTAGTCACGGCCCTGGCCACGCATGTAGATCATGCCGTTGATGCTGGAGCATCCGCCCAGCACCTTGCCGCGCGGGTAGCGCAGCGCGCGGCCGTTCAAGCCGGGGTCGGGCTCGGTCTGGTACATCCAGTCGGTGCGCGGGTTACCGATGCAATACAGATAGCCCACCGGGATATGCACCCAGAGGTAGTCGTCCGGCCCGCCGGCCTCGACCAGCAGCACGCGCTTGCTGCGGTCGGCGCTGAGCCGGTTGGCCAGCAGGCAGCCGGCGGTGCCACCGCCGATGATGATGTGGTCGAAGCTGGGCGTGTTGGCGTCGGTCATGCGTTCGGGGTCGCTTCGGGGTCAGCGCAGGCGCGCGCTGCCCAGCACCGGAAACAGCTTGACCAGGCCGTCGGCCAGCAATTCCACCGCCATCGCGGCCAGGATCAGGCCCATCAGCCGGGTCATCACATTGATGCCGGTGCGGCCCAGCACCTTGGCGATGCGGCCCGACGCGGCAAACGCGGCAAACGTGGCCAGGCCGATGACCACGCCATAGCCCACCAGCACCGCATGCTCGACAAAACTGCTGGTCTTCTCGGCGTAGATGACCATGGTCGAAATGGTGGCCGGGCCGGTCAGCAGCGGGATGGTCAGCGGCACCACCGCCACGCTGGCACCCAGGTCGGCCTTGGTCTGGCCTTCCTGCAGGTCGTCCTTGTCGGTCTCGGGCTGCTGGGCATTGAGCATCTGCAGCGCCGAGATCAGCAGCAGCAGACCGCCGCCGACCTGGAACGAGGCAATCGAGATGCCGAAGAAGCCAATGATCTGCGGCCCGGCCACACCGCTGATGGCGATGACGCAGAACGCGCCAAAGCTGGCCACGCGCAGCGTGTGCTGGCGCTGCGCACGGGTCATGCCCTGGGTGAAGGCCAGGAAGAACGGCACCACGCCGATCGGGTTGACGATGGCCAGCAAGGCGATCAGGGGTTTGAGCAGGTCCATTCAAGACTCCGGCTTGTGCTCTCAGCCAGGAGGCTGATGGTTGTCGGTCGCCGGGGCCAACTCGGGTGTCAGAACATGAAGGGCCAGAAACAGCTCGCACAGCCCACGCAGATAGACCACGCCCGGCATCACCAGGCCCAGACCGAAGACCAGGCCAGCGCCAGTGATGGCGGCCGAGGTCTGCTCGGGCAGCGCCGGCGCACCCGGCGCGGCAACCAGGGCCTGGCCGAACAACGCGGCCAGAAAGGGCTGTGGCGCCAGGTTCAGGTCGAGCACAAACACCGACAGGCCCAGTACCACCCGGCCACCGACCAGAACCATGAAACTGACCAGGCCGGCCACCGCCGCAGCGAGCAGGCTGACCGCCGTGGCCAGCATCACCGCATGGGCCAGCCGGTGGCGCAGTTGCAGCCCGATCAGCCGCAGCACGGCACCCACGCCCAGGCCGAACCAGACGGCGGGCGCGGCGATCGGCCCGACCAGGGTCACCATCACCAGCGCCAGCAAGCCCAATACCGGCACCGCCACGGCCACCGCCGCACTGAGCAGCGTGTTGCCCAGGCCGGGCAGCCGGCCCAGCCACAGCAGCGCCGTGCAGGCCGCGACCACGGCTGCCGCTGCCAGCAATGCCAGCAACAGCACCAGCAGCAGCCGGTGCGCCGTGAACAGCGCATCGCTCAGCGCCTGGATGGGGTCGCGCAGCGGCCGGCCCCGGGCCTCGTCCATCAGCACCAGGCCGGCCGCGCTGCTGCCATAGACCACCGCGAAGAACGCGGCACCACCCCAGAGTGCGGCAACCAGGCCCGATTCACGTGCCACCGCACCACGGGCCATGGCCAGCAACAGCCCGGAGACGGCGAACACTGCCAGCAGCAAGTACAGCGCGCGGCCGTTGCGCACCGATTCAATGCTGCGCAGCACCGCATTGAGCGCGTGCAGTGGCCCTGAATCTGGTGCTTGTACCCGCGTCACAACAGTCATGATACTTGCGGGTTTGCCCCGGTTCGCCCGCGCTGGCCGAGCTGGCGGGTTTGCCACCATAATCCGGCCAGGGGTCTGGACAGTCCCCGGCCCGTGTCTGGAGACGGCGCCTGACGCTTGAATGGTTCACGCAGGGTAGAAGCTCCACATGGTTTTCATTTCTTGTTTAGGAGCTTCCCCTCATGGGAAACAAGCTTTACGTGGGTAACCTCGCGTACTCCGTGCGCGACGAGTCGCTGCTGGAGGCCTTTGGCCAATTCGGCGCCGTGACCTCTGCCAAGGTCATGATGGACCGCGAAACCGGTCGTTCCAAGGGCTTTGGTTTTGTCGAGATGTCGTCTGCGGCGGAAGCCACGGCCGCCATGAACGCGATGAACGGTCAGCCGCTGGAAGGGCGTGCCATCGTCGTCAATGAAGCGCGCCCGCGCGAAGAGCGCCCGCCTGGTGGTGGTGGTGGCGGTTATGGCGGCGGCGGTGGTTACGGCGGCGGCAGCAGCGGCAGCGGTGGTGGTGGTTACGGCGGTGGCGGCGGTGGTCGCAGCGGCGGTGGCGGCGGCTACGGTGGTGGCGGTGGCACGGGCGGTGGTGGCGGTGGTTATGGCGGTGGCGGCGGCGGCGGTGGTCGCAGCCCCTACGGCACGGGCGGCGGCGGCGGTGGTCGTGGCGGCCCGCGTGGCGGCGGCAGCGGTGGTGGTGGCTACGGCGGTGGTGGCAGCCAGGGCTACTGAAAGCATCAGGGCCTGCAGGCCCTGATGCTCGGCCATGGCTTGTTCACGGGCCTGCGGCTGGGCCTCAGTCCAGCCGAATTGCAAGCAGGGCGCCTGACAGGCGCCTTTTTTCATGGGTGAGCGCGGCCGAGCGCAGCGAGCTGCCGGCCTGCTTTGCCTACTCGCCCTGTCTGCGCTTGCGGCCCCGACCCGCAAACAGCCGGTCAAACAGCGCATTCGGCAGCAAGCGCATCAGCTTGGCCGCCAGGCCCATCTGCCACGGAATCACCCGATAGCTGGCGCCTGCGGCAATGGCGCGCTGCGCCTGCTCGGCAAAGTCCTGCGCCGACATCAGAAACGGCATGGGATAGCGGTTGCGGCTGGTCAGCGGGGTGGCGATGTAGCCCGGCAGCAAGGTGACCACCTGCAGGCCGAAGGGCTGGCATTCACCGCGCAGGCTTTCGCAATAGGCCACCACCGCAGCCTTGCTGGCGCAGTAGGCGCCATGGCCGGGTAGTCCGCGGATCGCGGCCACGCTGGCAATGCCGACCAGGCTGCCGCTGCGGCGCTCGCGCATGCCGGCCAGAAAGGGCTGGAAACTGGCCGCCAGGCCCAGGTTGTTGGTCTCGAAGGTGGCGCGCATGACCTCCAGGTCGGCCGCCACTGCGCTGTCCATGCCCACGCTGATGCCGGCGTTGGCGATGACCACATCGGGCAGGCCCTGGCTGTCCAGGCAGGCCTGCGCGGCCGCAGCGATGCTGGCCAGATCTCGCACATCGGCGCCAAACACGGCCACACGGGCCGGGTCCAGGCCTTGCTCAGCTACCCACTGCGCCAGCTGGTCGCGTCGTCTGGCCACCAGGGCCACACGCCAGCCGGACCGGTGGTAGCGCAGGGCCAGGGCCTGGCCGATGCCACTTGACGCGCCGGTGATGAACACCAGCGGTACGGCAGCGCTGACTGGTGCGGAACTGGACGGGTTCATGGGCGGCGGTCGTTCGGCAGTGGGGTGGGTGGTCAGTCGGGAACACCGGGCGAAAACTGGGCCCGCACCGGCGCCTTGATCTCGAGCCGGCCTGTGCCGTGGTCGTAGTCCAGGCCACCGCCGCGGAGCACGCTGCCGCCCTGCACCACCTTGACCGGCAGGTGCGAGCGCAGTTGCTCGAAGCGCACAAAGGCGTGCAGGAACTCGCTGTTCACGGTCAACGACCGGCCCTGGCCGAGCTGGCTGATGACCTCGGCCGCGCCGATGAGCTGCACCTCGCTGGCGTCGCCATTGGCCAGGGCGCGGCTGGCGGTGGCGTTGGTGATGCGTCCGTCCTCGCCGATGGCGTGGATGCGCACGCCGTCGATTTCCAAGCGGTCGGTGTCGGGGAAATGGCGCAGCTGGTCGCCATCGATGCGCAGCACGACCCGGCCGTCGGGCCCGAAGCGGGTCACCGAAAACGCCGTCATGGTGTAGTCGGGCTCCTTGCGCGGCGGCGTTTGCGCGCCGGGCCCGGCGCCCTGGGGCGTGTGCTTGACCAGCCACCAGGTGGACGTGGCGAGCAAGGCCATCAGCAGCAAGGGCAGGTAGGTCGAAAAGGCATTGAGCAGCCGCAGGCCGAGCGGGAGCCGGGGCCTGGGGCCTGGGCCGCCCGAAGGCCGGTGCAAGCCGGCCAGCGAGACTTCGACGTCGGGCAGGCCGGGCAGGTGCAGCTCTGCCGGTGGTTTGGGCGCGCCGCTCACCGTGGTGCAGGCCTCAGCGGGCGTCCAGCGTGCGCTGCTGGGCCAGCAACAGCGCCTGGTAGCGGCCGGCGGCCACCAACAGCAGATCGCAAAATTCACGCGCGGCGCCGGCGCCACCCGCCGCCTGGGTGACATGGTGGGCCAGCGCCTTGGCCTCGGCATGGGCGTTGACCGGCGCGCAGGCAAAGCCGGCCCGGGCCAGCAGGGGCAGATCGGGCCAGTCGTCGCCGATCACCGCCAGTTCGTCCCAGCCCAGGCCCTGCGCGTCCCGCAGCTGTTCGGCCACGGCCAGCTTGTCGGCCACACCGTAGTGCGCATGGGCCAGGCCCAGATCGGCCACCCGCCGCCGCACCGCCGCCGAGTCGCGCCCGGTGATCACCACCGGCGTGATGCCGCCCTGCGCCAGCAGCTTCAGGCCCTGGCCGTCCAGCACATGAAAGGCCTTGAACACCTCGCCCTGCTCGCCGATGTAGAGCCGCCCGTCGGTGAGCACACCGTCGACGTCGAAGATGGCCATGCGCATGCCGCCGCCCCGACCCTGGGCGCGCAGCAGCAGTTCGGGTGCAAAGCTCAGCGCGGCCATCAGATGACCTTGGCGCGCATCAACGCGCCGATGGTCAGCATGCCGACCAGGCGCTGCTGCTCGTCGACCACCGCGACCGAGGTGATGCTGTGCTGCTCCATCAGCTCGGCGGCCTGCACGGCCAGTGCGGTGGGCTCGATGCTGCGGGGCTGGGCGTGCATGACCTCACCCGCTGTGAGCGCGCGCAGGTCGGCGCCGCGCTCGACCTGGCGGCGCAGGTCACCGTCGGTGAAGATGCCCAGCAGGCGCTGCTGCTCGTCCACCACCAGGGCTGCGCCCAGGCCCTTGGTCGACATGCTGCGCATCATCGCCACGCAGCCGGTGGACGGCGCGACGATGGGCAGATCGTCGCCCTGGACCATCAGCTCGGCCACATGCACCAGCAGCTTGCGGCCCAGCGCGCCGCCGGGGTGCGAGCGGGCGAAGTCTTCTTCATGAAAGCCGCGCGCGTCCAGCAGCGCCACCGCCAGCGCGTCGCCCAGCGCCATCTGCGCCGTGGTGCTGGCCGTGGGCGCCAGGTTCAGAGGGCAGGCCTCCTGGTCGACCTCACTGCTGATCACACAGTCGGCATGGCGGGCCAGTGTGGAATCGGCGCGGCCGGTCATCGCCACCAGGCTCACGCCCAGCCGGCGCAGCGCGGGCAGGATGGCGGCCAATTCGTCGCTCTCACCGCTGTTGGAGATGGCCAGCACCACGTCGCCGCCCTGCACCATGCCCAGGTCACCATGGCTGGCCTCGGCCGGATGCACAAAAAATGCCGGCGTGCCGGTCGAGGCCAGGGTGGCGGCAATCTTGCGGCCCACATGTCCGCTCTTGCCCATGCCCATGACGATGACCCGGCCCCGGCAGGCCAGCATTGCCGCCACCGCGCCGGTAAAGCCTTCGCCTTGGCGCGCGGCCAGGCCCAGCAGGGCCTGGGCCTCGATTTCGAAGGTACGGGCGGCCAGCGCCAGCAGGCGTTGGGGGTCGGGGGGGCTGGGTCGGGTCACGTCGGGTTCGGGTTCTGGCGCCGATGGCCAGCGCAAGGCGCTCGCGTAGCATCGGGCCAACATGCGTTGAACGATTCTAGGTGCCGGCCGCTCCGCGACCTCCCGTGCACCGCCCGCGCCCCCGCCAGCGATTGCCATGGCCACCACCCTCGAAGTTGCGCTGCTGTACCTGGTTGCCGCCGTGCTGGGCGTGGTGGCCTGCCGCATGCTGCGGCTGCCGCCGATGCTGGGCTACCTGGCCGTGGGCGTGCTGATCGGGCCCAACGCGCTGGCGCTGGCCAAGGATTCGGCCGGGGTGAAGTACCTGGCCGAGTTCGGCGTGGTGTTCCTGATGTTCGTCATCGGGTTGGAATTCAACCTGCCCAAGCTGCGCAGCATGCGCAAGCTGGTGTTCGGGCTGGGCATGTCGCAGGTGGTGCTGACGATCCTGGGCGCGGTGGCCGGCAACGCGCTGCTGATCGCGCTGTTCACCTGGCTGGGCCGGTCCTGGGATCTGGACTGGCCGGGCGCGATGGTGCTGGGCTCGGCGATGGCGATGTCGTCCACCGCGATCGTGGTCAAGATGATGTCCGAGCGGCTGGAGCTGGAAAGCGAGCATGGCCGCAGCGTGATGGGCGTGCTGCTGTTCCAGGACCTGGCCGTGGTGCCGCTGCTGGTGCTGATCCCGGCGCTGGGTGAAAGTGGCGGTGACATGGCCCGCTCGCTGGGCCTGGCCATGCTCAAGGCCGTCGTGCTGCTGACGGTGCTGCTGGTGGGCGGGCAGCGCGTGATGCGCTGGTGGCTGACCATCGTGGCCCGGCGCAAGAGCGAAGAGCTGTTTGTGCTGAACCTGCTGCTGATCACGCTGGGCCTGTCCTGGCTGACCGAGCATGCCGGCCTGTCGCTGGCGCTGGGTGCCTTTGTGGCCGGCATGCTGATCGCCGAGACCGAGTTCAAGCACCAGGTCGAGACCGACATCCGGCCTTTCCACGACGTGCTGCTGGGCCTGTTCTTCATCACCATCGGCATGAAGCTGGACTGGCGCCCGCTGCTCGACCAATGGGCGCTGGTGTTGCTGCTGAGCCTGTTTCCGGTGCTGGTCAAGGCCGGCATGGTGGCTGGCCTGGCCTTGATGTTCCGCGCCACGCCGGGGGTGGCTATCCGCACCGCGATCTACCTCGCCCAGGCTGGCGAGTTTGGTTTTGTGCTGCTGACCCTGGGCGCCGAGCGTGGCCTGGTGGCGGGCGACTGGATGAGCCCGGTGCTGGCCAGCATGGTGATCTCGATGCTGGCCACGCCCTTTCTCATCCTGTACAGCAACCGCATCGTGATGAAGCTGTCGGCCAATGAATGGATGATGCAGTCGGTGCAGCTGACCTCGATTGCCAAGAAGGCGATCAAGACCGAGGCCCATGTGATCATCGCCGGCTACGGCCGCAGCGGGCAGAACCTGGCGCGCATGCTGCAGCAGGAGAACATTCCGTACATGGCGCTCGACCTGGACCCCGACCGCGTGCGCCAGGCCGCCGCCGCCGGCCAGAGCGTGGTCTTTGGTGACGCCGCCCGCCTGCCCAGCCTGATGGCCGCCGGCCTGGCCAGGGCCAGCGCGGTGGTCATCAGCTACCACGACACGCCGTCGGCGCTGCGCATCCTGTCGCTGGTGCGCGGCCATGCGCCCACGGTGCCGGTGATCGTGCGCACCATCGACGATGTCGACCTGGAAAAGCTGCGCGCGGCCGGCGCCACCGAGGTCGTGCCCGAGGCGATCGAGGGCTCGCTGATGCTTGCCGCCCAGGCCCTGGTGCTGGTGGGCGTGCCGATGCGGCGGGTGATCCATGTCACCAGCGCCGCACGTGACAAGCGCTACCACCTGCTGCGCGGCTACTTCCACGGTGCCGACGACGACACGGTGGAAGAACTCAAGCAGGCCCGGCTGGCCAGCATCACCCTGCCCGCAGCGGCTGCCTGTCTGGGCAAGCCCTTGGGCCACCACGCCCTGCATGTCCTTGGTGTGCAGGTGGTGTCGGTGCGCCAGGTCAGCGGCCGGGTGGTCGACGGCGACGACGCCCTGGTGCCCGCCGCCGGCGACACGCTGGTGTTGTCGGGCCTGCCCGAGCCGCTGTCGCTGGCCGAAGCCAAGCTGCTGAACGGCTGAGCAGCACGGCCCTGCGCTGCGGCCCCGGCGTCACCGTCTCGCACACCGTCTCGCACCCCCCTGTTTGAGGGGTCCTGGCCGCTGCATCGGCCGCATCCAGGCCGACGCGGCTGCGTAGGAGCCTGGGCCCCCCGCTGCGCGCGAGGGGCCGCCGGGCCACTGGGGCCGGGCGCCATCTGCTGCCACGCCGCGCCACCAGAACGGCCTGCTTCCGAGGAGATCCGAGATGAGCCTGCACCGCCCGCCGCGCGCCCTTGCGCTGTCCACCATGACCCTGGCCTGTGCCGCCTTGGCCAGCCTGTTTGCCCCTGGCGCACAAGCCTCCAGCCACCGCGAGGCGCCGTTCATCAGCACCGTGCCCAAGGTTGATGGCACCGACCTGTACATGTTCATGAGCTACGAGGCCGGCCGGCTGAACAGCGGCTACGTGACCCTGGTCGCCAACTACCAGCCGCTGCAGGACGCCTACGGTGGGCCCAACTACTTCAAGCTGGACCCGAACGCGTTGTACGAGATCCATGTCGACAACAACGGCGACGCGAAGGAAGACCTGAGCTTCCAATTCAAGTTCCAGAACGTCTTCAAGGCCATCACCCTGCCCATCGGCAACCAGAACGTGGCCATCCCGCTGACGCAGGCCGGCTCAGTCTCATCGCCCAATGCGGCGGCGCTGAACGTCAACGAGAAATTCACGCTCAGCCTGGTGCGCGGCGACCGGCGCAGCGGCACGGTGTCGGTGGTCACCAACGCCAACGGTGGCGCCAGCGTGTTCGACAAGCCGGTGGACAACATCGGCTCAAAGACGATCCCCAACTACCCGGCCTATGCCGCGCAGCACATCTACAGCGTCAACATCCCCGGCTGCGCGATGCCGGCCAAGGTCTTCGTCGGTCAGCGGCAGGATCCGTTCGCGGTCAACCTGGGCACGATCTTCGACCTGGTCAATGCCCCGGTGAGCGTGATCACCGACCCGTCGCTGATCAACGCTGCGCCCAACACCATCGGCGACAAGAACGTGACCACGCTGGCACTGGAAGTGCACAAGAGCTGCCTGACCCAGGGCAGCGAGCCCGTCATCGGCGCCTGGACCACGGCCAGCCTGCGCCAGAGCCGGCTGCTCAACGCCGCGCCGCCCAAGGGCCACCAGACGACCGAGAACGTGGGCGGCGGCTGGGTCCAGGTCTCGCGCCTGGGCATGCCCCTGGTCAACGAGGTGGTGATCGGCCTGCCCGACAAGGACCGCTTCAACGGCTCGGTGCCCACAGCCGACGGCCAGTTCGCCACTTATGTGACGAACCCGACCCTGCCTGCGCTGCTGGAAATTGCGCTGGGCCTGCCCGGCATCGCGCCGACCAACCTGCCCCGGCTGGACCTGGTCACCACCTTTCTCACCGGCATTGCGGGCCTGAACCAGCCTGCCGGCGTGGTGCCATCTGAAATGCTGCGCCTGAACACCGCCATCCCGCCGGTGGCCTTCGCATCGCAGAACCGGCTGGGCATCGTCGGCGAGATCGTGCGGGTAGGCGGGCCGCAAAACCTGGGCCAGCCGGGCGTGGAACTGGCCGGTTACCCCAACGGCCGCCGACCCAAGGACGATGTGGTCGACATCTCGCTGATGGCGGTGATGGGCGGCCTGTGCATGGCCAACGGCAATGCCAACGCGCTGGGCTTCGGCGCGGCCTGCAACCCCGGCGCGGTGCCCCTGGGCACCACCGCGTACAAGCTGCATGACGCGGTCGACCAGGCGGTGGTGCCGCTGCTGCCTGGCTTCCCGTACCTGAACACCCCGATTCCGGGCGCGCCATGAACGGCGGTCAAGCCATCCAAGACAGGAGAATCCCATGAGAAAAACATTTGTCCCGCGCACCTTGCTGCTGGCCACCGGCCTGCTGTGCGGCGCCGTGCAAGCCGGCGTGGTCACGTTTGACCCCGTCGCCGAGCAGGGCGCCACGCTGTCGGCTGGCGACATGTTCAGCGCGCAGGAGTTCGTCTTCACCCAGATCACCGACGCCCCCAGCACACTGTTCGCCGCCGACCTGACCGGTGCCTACGCCAGCAACGGCAGCGCCACGCTGTACGCAGCCAACAACGCCGGCTTCTCGCTCCGATCCACCGGGCCCGGCGGCCGGTTCAGCATCAGCGGTTTTGAGCTGGGCGGCGGCAACCTGGCCGCGCTGGACCCAGGCGGTGGCGGTGTGCAGGCCTGGGCGCAGCAGATCGACGTGCTCGGCATCCTGGCCGACAACAGCCAGCTGATGGCCAGCTTCATGGTCGATCAGATGGGCACCGGACTGATGGCGCAAATGCTGAACTGGACCAATTTGATCGATTTGCGCTTCAGTGCCACGGGCGACTTCAGCCTGGACAATCTGAACCTGGCGACGCTGCCCGAACCAGACGGTCTGGCGCTGGTGGCGCTGGCCTTGTTCGGCCTGGCCTGGACCCGCAAGCGCAGCGCCTGAGCCCGGCCTGACCCGACCCTGCGCCCCGGCCCTCGGCCGGGCGCAGGGTCTCACCGTAGAATCCGCGCTTTTCGTCTGCTTCGATGGTGGGTATCAAGGCCGGGTCGCCGCACACCGGCATCAACAGCACCGGGCTGGTTCGTCTGCTGGCCAGCCTGGGCCTGGCCAGTCCGGGCCTGGCCCGGCCCAGCGGCGCCGACAAGCTGGGCCATTGGCTGGCTTGGACGGACGACATTGCGCTGTCGTCGGTCCTGGCCGTCCAGGGCACCCCGGCGGCCGGTGGCCACGCAGGTCGCGCCAACACGCTGAAAAATTTGCCAGCCAAGGCGCCAGGCCACGCGCCGTCAAGCGCGGCCGCGTCGGCCCGGGCGGCGCTGACCAGCTTGCGCGCTGAACTGGTTCAGGCCATCACCACCGAGCCGCAGTGGTGCGCACCCGCC
>JANOWE010000294.1:0-7513 GCA_031417735.1 Betaproteobacteria bacterium
GGCCGCTTGTTGCGGCTGATGATGGTCTGGAAGCCCTGCACCATGGCGCAGGCGGCGGGCACCGGGTCGACGCCCAAATGCGGCATGGCCGCATGCGCGCCCTTGCCCTTGAGGGTGATGACGAACTCGTTGCTCGACGCATAGCAGGGCCCGGCCTTCAGCGCGAACTGCCCCACCGCCATGCCCGGCCAGTTGTGGGCGCCAAACATGGCCTCCATCGGGCATTGCTCGAACAAACCGTCCTTGATCATTTCGCGCGCGCCGCCGCCGCCCTCTTCGGCCGGCTGGAACACCAGGTAGACCGTGCCGTCGAAGTTGCGGTGGCGGGACAGGTGTTTGGCCGCGGCCAGCAGCATGGCGGTGTGGCCGTCGTGGCCGCAGGCGTGCATCTTGCCGGGGTGCTTGCTGGCATGGGCAAACTGGTTGCGCTCGGTCATCGGCAGCGCGTCGATGTCGGCGCGCAGGCCCACGGCCCGGGGGCTGCTGCCGTTCTTGACCACGCCCACCACGCCGGTGGTGCCCAGGCCCCGGATGACCGGGATGCCCCAGTCGGTCAGCGCCTTGGCGATGACGTCGGAGGTGCGCTCTTCCTTGAAGCACAGCTCGGGGTGGGCATGGATGTCGCGGCGCATCGCGGTGATGGCGGCGGCGTCTTCGAGAATTGATTCGATCAGGCGCATGGTGGGCCCCCTTTGGGTGCTGTCGGCGATGGGCTGACCAGTCTACGCGGCCACCGGCGGCGCCGCCCTGGCGAAAACCACGACCGGATCGGCGCCATTGCGCAGTTCGCCGTCGTGGCCGGCCTTGTGCAATAGTTCCAGCATGAACGCCGTACTGCCCATCACCGCCGCCGCCTTCGATGCCAACACCGCCGATGCACCCCACACCGTGCGCGGCGCCTGCCCGCATGACTGCCCCGACACCTGCGCGCTGAAGATCACCGTGCAGGGCGGCCGGGTGGTCAAGGTAGCGGGCGACCCCGACCACCCGCCCACCCACGGCGCGCTGTGCACCAAGGTCTCGCGCTATGCCGAGCGCAGCTACCACCCCGAGCGGGTGCTGACGCCGCTCAAACGTATCGGCCCCAAGGGCGCGGGCCGGTTCGAACCGGTGGGCTGGGACGAAGCGCTGGACGACATTGCCATGCGCCTGAAGGCCATCGCCGCCCGCAACCCGCAGGCCATCCAGCCCTACAGCTACGCCGGCACCATGGGCCTGGTGCAGGGCGACGGCATGGCGGCGCGGTTTTTTCACAAGCTGGGCGCGTCGCTGCTGGACCGCACCATCTGCTCGCAGGCCGGCGGTGACGCGCTGGCCGCCACCTATGGCGGCAAGATCGGCATGCACCTGGAGCACTTTGCCGATGCGAAGCTGATCCTGATCTGGGGCAGCAACTCCATCGCCTCGAACCTGCATTTCTGGACCTTTGCCCAGCAGGCCAAGCGCGCCGGCGCGCGGCTGATCTGCATCGACCCGCGTCGCACCGAGACGGCCGAAAAATGCCATGAACAGCTGGCGCTGATCCCCGGCACCGACGGCGCGCTGGCGCTGGGGCTGATGCGCGAGATCATCGTCGGCGGCTGGGTCGACGAAGACTACCTGGCCGCCCATGTCGACGGCTTCGAGCCGCTGCGCGAACAGGCCATGGTCTGGACAGCCGAGCGCACGGCCGAGGTCTGCGGGCTGAGCGCGCAGCAGGTGCGCGACCTGGCACGGGCCTACGCCACGACCCGGCCGGCCGCGATCCGGCTGAACTACGGCATGCAGCGCACCCATGGCGGCGGCAATGCCACGCGGCTGATCGCGCTGCTGCCCTGCATCACCGGCGCCTGGCGGCAGCAGGGCGGCGGCTTGTTGTTGTCGTCGTCAGGCTGGTTCAGGAAGTTCATCGACAGTGCGGCGCTGCAGCGGCCCGATCTGCTGGCCGGCCAGCGGCCTCGCACCATCAACATGAGCACCATCGGCGACGATCTGCTGCGCCCGGCGTCGACCGAATTCGGCCCGCAGATCGAGGCGATCGTGGTCTACAACAGCAACCCGGTGGCGGTGGCGCCGGAGTCGCCCAAGGTGGTGGCCGGTTTCGCGCGGGAGGACCTGTTCACCGTGGTGCTGGAGCACTTTCTGACCGACACCGCCGACCATGCCGACTATGTGCTGCCGGCCACGACTCAGCTCGAACACCTGGACATCCACCTGAGCTACGGTCACACCTACGCCCTGCTCAACCAGCCGGCGGTGGCGCCGGTGGGGCAGGCCAAACCCAACAGCGAGATCTTTCGGCTGTTGGCAGCCAGGATGGGCTTCACGGAGCCCTGCTTCACCGAGTCCGACGAGCAGATGGCCCGCCAGGCCATGCCGGCGCTGGACTTCGAGCAGATGCAGGTCCAAGGCTGGATCAAGCTGCCGCTGCCTGAGCTGCCGTTTGCCGAGGGTGGCTTCTTGACAGCCAATGGCAAGGCGCAGGTGGCGGTGCCCGGCCTGGGCCTGCCGCGCTTTGTGCCGCCGCACGAGAGCCGGCATTCGGCGCCAGAGTTGGCCGCGCGCTACCCGCTGGCGATGATTTCGCCGCCGGCGCGGCATTTTCTGAACTCCAGCTTCGTCAACGTGAAAAGCCTGCGCAGCATCGAAGGCGAACCGCTGCTGGAACTGCATGCCGACGACGCCGCCACGCGTGGCATTGCCGACGGCCAGATGGTGCGGGTGTTCAACGACCGGGGCAGCTACCGCTGCAAGGCCGCGATCAATGCGCGCGCCCGGCCCGGCGTAGTCAACGGCCTGGGCGTGTGGTGGCGAAAACTGGGCGTGGACGGCAGCAATGTGAACGAGCTGACCAGCCAGCGGTTGACCGACATCGGCCGCGGCCCCACCTTCTACGATTGCCTGGTGGAAGTGGCGACGGGCTGATGTGGCAGTGGCTGACTCCTTGGGCGGCGCTGGCTGCGCTGCTGGCGGCCAGCGGCTGCGCCAGCACCAGGGCTGAAGAATCCTCGCTGGCCTATTACGCCCAGTCGGTTGGCGGGCATCTGGCCATGGTCCGCAGCGCCCGGTCGGTCGACGACTGGCTGGCCGACCGCGCCACGCCCAACGCGCTGCGTGAGCGGCTTCGGCTGGCGCAGCAACTGCGCCGCTTTGCCGTCAGCGACCTGGGCCTGCCCGACAACGCCAGCTACCAGCGCTATGCCGACCTGGGCCGGCCGGCGGCGGTTTGGAACATGGTGGCCACGCCCGAGCTTTCGCTCAAGCTCAAGACCTGGTGCTTTCCGCTGCTGGGCTGCGTGGGCTATCGCGGCTACTTCGACCGCGCCGAAGCCGACCGCCTGGCTGACAGCTTGCGCGCCCAGGGCTTGGAGGTCAGCGTCTACGGCGCGCCGGCCTATTCCACGCTGGGCTGGACCAACTGGATGGGTGGCGACCCGCTGCTCAACACCTTTGTGCGCGGGCCCGAGAACGGCCTGGCGCGGTTGCTGTTTCATGAACTGGCGCACCAGGTGGCCTATGCCAGCGACGACACCTTGTTCAACGAGTCCTACGCCACGGCGGTGGAACGCCTGGGCCTGGCGCGCTGGCTGGCGCGCAGCGGCCGGCCTGCCGACGACCCGCTGGCAGCGCAGCGCCGCACGCAGTTCAAGGCGCTGACCCTGGCCACCCGCCAGGCACTGGCCACGCTGTACGCCAGTGACCTGCCGGATGCCGCCAAGCGCGGACGCAAGGCTGAGTTGCTGGCGCAGATGCGCGCCGAGCATGCAGCCTGGACGGCGGCCAAGGACGGGCCCTGGGCCGGCTTCACCGGCTATGACGACTGGGTCGCCAATGCCAACAACGCCACGCTGGCGCTGCAGGCGGCCTATGACGCGCTGGTACCGGCCTTCGAGCGCTTGTTTGAACAGCAGGGCAGCGACTTCGCGCGCTTGCACGCCGAGGTCAAACGCCTGGCCGGCTTGCCCAAGGCTGAACGCCACGCCACACTGCAGGCCCTGGCGCCCGACGTGGTGCTGCCGCCCTGAGATTCACCCCAACGAAAGCAGGCGATCCATGGCCGACATCAAGATCCACCGCGACCATGCCCTGGGCCTGGCCAAGGCCCGCAAGCTGGCCTGGGCCTGGGCCGAAGAGGTGGAGAAAAAATTCGACATGGAATGCACCGTGATCGAAGGCGAGACCAGCGACACGGTGGAGTTCAGCCGCAGCGGCTGCCAGGGCCAACTGGTGGTGGCCGCCGACCACTTTGACCTGCAGGCCAAGCTGGGCTTTCTGCTCGGTGCGTTCTCCAAGTCCATCGAAGGCGAGATCGAGAAAAACCTCGACAAACTGCTGGGTGACGCCAGTGCGGCCAGGCCGTCAGCCAAGGCTTCGATCAAGCCAGCGGCCAAGGCCGCAGCCAAAAAAGGCACCCGCGGCTGAAGTACTGGCGCAGAGGCGGCCAGGCCGCCTTTGGCGGGCCTATTTCAGCGATTCGATCAGGTCGATGTAGCCCTGCATGGCTTCGTCGCTGGACTGGCCCTTCAGCTCATTCCAGGCGTCCCATTTGGCGCGGCCGACCATGTCGGCGAAGCCGGGGCGCCTGCCATCCGCGTCACCGCCGCTGGCCTGTTTGTAAAGCGCATAGATCTTCAGCAGGGTCATGTTGTCGGGCTTCTCGGGCAACTGCTTGCTGCCGGCAACGGCGGCTTCAAATTGGGACTTGAGGTCGGACATGGTGCGGCTCTCCGGTGGGTGAGAATGGATCTCGATCGCGCCATGTTACCCAGCATGCCTGCGCGAACCCAGGCGCAGCAGCCCGCCCAACCGCCAAGGAGACGCTAGTGACCGTTGCCGCATCCAGCCGCATGTCCCGGGTCGACACGGCCTGGCTGCGCATGGACAACGAGGTCAACCTGATGATGATCGTCGGCGTCTGGCTGCTCAGCCCCGCGATCAGCATCGAGGCCCTGCGCGAACGCATCACCGACAAGCTGCTGAAGTACGAGCGCTTCCGCCAGAAGGCGGTGCACGACGCGTTGGGCGCATTGTGGGTCGACGATAGGCGCCTGGACATCAAGCGCCATGTGGTGATCGAGCCGATCAAGCGCCGCCGTGGCCAGAGTGAGCGCGCGGCGCTGCAGCAGCGCTGTGGTGAATTGGCGGCGACAGCACTGGACCCTTCGCGGCCGCTGTGGCAATTTCATCTGGTCGAGAACTACGAAGGCGGCTGCGCCATCATCGCCCGCGTGCACCACTGCATTGGCGACGGCATTGCACTCATCTCGGTGATGATGTCCATCACCGACGGCGGCGGCGACCCGCCCAGGCGCCGGCGCAAGGCCGTTGCGGCTGATGACGATGGTGGTGATTGGCTCAGCGACGCCATTCTCAAACCGCTGACCGAGGTGGCCGTGAAGGCGCTGGGCATGACCGGCAGCGGCGTGGCCAGGTCGATGGACATGTTGGCCCAATCCCGGCAGCCGGTGCAGGGCTCGATGGACCTGGCCAAGAGCGGGCTGCGGGTGCTCAGCGATGTGGCGGCCATGGCGCTGATGCCCGACGACTCGCCCACGCGGCTGAAGGGCAAGCCGGTGGGCCGCAAGCGCGTGGCCTGGAGCGAGCCGATGCCGCTGGACGCGGTGAAGGTCATCGGCCGCAGCCTGAACTGCTCGATCAACGACGTGCTGCTGTCATGCGCCTCGGGCGCCATTGGTGGCTGGCTGCGTGACCAGGGTGAGGCCACCATCGGGCAAGAGATCCGCGCCATGGTGCCGGTCAACTTGCGCCCGCTGGACCAGGCCTGGCAATTGGGCAACCGCTTTGGTCTGGCGCCGCTGCTGCTGCCCATAGGCATCGCCAACCCGATCGAGCGGGTGTACGCGGTGCGCGCCCGCATGAACGAGTTGAAGGGCAGCTACCAGCCGCTGCTGGCCTTTGGCGTGCTGTCCATCGCGGGGCTGTTCATCAAGCCGGTGCAGGACGCGCTGCTGGGCCTGTTTGCGAAGAAGACCACGGCAGTGATGACCAATGTGCCCGGCCCGGCCACGGCGCTGAAGTTTTGCGGGTCCACCTTGCGCCAGACCATGTTCTGGGTGCCGGCCTCGGGCGACGTGGGCGTGGGCCTGAGCATCCTGAGCTATGGCGGTGGCGTTCAGTTCGGCCTGATCACCGACGAGAATCTGTGCCCCGACCCGCAGGCCATCATCGACCGCTTCGAGCCCGAATTTCAGCAGTTGCTGCTGCTGGCGCTGATGCTGCCCTGGGGCGAGGCGCCCGCCTGAGGCTCAGCGCGTGGGCGGGTCGCCGCCGCCCTGGCCGGGCTCGGTGTCGCCATGGCCGGTGAACGCCGACAAGGGACCCATGTCGCTGTCAGACGGGTCGTGGCCGGCATGTGGCGCCTCGCCATCGACCCCGCCGCCGGCGCCCTCATGGTCGTGGTAGCGCGGCCGCATGCCCGAGCGCAGGTAGCGGTTGTGGTGGTTCACGCGCGGCAGGTAACGCGCCAGTTCGGTCAGCGCCATCTGGTAGACGCCGCGCTTGAACTCGATCACCAGGTCCAGCGGCACCCAGTAGTCGTTCCAGCGCCAGGCGTCGAATTCGGGGTGGTCGGTGGCGCGCAGGTCGAGGTCGCTGTCGCGGCCCATCAACTGCAGCAGAAACCAGATCTGCTTCTGGCCCTTGTAGTGGCCGCGCGCGTCTTTGCGGATGAAGTGGTCGGGCACTTCATAGCGCAGCCAATCACGCGTTCGCGCGAGGATGCGTACATGTTCTTCCCGCAAGCCCACTTCTTCCTGCAACTCGCGGAACATGGCCTGCTCAGGTGACTCACCGTACTTGATGCCGCCCTGAGGAAACTGCCACGAATGCGTGCGCAGTCGTTTGCCCCAGAACACATGGTTGCGCGAGTTGAGCAGGATGATGCCGACGTTGGGCCTGAAGCCCTCCCGGTCGAGCATAATCAAACCCCGATATCTGTATTGATTTCATTATTGCACCAGCGCTGTGCAGCCGGTCAGCCCGCGATTACCCGCATGGGCATCGCCAACGGGGCTGCCGCCAGCGCGGGGCAGGGCTCGACGAGGCACAGCGCGCCACTGCGCTGAAAATCGCCGCCCATGAAAGCCTCCCAGTTCTTCATCTCGACCCAGAAAGAAGCCCCCGCCGACGCCGAAGTGGTGAGCCACCAGCTGATGATGCGCGCCGGCATGATCAAGCGGTTGGGCGCGGGCATCTACAGCTACATGCCCATGGGCCTGCGGGTGATCCGCAAGGTCGAAGCCATCATCCGCGAAGAGATGGTGCGCGCCGGTGCGGTGGAACTGCTGATGCCGGTGGTGCAACCGGCCGAGCTGTGGCGCGAGACCGGCCGCTTCGAGAAGATGGGGCCCGAGCTGCTGCGTGTGAAGGATCGCCATGACCGCGACTTCATCATCCAGCCCACCAGCGAAGAGGTGGTGACCGACATCGCCCGGCAAGAGCTGCGCAGCTACAAGCAGCTGCCGAAGAACTTCTTCCACATCCAGACCAAGTTCCGCGACGAGCGCCGGCCACG
>JANOWE010000295.1:0-18385 GCA_031417735.1 Betaproteobacteria bacterium
CCGCGTGCCCAGTCTGATCGGTGATCCAGCGTGGCTGGCAGCCCTCGACACACCCAGTTCATCCGGCCAAGACGGCGCCATCAGCCAGACCCGGCTGCGATGCGCCCAGGAAGGTCCGTCAGTCCGGACGGTCCTGCAACACGGCAGTTGGCCGTTCCAACGAATTCCAGTTTGGCAGTTTGGAATAAGAAATGCCCACTTTTCAGTGGGCATTCTCGCGGCGAACCGCATGATTGTTGGCGGAGTGGACGGGACTCGAACCCGCGACCCCCGGCGTGACAGGCCGGTATTCTAACCAACTGAACTACCACTCCAAGCTTCAGTTTTTTTAACCTCAGCTCTACAGCTGTTCGCCTTTCAGCGAAGGGCGGAGTATAAACCATATTTTCAGGTGAGCGCAAGCCTTGCGCAAGCGGCGGCGGTGACTCACCGCCATCAGGCGGCCAGGGATGGGGTCCACACCGGGCGCTTGGCCTGAAGCAGTTCGGCGAAGTCGTCGGGCGTCATCGGCCGGCGCAGCAAAAAGCCCTGGTACTCGTCGCATTGGCGCGCATTCAGGAATGCCAGCTGGGCCTCGGTCTCAACGCCTTCGGCCACCACCTTGAGTTTCAGGCTGTGGGCCATGGCGATGATGGCGGTGATGATGGCGGCGTCGTCGGGGTCGCTGGCCAGGTCGCGGACGAAGGAACGGTCGATCTTCAGCGCGTGGATGGGCAGGCGCTTGAGGTAGCTCAGCGACGAGTAGCCGGTGCCGAAGTCGTCGATCGACAGGCGCACGCCCATCTCGTCGAGCTTCATCGCGATCTCCAGACTCAGCTCGGGCTCGGCCAGCAAGATCGATTCGGTGACCTCGATTTCAAGCAGCCGCGCGCGCAGACCATGCCGGGCAATGGCCTGGGCCACCAGTTCGGGCAGGCCACGCTCGCGCAGATGGGTCGACGCCAGGTTCACCGCCACTGGCACCACATGCATGCCCGCAGCCTGCCAGGCGGCAAGTTGGCGGCAGGTCTCGCCGATGGCCCACTCGCCGATCGGGATGACCAGGCCCGAGTCTTCCACCAGCGGGATGAATTCCTGCGGCTGGACCAGGCCACGCTCGGGGTGGCGCCAGCGGATCAAGGCCTCGGCGCCGACGATGCGCCCGCTCGCCACGTCGGCACGCGGCTGGTAGTGCAGCACGAACTCACCCCGGTCCAGCGCGCGGCGCAGTTGGGACTCCATCATCAGCCGGTCGCGGGCGCGGGCGTTCATCGACCGGTCGTAGAACTGGAAGCCGCCTCGGCCGGCCTCCTTGGCGCGGTACATCGCGGTGTCGGCATTCATCAGGAGAGTGTCGATGTCGGCGCCGTCATCGGGGAACATCGCAATGCCCACACTGCTGCCAACAAAGATCTCGGTGCCCTGCACGGTGATCGGCTCGGACAGCGCGGCGACCAGGCGGCGCGCTGCGCTGGCGGCGTCGGCCGGGCGCTGCACGCCATTGAGCATGACGATGAATTCGTCGCCACCCAGGCGGGCGATCGAGTTGCCGTCGATCGCCGGCTCGGCCCGGCCCACCACATCGTGGCCACGCAGCGTCGCGGCCAGTCGGGCGCTGACCACGCGAAGCAGTTCGTCTCCGGCACCGTGGCCCAGGGTGTCGTTGACGCGCTTGAAGTGGTCCAGGTCGATGAACATGATGGCCACCTGCAAGGTGCTGCGCTCGGCGTGGGCCAGTGCATGCTGCAGTTGCTCGGTGAACAGCAGGCGGTTGGGCAGGCCGGTCAGCGGGTCGTAGTAGGCCAGGTGCCGGATCTGCTCCTCGTCGGCCTTGCGCCGGGTGATGTCGTGCACCGCACCGGCCAGGCGCAAAACCTGTCCGGTCTCGTCGCGATCGATCACCTCGACCTGCTGGCGCACATGGCGCACGCCGCCGTCGGCGGCGACGATGCGGTGGTCGATGGCAAAGCCGTCACCACGGGCAATGGCATGCTCGCAGGCGCCGCGCACACGCACCAGGTCGTCTGGGTGTACGGTGGACAGAAACTGCTCGGTGCATTGCTGCAGCGTGCTGTGCTCATGGCTGAAGATGCGCAGCGCCTGTTCCGAGGCCAGCACCGTGGCCAGGCGCACGTCCCATTCCCAGTCGCCCATCTCACCGATGCGTTGAGCGTTGGACAGCCGCCTTTGGTTCTGCTTGAGCTCGTTGATGGCCGTGCTGGCGCGCAGCATGTAGCGCACGCGGTGGGCCAGGATGGTCCAGTTGATCGGCTTGGTGATGAAGTCGGACGCGCCGACCTCGAAGGCTCGCTCGATCGACTCCACGTCGTCCAGCCCGGTCATCATCACCACCGGCACCCTTTGTGCGCCGGGGATGCGGCGCAGCTCGGCGCAGGCGGTAAAGCCGTCCATCACCGGCATGCTCACGTCCATCAGCACCAGGTCGGGCAGCTGGGCGCGAAACGCGTCCACCGCCTGCTGGCCGTCGGCAGCCTCGATGACCTCGAAGCCAGCCTTCTTCAGGGTCGCACGGGTCAGGCGGCGGCCGCCGGTATCGTCGTCGACCACCAGCACGCGGTTGGGTGAGCTCATGCGGGCTGCCCCATCTCGGCCAGCAGCAATGGCCTGATGGTCTGGTAGGTCTGCAGCGCCGAGCTCACCAGTGCGGCCAGTCCTGGCAGTTCGCCGGCCTTGCCCTGGCGTTCAATCTGCCGGCACAACTCACCCAGCGGCTTGGCACCGACGTTGAAGCTGGACGACTTCAGCGCATGGGCCTGGCGGGCCAGCTCGGCGGGGTCGGTCGAGGCCAGCGCGGCCTGCATCTGCGCCAGCAACTGCGGCGCTTCTTCCAGGAACATGCCGATCACCTCGTCCAGCACCGAGCAGTCATCGCCTTCATCCAGCGCGCGGATATTGTCCAGCGCGGCCTTGTCCAGACTCAACGCGGCTTCGGTCGCAGGCTGGCGCTGCGCTGTGACCAGGGAAGCTTCCTGGCGACCGACCGATCGCTCGACCAGATGGGGTGGCAGCCAATGCGCCATGGCCATGCCCAGTTGCTTGCGTGAATAGGGTTTGGCCAAGTGGTGGTCCATGCCCGAGGCCAGGCAGGTCTCTGCGTCGCCGACCAGGGCGTTGGCCGTCAGCGCCACGATGGGAATGCGCTGGCCCTTGCCCTGATCAGCTTCCCAGGCCCGGATCGCTCGCGTGGCCTCGTAGCCGTCCATCACCGGCATCTGGCAGTCCATCAGCACGATGTCGTAGCCACCGCGTTTGATCGCCTGCAAGGCCTCCAGGCCATTGGGCACCATGTCGAACTCGCAGCCCAGCGTGCGCAGCATGTTGCGTGCGACGACCTGGTTGACACCGTTGTCCTCGGCCATCAGCACCCGGCCGCGAATCTTCAGCATGGCCGAATCCGACTGCAAGGACTGGCCCGAGGCCAGCTCGTCGCCCACGGCCATGGCCAGGGCGCGGTACAACTCATGCCGGCGCACCGGCTTGGACAGGTAGGCGCACACACCCGCCTCGCGAGCCCGCTGCATCTCGTCCTTGGAATGCAGCGAGGTCACCATCACCAGCCGCAGTCCGCTCAGATCGGGGTCGGCCCGCACGGCCGCGGCCAGCATCAGCCCGTCCATGCCGGGCATCTTCATGTCCAGCATGGCCAGGTCATAGGGGTCGCCCTGGCGGTAGGCCGAACGCATGCGCTCCAGCGCCGACAAGCCGTCGGCAGCATGGTCGCAACGCATGCCACCTGAGGCCGCGTGGTGGGTCAGGATCTCGCGGTTGGTGGCATTGTCGTCAACCACCAGAACATGGCGCCCGGCCAGCGAGCTCAGGTTTTGCACCGGTGGCAGCACGCCCGCCTCGCGCACCGGCAGCGTGAACCAGAAAGTCGAGCCCTCGCCCTCCACGCTGTCCACCCCAATCTGGCCGCCCATCAGTTCGACCAGATGACGGCTGATGGCCAGGCCCAGGCCGGTGCCGCCAAAGCGCCGCGTAGTGGAGCCGTCGGCCTGCACAAAGGGCGTGAACAAGCGCTCGGTGGTGCCCCGGGAAATACCGATGCCGGTGTCGCGCACCGACAGGCGCATGTGCTCGCTGCCGTCCAGGCGCACATCGACCACGACCTCACCACTGTCGGTGAACTTCAGCGCATTGCCGATCAGGTTGGTCAGCACCTGGCGCAGGCGGTAGGGGTCGCCGCGCAGACCGGTGGGCAGACGCTCGTCGATGCGGCAGGCCATTTCCAGACCCTTGGCATGGGCCCTTGGCGCCAGCAACTGCACCACGTCTTCCACGGCCATGTACAGGTCATAGTCGACGGTCTCGGTTTCGAGCTTGCCGGCCTCGATCTTGGAGAAGTCAAGGATGTCGTTGATGATCGACAGCAGCGATTCACCCGAACTGCGCACAGTCTCGACGAAGGGCCGCTGGTAGGCGTCCAGTTGCGTTTCAAGCAACAGTTCGGTCAGGCCCAGCACGCCGTTCATCGGCGTGCGGATCTCATGGCTCATGTTGGCCAGAAACTCGCTCTTGGCCTTGCTGGCATGTTCGGCGGCCTCTTTGGCCTGGCGCAATTCCTGCTCGCTGCTGCGCAGGGCCTGTTCGGCCACGGCACGCTGCGTGGTGTCGAAGAACACCGTGTACACGCCCACCACCAGACCTTCCTGGTTGACGTCGGGCACATGCCGGCCGGAGTGCCAGACCTGGTTGCCATGGCGATCGGTGCGCTGGCGTTCCAGCGGCACGTTCTCGCCCGCCAGCGCGCGGCTGATCTGCGGCTCGATGGCCGTCCACACGGCCTCACCGGCCACCTCGCGCACCGGGTGGTCGACGATCTCTTCGTCCGGCCTGCCCAACCATTCGCGCTGGGCCCGATTGACATAGCGGTAGTGGCCACTGGCGTCGATGTAGGACACCGTGACCGGGATCTGGTCCATGATGATCCGCATGCGGCGCTCGGAGCGCTGGGCCTTGTCAAGAGCCTGCTGCTCGGTGTCGATGTCCAGGGCCACCAGGTGCCAACCGGTGACCGTGCCAACCTCGTTTCGCAACGGCGACACCACGATCAGCAACATGCGCTCGCCATGACCGGGTCGCTGACAGGACATTCGCCGTTCGACCCGCGCTCCGGCCAGGGCCTCGACGATGGCCGGCGCCAGTTGTGCGCCGATGTCCAGGCCCAGCATCTGCTCGACCGAACTGCCTTCGATCTGTTCGCGGCTGCAGCCCAGCCATTCGGCCATGCGCTCGCTGGCCAAGGTGCAGCGGCGCTCGGCATTGAAGGTGGCGAGCATCACCGGCAACTGGGTCAGATCATGGCCGCTGGGCACGAGCATGGGCATGGACGGGCTGATCGATTCACCCGCCTCGCTGACCCGCCTTCGCGCGGGGCGGTGTGCCAGGGCCACCAGCAGCACGGCGGCCAAGCTTGCCGTCAGGCTGAAGGGCACGGCAGCCAGGCCGAGGCCGAACTGGTCCACCCCCACCGCTGCCGCCGCGGCCGCTGCACCGGCCAGCGCTTGCCAACGCCAACGTTCCAGCCATCCACCTGAATTTTTCATGCTTCGCTCCCACATGGTTCACTGCCAATGGCCCGAAAGCCGGCAAAACTGTTGACGTCAAACCGAGCCACTTCACCGTTGGCGAGGACCATGCGGCCCGGTCGTCCCGTGAGTTCACCCAGCACCCGGCCCACCCCTCGGCTGGACACCAGCAGCACACCTTCGGCCAGCCGGGGCAGCAGGGCTTCCAGCGCGGCCTCGATGCGGGTGCTGAAGACCTGCGCCGCCTCGCCGCCAGGCGGCGTCATGCCCATGGTCAACCAGGGCTCGGTTTCGGTCAGCGGACACAGATTCCACTCACCCAGCAGGCGCTCGTTGAAGCCCGGCTCGGTGATCACCGGCACGCCGCCCAGGCCGCGGGCAATGATGCGGGCGGTCTCGTCGGTGCGCAGCAGGCCGCTGCTCACAACCAGGCCGATGTGCAGGCCCTGGGCCTGCAGCCGCTGTGCCGAGCCCAGCGCCTGTTCGCGGCCCAGGTCGGTCAGGGCTACGTTGAGGTCACCACCGCAGCGCAGCCCGGCCAGGTTGGGTTCGGACGCACCATGGCGAACGAAGTACAGCGGGCGTAACGCGCCAGCGGGCTGCGCTGCCAGGTCACTGTCCAGGTCACGGTCACTGACCCGGTGCGGGCCGTGCTGGGCGGTGCTGCCGTGCACTGCAGTCTGTCGGCTGTGCTGGCCACTCATTTCAGCGCCTGCGCCGGTGCAAAGTGCAACGGGGTGCCGGGGTAGCGCTCGCGCAAGGGGGCGTGCAGAACGCTCCACTCACGCTCGGCCGTGCCCTGGCCCAGCAGCCAGTCGCGGATGAACCAGATCTGGTTGCGGTCGGCCAGCAGCGGCGCATGACCGGTGTCGGGCAGGCGCATCAGCGTGACCTGCTTGCCGCGCGACATCCGGCGGATGGTGGGCTCGAACAGCGCGTCCGACTGCAAACCGTGGATCAGCAGCGTGGGGCAGGTCACCTGTTGCCACTGCGGCCACTGCAGCAGGCTCTTGTGGGCATCGCGGCGGTAGGACTGCAGCGCGCGCACATCGTGGCGGTAGACCCGGCCGCCCTCCTCGTCCGACCAGCGGGTCTGGTGGAAGGTCAGGTTGAAGCGGATGTCGTCGGCCACCGGCCCGTCGTTCTTCTGTGACGCACCCAGCTTGCGCAGCATCTCAGACGGCTCACGGAAAACATAGTGCCGCGCCAGGGTGTCGGCACGCCGACGCCGGCGCCGGGCCGGAATATGCGGCCCCACGTCATTGAGGATCAGCCGGTCGATCAGCCTGGGGTGGCGCGAGATCAGTTCGATCGCCGCGCTGCCGCCCATGGACGAGCCCAGCACGGTGACCGGCTTGCCGCCCAGGTGGCTGATCATCTGGCGCAGCTGCTCGGCATAGGTGCGCAGGGAGTAGTCGCCCTCTGCCGCCAACCAACCAGAGCGACCGCGACCGACCCAGTCCATGCTGATGATGCGGAACTGGTCGGACAGGTCCGATGCCAGGTAGTTGAAACGCATGGCCACGCTGGCCACGCCGCCGCAACAGATCAGCACCGGCGCGTCCTTCGGGCCCCAGTCGGCGTAGGCCACATTGACCGCGTAGTCCTTTTTCAGACGCCTGGGCGTGCCGGCCTGCAAGCGCGTCGGGTGCACATAGTCAAAGTGCGCCATGCGGAACTGGCCATGAAAGCGGCCCACGACCTGGCTGGCCATCGCCACATACTCATTCCAGCTCGACAGCACACGGCGCCGGCCCAGCACCGGCGGCTCCCAGTTCAGATCGAACAAGGCGCCCGGAACCGTGTCGCCCGCTGCGTCGTCGCGGGGCACCACCTTCAATGCAGCCCTCATGCGCAGGCCCCCGACCTGCGCCAGGCCAGCAGAACAGGACCGGAGCAGCCCCGCAATCGGCTGGGTCGGCTGGCCTGCATGGCCTTGACTTCTGAATTGGCGGTCATTCGGACGGGTTCCCTGTCGATCGGTTGGTCAGCACGTCGGCAAACTGCCAACGCCGCATGCCATGGCATGAGGGGCGTGATCTTGGTCAGCCCTCCAGGGGTATCGACGCCGGAGCGGGCGGACTTGAGGTGGCCCGTGCTGGCAGGCCTGTGACTTTGTATGGACGGCAGTGCCGCGAAAGCCCGCTTCAAGCTGGCCAGGGGCTTGCCGATAACCTGCTTGCCGACCGCCCATCTCCGGGTGTCGGTCCATGGAGCTTGTGCAATGGAATCGACTCGAACCCGAATGATCCTGGTCGCCGTGCTGGTGACCCTGTTTGCCGTGGGCATGGCCGGGCTGCTGAACTACTTCAAATACCGCAGCACGGCCGACCGCATCGTCAAGGAACGGCTACTCGTGATCGGCAATTCGATCGTCGGCTCGATCCAGTCCTCGCTGGCACTGGGCATCCAGCTCAACGACCTGAACACATTGCAGTCGACGATGGAGCGCGAACGCGCCACCGACGAACTGATCCTGAGCATCGAGGTCTTCGACACCGATGGACAGCCGCTGTACAGCACCGACCGGCTGCGCGCCGAGCGTGCCGTGTCGCTGGCCTGGATGGGCGCAGCCAAGCATGCCGGCGACGGTGACTGGTTCGTCGAGGACGGCGGCGAATCTGCCGCCGGCGTGTCGATCAAGAACAGCTTTGGACTGCGTATCGGCTACCTGGCCGTTCGGTTCTCGGCCGACAGGGTGCGCGACGCCCATGCCGCCGTGGCGCGTGACCTGGCCACAGCGGCCTTCCTGGTCTGGGTGATTGCCGCCGCGCTGGCCTCGCTGGCGCTTCTGGGCGTGATGCGCCGCCTGACCAAGGATGTGGCGGCGGTGGAAGCCGCACTGCGCTCACCCGACCCCTCGCGGCTGCCCGAGGCGGTACGACGAGGGCCGTTCGGCACCGCGTTGGCACGCTTTTTCGAGACCGTGACAACGGCCGACACCAAGCTGCTGGCCCTGCGCGCCAGCCTTGACCGGGGGAATGGAAAATGAACCAGAGTTACCTGCGCAACATCTACCTGCGCCTGGCCGGCGTGGTGATGCTGGTGGTGGTGGCCGCACTGCTGGCCAGTGCCTACTACTCCCACAAGGCGTTCGAGCATGCGCTGACACCAGAGATGTCGAAGAAGGTGGCCACGGTGGGCCTGTCGGTGCGCTCGCTGGTGCTCAAGGCGATCGAGAACCGCATCGATTTCCGCGGCCTGTACGGCGTTGACCAGAAGTTCGACCAGGTCATCGAAGACATCCCCGAGGTCAACTACCTGGCCATCACCGACGCCACCGGCAACATCCTCTACCAGCGCCTGCAGAAGGACACGCCCATTGCCCGGGGCGAGGCCTACTTCAAGACGGCGCCCGTGCTGGCCTTGATGGACAAGCCCAACACCATTGGCCCCACGGTGCGGGTGGGCAACCATTTCATGGTCTCGCTGCCCATCGTCTCGAGCCAGGGCGCGCTGGGCCTGCTGCACATCGGCCTGGACGTGCGCTTCATCGACGGCATCGTGCTGGACATGCTGTACGACGTGCTGGTGGTGCTGGTGGTGTCGCTGTTCTTCACCCTCGAACTGCTGAACTTCATGGCTGGCGCCCGGTTGGAGGCCTCGCTCAAGGTGCTGGGTGAAACGATCGAACGCGGTGCAGTGGGCAACTTCAGCACGCCACCATTGCGGCCGGTCGAACACCAGTTCGGCGCCGTTCTGGGCTTGCTCGAAGGCCTGCTGGCGCGCGTCAACACCGCATTCGCAAGCCTGTCTCACGACGTCGAGGCCGGCAAGCGGGGCCCGGCCCATGAACGGCCACCCGGACTGGCCACGGCACAATCCGGACTGCAATTGCTGGCCCAGCGCTTCGGCTTCGGCAAACAGAGCGACGCGCAGCGCGTGGACGACAGCCAGCTGATCAAGGTGCGCGCGCCCTTGTTCATGTTCATCCTGTCTGAAGAGCTCACCCGCTCGTTCCTGCCGACCTATGTCAACAGCCTGCTGGTGCCCATTCCCTGGCTGGCGCCGCAGATGGTGGTGGGTCTGCCGATTGCGCTGTTCATGCTGATCGTGGCCATCGGCCAGCCCTATATCGGTGCCTACAGTGAACGGGTGGGTCACCGCCACACCATGCGTGTGGGCGCCGGCCTGGCTGCGCTGGGCTTCGTGGCCACGGCCATGGCCAGCAGCGTGCTCGACCTGATGATCTGGCGCTCCTTGTGCGCGGTGGGTTATGCCATGGTCTTCGTCGCCGGTCAGGGCTATGTGCTGGACCACTCCACCACCACCAACCGGGCACGCAGTTTTGCGCTGTTCATCGGCGCCATCATGGTCGCCACGGTCTGCGGCCCGTCCATCGGCGGCATCCTGGCCGACAACGCCGGCATCCGGCCGACCTTCGTGGTCGCCGCCGCGCTGGCCCTGGGCTCGCTGTTTGCCATGTCGTCGCTGCCAGGTCAGGTGGTCGGCGCGGTGAGCAAGCGGGCACCGGCCAAGGTACCCACGCTGCGCGAGATCGGCAGCCTGCTGGTCAGCTCGCGTTTCATGACCGTGACCGCGCTGGCCGCCATGCCGGCCAAGATGCTGCTCACCGGCTTGTTGTTCTATCTGGTGCCGCTGTACCTGCTGTCGATCGGCAGCAACCAGGCCATGACCGGCCGGGTGCTGATGGTCTATGCGGTGATGATGGTGGTGATGGGCCCGCTGACCGCCGCACTGGCCACCACGCGCCAGCGCATGGAATGGCTGGTGGGCGGCGGTCTGATTGTCTCGGGCCTGGGCGGGCTGTTGCTGCTGGCCGGCGGGGACGTGTTCTGGATCTTCATGGCCGTGCTGCTGCTTGGTCTGGGTCAGTCTTTGTCGATTGCTGCGCAAAGCGCCCTGGTGACCGAACGCTGCCCCGACGAGGTGGCCCGCCTGGGCGAGCACACCGTCTACGGCGTCTACCGCCTGCTCGAACGCCTGGGCAACGCCCTGGGGCCGATGGTGGCCGGCCTGCTGGTCTTGCACTTTGGCTACCGCAGCAGCTTTGTGCTGATCGGCAGCGTGGTGCTGCTGTGCGGCCTGGCCTTTGTCATGACCACACGACGCGCCCGTCAACCGACGCTGGCAGCTGCCTGAGTCCGGAGAACATCGATGACCACCACATTCTCACGTCGGCGCCTGCTCACCAGCACCCTGGCCGGCACCCTGGCCAATGGCGTGGCAGGTACCAGCCTGGCCCAGGGCGGCACGCTGGCACCCCTGCCAGTGCGCGCCAACCAGCGGCCGTTCCGCATCTACGCCATCACCTTCCGCGGCATGACCGACGTGGAAAAGGGCTTCGAGGAGTACTTTGCCTCACGCAAGATTCCGGTGCAGATCACCTACCGTGACCTGAACCGCGACCCGACCCGCATGCCGGCCTTTCTGGACGAGATTCGCGCCACCCGGCCCGACCTGATCTACACCTGGGGCACCTCGGTCACCCTGGGCGTGGTGGGTCCCCACAACGCCATCAACCGCAACAAGCACATCACCGACATTCCGGTCGTGTTCACGCTGGCGGCAGCGCCCGTGCATGCCAACATCGTGGCCGACCGCGCCTCGTCCAACCGCAACGTCACCGGCGTGGTGCATGTGGCGTCGGTGGCCGCGCAGATCCAGGCGATCCAGGCCTACCGCCCGTTCCAGACCCTGGGTGTGCTGTACACGCCGACCGAGAAAAACTCCGTGGTGGTGCTGGACCAGGTACGCAAGCTGGGCCGCGAGAAGGGCTTCGACACCGTCGAGCGCACTTTCCGCGTGGATGCCAACCGCCAGCCCAGCGCCGAAGGTGCGGCCGACCTGGTGCGTGAACTCAAGGAAGCCAAGGCGCAATGGCTGTACCTGTCGCCTGACAGCTTTCTGGGCACGCTGGCGCAGGAGGTGGTGATCCCGGCGGCGATGGAGATCGGCCTGCCCACCTTTGCCTCGACCGAGCAGCTGATGCAGGCCGGCGCCTTGTCCGGGCTGGTCAGTCGTTATTACAACGTGGGCCAGTTCACCGGCTTCAAGGCCGAGCAGATCCTGGTCGGCAAGATCGAGCCCAGGGCCATTCCGATCGAAACGCTGAAGCGCTTTTCCTACCAGGTCAGCATGGCCGCGGCCGAGCGCTTGAAACTGCCGCCGCCGCTGCCGATGTTCAGCTACGCCGAACTGATCGGCGGGGCCAAGCCGATCTGAAATCAGACCCAGGCTGCTGTTGCGCAACGCCCCGCCACTGACAGGGGCTTGACGACGATCAAGTTCTCAACATGCCACGGGTGCACACTGGACCGGTGCCGGACCGCTCGTGTCTGGTCAATACGCCCTGGAGCACAGCATGTACCAACGCATTCTGATTCCCACCGACGGCTCGGACATCACCGCCAAGGCCCTTGGCAACGCCATCGACCTGGCCAAGCTCACCGGCGCCAAGCTGGTCACCTTGAGCGTGAAGGAACCCTTCCCCTACAGCGCCATTTCCGAGATGCAGCCGGTGCCGCCGCAGGAGTTCTACGACGCGCAAGAGCGCATCGCGGCAACCCGGGTCAAGCAGGTGATGGACGCTGCCAAGGCCGCTGGCGTGGCCTGCGAGGGTGCCACCGTCGAGGCCCTGCACCCCTGGGAGGCGATTCTGGACATGGCCAAGACCAAGTCCTGCGACCTGATCGTGATGGCCTCGCATGGCCGGCGCGGCATGGCCGCGCTGCTCATCGGCAGCGAAACCAGCAAGGTGCTGACCCACTGCCAGCTGCCGGTGCTGGTGGTGCGCTGAGCGCCAGCAGCCTTGGCCGCTCAGTGCTGCATGCCCCTGACCAGCATCACCAGGACCAGCCCGCCGCCAATCCAGGCCAGCTGGGCCAGGTTCTCACGCCAGGGCAGGCGGCGCTGCAGTTGCGGCAGCAGGTCGGCCACCGCGACATAGACAAAGCTGCTCGACGCCGCCACCAGCAGGTAGGGGAACATCGATTCCCAGGGCCCGACCAGAAAGTAGCCCAGCACCCCGCCCACCACCGAGGCCAGGCCCGACAAGGCGTTGTAGAACAGCGCCTTGCGGCGTGAAAAGCCGGCATTGAGCAGCACGATGTAGTCGCCCACCTCCTGCGGAATCTCGTGCAGGATGATGGCGGCGGCCGTGACCATGCCCAGGTTCGTGTCGGCCAGAAAGGCCGCAGCGATGATCAGCCCGTCACAGAAGTTGTGGATGCTGTCGCCCACCAGCACCGACAGGCCGCCGCGCCCGGCCTGTTCGACGTCGAAGTGGTGGTGGTGGTCGTGGCCATCGCCCTCGTGGTGGTGGGCATGGCGGTAGAGCTCGGCCTTTTCCAGCAGGAAAAAGAACAGCAGGCCGCCCAGCAGCACCATGAACAGCCGGTGCGGGTCGACCTTGGACTCGAAGGCCTCGGGCAGCACCAGCAGCAGCGCCGTGCCCAGCAACACGCCCACCGACAGGCTGACCAGGTGGCGCACCAGCCGACCCAGCAGGGCCAGCGTCAAGGACGCCGCCACCAGCACCGACAGCAGGCCGCCGGCGGTGGTGGCCAGCACGATGTAGACCAGGGTCATTCAGGACGGCAGGACAGATCAGGGGTGGTGGCGGGCGCGCTGGGGCGTCCGACGTCGAGGCCAGCGACTGTACCGCCTGGCCGCGCGCACCCAGCTCGACGTCAGGCCACGCCGTTGGCCCTGAACCAGGCCAGGCAGCGCCGCCAGCCGTCGGCGGCCGCGTCGGCGCGAAAGCTCGGCCGGTAGTCGGCATGGAAGGCATGCGGCGCTTCCGGGTAGACCATGAACTCCGACTTCCTGGCCGCAGCGCTGCCCGCGCCCAGCGCGGTCCGCATCTGCTCCACCGTGTCCAGCGGGATGCCGCCGTCCTTGCCGCCGTACAGGCCCAGCACCGGCCCGTTGAGCTTGCCGGCCAAGTCCACCGGGTGTGCCGGCGTCAGCGTCGAGGCCTGGCCCACCAGCCGGCCATACCAGGCCACGCCGGCCTTGAGCGCCGGGTTGTGCGTGCTGTACAGCCAGGTCACACGCCCGCCCCAGCAGAAGCCCGTGACACCCAATCGGCCGGTGTCAGCGCCCTGGGCCTTGGCCCAGGCCACGCTGGCGTCCAGGTCGGCCATCACCTGTGCATCGGGCACCTTGTTCACCACCTCAACCAGCAGTTTGGCGATCTCGCCATAGGACCCGGCGTCGCCCTGGCGCACAAACAGCTCGGGCGCAATGGCGAAGTAGCCGGCCTTGGCAAAGCGCCGCGCCACATCGGCAATGTGCTCGTGCACGCCGAAGATCTCGCTGATCACCAGCACCACCGGGGCGTTGCTCAGGCCCAGTGGCGCGGCGCGGTAGGCCGGCAGCTTGAAATCACCGACCGGGATCGTGACCTCGCCGGCGATCAGGCCTGCGCTGTCGGTCTTGACCACCGTCTGCGCCACCACCGGCAGCACGGCTGCCGCGAAGCCGCTGCCGACCGAGGTGCGCACAAAGTCGCGGCGGCTGAAATCGCGCGAGGGAACGAGGCTGTTGACATCGGCGCTGAACATGGGCTGGGTTCCTGGTTCTGGGGCTGGGGGATCAGCGCACTTGGGCAGCGCCGGGGCGGATTCTAGGAATGTCGGCACCACCTCGACGAACGCGACACGACAAAGCCCCGGCTCGCGCCGGGCCAGCCACGTCGGGGTTGCCGGTAGCATGGCCGCCACCATGCAGCTTCCCGCTCCCGACGCGCCACTGGCCGCCATCGACATCGGTTCGAACAGCTTTCGGCTGGAAATTGGCCAGTTGCAGCGCGGGCGCTACCGGCGCATCAGCTACGTCAAGCAGACCGTGCGGCTGGGCGCCGGTCTGGACGCGGCGGGCCAGCTGAGCGACGAGGCGGCCCAGCGCGGCCTGCATTGCCTGCAGCAGTTCTCCGAACACCTGGCCGGCTTCGAGCCGGCGCAGGTGCGGGCCGTGGCCACGCAGACGCTGCGCGAGGCGCGCAACCGCGACGCCTTTCTGCGCCGCGCCCAGGCCGCGCTGGGCTTTCCGATCGAGGTGGTGTCGGGGCGCGAGGAGGCGCGGTTGATCTACGCCGGCGTGTCCTTCCTGCAGCCCGGCAACCAGCCCCGGCTGGTGATCGACATCGGCGGACGCAGCACCGAGATGATCCTGGGCCTGGGCCGCACGCCGCGCCTGACCGAGTCGTTCGCAGTCGGCAGTGTCAGCCTGTCGATGCGCTGGTTTGCCGACGGCCGCTTCACCGAGCAGGCTTTCCGCGACGCGCAGGTGGCCGCCGGTGCCGAACTGGAAGAGGCCCTGGTGCCATTTGCGCCGCAGCATTGGCGAGAGGCGCTGGGCTCGTCGGGCACCTCGGGTGCGGTGTCGCAGGTGCTGGCCGGCGCCGGCATCACCGACGGCAGCATCACCCCGGTCGGCCTGCACTGGTGCATCGAGCAATGCCTGAAAGCCGGCAGTGCCGACAAGCTGCGATTGCCCACGCTGCGCAACGACCGCCGGCCGATCATTGGCGGTGGCCTGGCCCTGCTGTACACGCTGCTGACCCAATTCGGCATCCAGCGACTGCTGCCGGCCAAGGGTGCGCTGCGCCAGGGCGTGGTGATCGACCTGCATCAGCGCCATGCCGCGCAGCGACAAGCCGATGCCGAACAGGGTGCTGATCGTGGTGCTGAAGCTGGCGCGGGTAAGACCGATCTGCGCGACCACAGTGTGATGGCGCTGCAAAAACGCTTTAGTGCCGACCTGGCACAGGCGGCCAGGGTGCGCGCCGTGGCGTTGGGCCTGTTCGGCATGGCCTGGCCGGCTGATGACGTCGGGCCCGAGCATGCCGACGACGTTGAACCCCTGCGTGAACTGGCTTGGGCCTGCGATGTGCACGAGCTGGGCCAGATGGTCTCGCACCACGACCACCACCGTCACAGCGCCTACCTGTTGGCCCATGTGGATGCGCCGGGCTTTTCACAGAGCCAGCAGCGCCGCATGGCCGACCTGCTGCTGGGCCAGCGTGGCGGGCTGCGCAAGATCGAGGCGCCCTTGCGCAGCGCCTTGTTCTGCTGGCAAGTGCTGGCGCTGCGGCTGGCGGTGATCGTCTGCCACGCCCGAACGCCGGTCGAATCGTCGGCCCTGAGCCTGGCGCGCGACAGCGCCGACGACCGCCGGGCAAGCCTGGCCTGGCCGACGCGATGGGGCCGCGACAACCCGCGCACGCTGCACCTGCTGCGTGAAGAGAGCGAAGCCTGGGCCAGGAACGGCGCGCTGCACCTGGACCTGCCTTGACAGCCTGACGCCGCCGGCGCCGGCGCCAGCCCGGTGATGGCTCTACAGCAGGTCGGGTGCCAGCACGGCGTGCAGCACCACCTGCAGGCCGGCGTCGCGTTCACGCGCACGCAGCCAGACGATGCCGGCCTTGCGCAAGGCCAGCGGCGTGGCCTGGCCGGTCAGCAGATAGCCTGCGGCCATGCCCAGCATCGGCTGGTGGCCGACCACCAGCACCGGCTCGCGGCCGTCGGGCCAGCGCACTGCCTGCAGCAGTGCGTCCACGCTGCCGCCGGGGCCCAGCGCGGGCAAGGTCTTGAAGCGCCGATCCAGCGCGCGGGCGGTTTGCTGCGCGCGGCGGGCCGGGCTGACCAGCACCCGGGTGCCGGCCGGCAATTGGCGGTTCAGCCAGTCGGCCATGCGGCCGGCCTGGCGCTCCCCTTTGCCAGTCAGGGCGCGGGCCAGGTCTGCGGCCGGGTCGTCGGTGGTGACCGCACCGTCGCCGGCATCGGCATGGCGCCACAGCACCAGGTCGGCGCGCATGCCTCAGCCCCCTGCGTGGTGGCGCTGCACCAGCGCCATCTGCGCGCTCACACCGGCGTCAGCCAGGCGCTGGTAGCTGCCGTCGGGCTGCTGGCACCAGCTGTCGCGCTGGTCGTGCAGGTAGGGCACCAGGCATTCGTCGATCACCCGCTGGCGCAGCGCCGGGTCGGCCACCGGCCAGGCGACCTCGATGCGGCGAAACATGTTGCGGCCCATCCAGTCGGCGCTGGACAGGTACAGCGCCTCGTCTTCGTCGGCCGCGCCCCAGCGGAAGGAGATGACCCGGGTGTGCTCCAGAAAGCGGCCGACCACCGAGCGCACGCGGATGCGCTCGCTGACGCCCGGCACGCCCGGCGGCAGCAGACAGGCGCCGCGCACGATCAGGTCGATGTTGGCGCCGGCTTGCGCCGCGGCCAGCAGGGCCTCGATCATGGCCGGCTCGGTCAGCCCGTTGACCTTGACCACGATCCGCGCGGTCCGGCCGGCACGCGCCGCGTCGGCGACCTGACCGATGTGCGCCATCAGCCGCCGGTGCAGCGCAAACGGCGCGGTCAGCAAATGGCGCGGCGTGCGCACGCGGGTCAGGCTGGCGAGTTGGTGGAACACCGCGTCGGCGTCGGCCGTGAGCAAGGGGTCGGCAGTGAGCATGCCCAGGTCGGTGTACAGCCGCGCCGTCTTCGGGTTGTAGTTGCCGGTGGACAGGTGCGCATAGCGGCGCAGCAGCGGCCGGCCCTGCTCGTCGGTCTCGCGCCGCGTGAGCAGCAGCAGCTTGGCATGGGTCTTGAAGCCGACGATGCCGTAGACCACCTGCGCGCCCACCGCTTCCAGCCGGTCGGCCCAATTGATGTTGGCCTCTTCGTCGAAGCGTGCCTTGAGCTCCATCACCAGGGTCACCTCCTTGCCCCGGCGCACCGCTTCGAGCAGCAACTCCATCAGCACCGACTCGCTGCCGGTGCGGTAGATGGTCTGCTTGATGGCCAGCACCTGGGGGTCGTGCACCGCCTCGCGCAGGAACTGCACCACCGGATCGAAGCTCTGGAACGGGTGGTGCAGCAGCACATCGCCCTGTTGCAAGCGGGCCAGGACAGACTGCTCGCGCCCGATCTGCTCGGCCGGCCAGGCCGGCTCGAAGGGCGGAAAGCGCAGGTCCGGCGCGTCGGCCTGGTCGATCAGCTGACTCAGCCGGCCCAGGTTGACCGGGCCGTTGACCCGGTACAGCGCCGCCTCGGGCAGCTCGAACTGGGCCAGCAGAAAGCGCCACAGGTCTTCCGGGCAGCTGGCCACTACCTCCAGCCGCACGGCCGAGCCGAAGTTGCGCGTGGTCAAGCCACTGCGCAGCGCCTGGCGCAAATTGGCCACGTCCACCTCGTCCACCGCCAGATCAGAATCGCGGGTGACGCGGAACTGCGAGAACGACAGCGCCGGACGGCCACCGAACAGGGTTTCCAGGTGCGCCCTGATCACGCTGGTCAGCAGCACAAAGCCCTGGCGGCCACCAGGCATCAGCGCATCGGGCAGGCGGATCACGCGGGGCAAGACCCGAGGCACCTTGACGATGGCGATCGAATTCTCGCGGCCGAAAACATCGTGCCCGCCCAGGCGGACGATGAAGTTCAGCGACTTGTTGGCCACCAGCGGAAACGGGTGCGCCGGGTCCAGCCCCACCGGCACCAGCAGCGGCTGCACCTGATCGGCGAAGAACCGAGCCACCCAGTCGCGTTGCGCCGCATTGCGCTGCACATGGTTGAGGATGACGATGCGCTGCCTGGCCAGCGCCGGCATGACCTGGTCGTTGAACAGCGCGTACTTCTCATCCACCAGCGCATGGGCCTGGGCCGCCACCTCGCGCAGCAAGGCACGCGGTGCGTCCGCCGGCCGGGCCGCGCGCGCTGCGTCGATGGTGGTGCGCAGGCCCACCTCGAACACCTCGTCCATGTTCGACGCGACGATGGTGATGTAGCGCAGCCGCTCCAGCAGCGGCACGTCGGCGCGCTGCACCTGCGCCAGCACGCGGCGGTTGAAGGCCAGCAGCGCCATCTCGCGCTTGAGCAGGCTCAGCCCCGGCACGGCGGGGG
>JANOWE010000296.1:0-18343 GCA_031417735.1 Betaproteobacteria bacterium
CCACGTTCGCCGTGCTCGGCGCGGGCCGGGCCGGCGCCGCGCGGCGGCCCGTTGGTGTCGTGCTGGGGGCGCGGTCCCCGCTCGGGGCGAGGACCACGGCCGGGCTGCTGCGCGCCGTCATGGCGTGGGCCACGGGTGGCCGCTGCGCCCTCTGGGCGCGGCGGCCGGAGCGACCGAGCCGGGTGGCCTTCGCCGTCGCGGGCAGCGGCTTGCGGCGTGGTTGGCACGGCTTGGCCATCGGCCTGGGGTGGCCCGTCACGGCGAGGGCGGCGCGGGCGCTGCCCTTCAGGACGGGGTGCGCCGCCGGGCTCACCGGACTCAGGGCGTGGTCCCTGGGCGGCCGGCGCGGGCCGGTCGCGCCGTGGTGGCTGACCACGTTCGCGCTGCAACAGGCGCCGGCGGTCCAGTTCCTGTTGAGCCAGTTGGCGGTGCTCTTCGCTGAGCTCACCCGCCGGCTGGCCATCCAGGTCAAAGCGCTGCGTGGATTTCGTCAGCGCAATCAGGTAGCCGGTGGAACCCGTGTAGCGGTGAAAGAACGCACCCATGGCGCGCTTGCTGAACTGCCCCGGTGCGCGGGCCTGGATGTCGGCCTGGATGCGCAACTTCAAGGGCTTGGCCTGGCCGACAAACAGCGCGGGGAACTGCTGCTTGAGCAATTCCGCGCAAGCCGCTGGGGATTGTTCAGGGGCGGCAGGGGCAGGGGCGGACGCTGCTTCAGCCGACACCGGGGCGTCCGTGGCTGGCGCAGCTGCGGGCTCTATCGCCGCTGGCTTGGCTTCGCCATCGCCATCGCCCGGCGTCGGCTCCGACGGGGGTGCGTCGACGGTTTGGCCGGCAGGCTCAGTGGGAACGGCGGGCACTGTGCCGGCGCGTCCGGCCGCGTCAACTGGCGCCGCAGCGCCCGGCTCGACTGCGGACGCAGTCTGGCTGGACTCGGGTGTGGGCTGAGGCGCCGCAGCCTTGGGTTCGGACGGGGTCAGCATGGGGCTGGCAGCACCGTCAACGGCGGATTCGCCAGCTGAATCCGTGGGCGGAGCGGGCATCGAAGGCGGCGTGGGCGGCAGGTCGGACATGTTCAGGCCGCAGCGCGGCAGGTCGAATCAACCCGGCATTGTCGTTGCATATGCGGACGCTGGCCAGAGGACTGTTCAGCCGGCTCATCCGCGCTTGGCGACCAGGGTCAGGATGTCGTAGCTGGCCACCATTTCATCGTGCTGGTTGCGCACCTCCACGTCCCAGGCGACCACGCCCTGGCCCTGGCCGTTCGCGTCGCGGCGGCCCCGATCGGTCTTGCGCTTGGCGGTCAAGCGGGCCTGGATGGTGTCGCCGATGGCCACCGGCTTGACGAAGCGCAGGGTGTCGAGGCCGTAATTGGCCAGCACCGGCCCCGGCGCGGGCGAGACGAACAGCCCGGCTGCGGCCGACAGCACGAAGTAGCCATGCGCGATGCGCTGGCCGAAGGGGCTTTGCCTGGCCGCGATCTCGTCGAAGTGCATGTAGAAATAGTCGCCCGAGATGCCACCGAAGGCCACGATGTCGGCCTCGCCGACGGTGCGGCGGTGGGTCAGCAGCGACTCACCGATCTGCAGGTCTTCAAAGTGACGCCTGAAGGGATGGACCTCGGTTTCGATCAGTGGCGCGCCGCGCAGGTACTCCCCGGTCACCGCCGCCAGCATGCGCGGCGAGCCCTGCAAGGCCATGCGCTGCATCAGCTGCTTGACCGCGCGCAGCCCGCCCAGTTCTTCACCACCGCCCGCGCGCCCCGGGCCGCCATGCTTGAGCTGGGGCAGCGGTGAGCCATGGCCGGTGGATTCGGCAGCGGCCGCTTCGTCCAGCACCAGAAAGCGGCCATGCCAGGCGGCCAGCTTCGGGATCGCGGCCGCGGCGATGGCCGGCTCGCGCGTGACCAGGGTGCCGACCAGGCTGCCCCGGCCGCGTTTGGCCAGGGCCAGCGCTTCATCGATGTCATGACCGGCTCCGTCGTAGGGCATCAGCGTGGCCACCGGGCCGAAGGCTTCGATGTCGTGCGCAGCATCCGTTTGCAGGGGCTTGCTGGCCAGCAGCAAGGCGGGCGCCATGAAGGCACCGTCGCCTGTGCCGTCGCCACGCGGCGCGAAGCCGGGCTCGCTGCCCAGCAGCTGTTCGCAGCTTTGCAGAAGTTGTGCCACACGCTCGGCCACATCTTGTTTTTGATCCTGCGAGGCCAGCGCGCCCATGCTCACGCCATCAAGCGCCGGATCACCCACCACCACCTTGGCCAGACGCGCGAGCAGCGCGTCCACCACCGCGTCCAGCCGCCGACGCGGCACGATGATGCGGCGGATGGCGGTGCATTTCTGGCCCGCCTTGCCCGTCATCTCACGCGCCACCTCCTCGATGAACAGCGCGAACTCCGGGTGCTCGGGCAGCACGTCAGGCGCCAGGATGGCGCAGTTCAGGCTGTCGGCCTCGGCATTGAAGGGCACCGACTGGCGCACCAGGTTGGGCTGGCAGCGCAGTTTGGCGGCCGTGTCGGCCGAGCCGGTGAAGGTGACCACATCCTGCCCGTCCAGCCGGTCCAGCAGGTCACCGACGCCGCCGATCACCAACTGCAAGGCGCCGTCGGGCAGCAGGCCGGACTCGGCCATCAGCCGCACCGCGGCCTCGGTCAGGTAACTGGTGGCGGTGGCGGGCTTGACGATGCAGGGCAGGCCAGCCAGAAAGCTGGGCGCGAACTTTTCCAACATGCCCCAGACCGGAAAGTTGAAGGCGTTGATGTGTACCGCCAGCCCGCCGCGCGGCACCAGCACATGGGTACCGAAGAACTGTCCGGCCTTGCCCAGCGCCATCGGCGGGCCTTCATGCAGCACATGGCCCGAGGGCAGCTCGTTCTGGCCGATGCCGGCATAGGCGAACAAGGTGCCGGTGCCACCCTCGATGTCGACCCCGCTGTCGGCGCGGGTGGCGCCGGTGTGGGCCGACACCGCGTACAGCCGTTCCTTGTGTTCGCCCAAGACCTTGGCCAGCGCGCGCAGCCGCGCCGCGCGCTGCTGAAAGTCCAGCGCCAGCAGCGCGGGCACACCGACCCGGCGCGCATGGTCCACGGCCTCACAGAAGTCGATGGCCTCGGCATGGGTGTGGGCCACCACCTGGCCGTTGACGGCGCTGCGCAAGGGCGTGGCGGCGCGTTGGCCCAGCCATTGGCCGGCGATCAGGCTTTGCAGGGGGGTGGCCATGGCGAGGCTCACGCGCGCTCGATGACCATGGCAATGCCCTGGCCGACGCCGATGCACATGGTGGCCAGTGCGCGCTTGCCGCCGGTGCGTTCCAGCTGGCGCAGCGCGGTCAGCGCCAGCCGGGCACCGGACGCACCGAGCGGGTGGCCGATGGCAATCGCACCGCCGTTGGGGTTGACGCGGGCGTCGTCGTCAGCCAGGCCCAGTTCACGCGTCACGGCCAGGCCCTGCGCCGCAAAGGCCTCGTTCAACTCGATGGTGTCGATGTCGGCCATGCTCAGGCCCAGGCGCTTGAGCAGCTTTTGCGTCGCCGGCGCCGGGCCGATGCCCATGATGCGCGGCGCCACGCCGGCCACCGCGCAGCCGATGACCCGGCCACGCGGCTGCAGCTTGAAGCGCGCCACCGCGTCGTCAGACGCCAGCAGCAGCGCGCAAGAGCCGTCGTTCACGCCCGAGGCATTGCCGGCGGTGACGCTGCCATCGGGCCTGACCACGCCCTTCAGACGGCCCAGCGCGTCCAGCGTGGTGCCGCGCGGATGCTCATCGGTGGTGAACAGGATGGGGTCGCCCTTTTTCTGCGGCAGCGACACCGGCACGGTTTCGCCGTCAAAGAAGCCGGCCTCGTGCGCGGCCTGCCAGCGCTGCTGTGAGCGCAGTGCAAAAGCGTCCTGGTCGGCCCGGCTGACGCCAAACTGCTCGGCCACGTTCTCGGCCGTCTCGGGCATCGAGTCGGTGCCATAGGCGGCTTTCATCTTCTTGTTGACGAAGCGCCAGCCGATGGTGGTGTCCTCAACCCGGTTGGCACGCGAGAACGCGCTCTCGGCCTTGGGCATCACGAAGGGCGCCCGGCTCATGCTTTCCACCCCGCCGGCGATGACCAGGCCGGCCTCACCGCAGGCGATCATGCGCGCGGCCTGGGCCACCGCGTCCAGGCCCGAGCCGCACAGCCGGTTCAGCGTGCCACCGGGCACGTCCACCGGCAGGCCGGCCAGCAGGGCGGCCATGCGGGCCACGTTGCGGTTGTCCTCGCCGGCCTGGTTGGCGCAGCCGTAGAGCACGTCGTCGACCTGGGTCCAGTCGATGCCGGGCAGGCGCTGCATCAGCGCGGTGATGGGCAGGGCGGCCAGGTCGTCGGTACGCACGCTGGCCAGCGCGCCACCGTAGCGGCCGATGGGGGTGCGCACACCGTCGATGATCCAGGCGTTGTGGGGCAGGCTCATGTGTTCTCCAGCAAAGTGGGGGAAAGGGGATTCAGGGTGGTTGCGGCGGGCAGTTGCACCGAGCCCAGTCCACCAACAAAGAGGTCGGCCACGATTGGCGCGAGCGCCTCGTGGTCCAGCCGGCCACCGGGCTGCAGCCAGGTGAACAGCCAGTTGATCATGCCGAACAGCAGCATGGTCAGCGGTGTGCTCAGCGCCGCAGTCTTCAGCTCGGGCCGCAGCCCGGCCACGGCCTGGGCAAAGCCGGCGACCACGCGGCGCTGACCGTCCAGCACACGCTGCTGGTCGGCGGGCAGCAAGAAGCGCACGTCTTCGGTCAGCACGCGGTGGGCATGCTGGGCGTCGGCATAGGCCTGGACGATGTGGTGGATCAACGCACGCAGCTGCTGCTCGGGCGGCAGCGGACGGGCCAGCACCTCGGCCACCAGGGCTTGCAGCTTGCCCACATGGCCGTCGGCAATGCTGACCAGCAGCGCGTACTTGTCGCGGTAGTAGTGGTACAGCGTGGCCTTGGACAGGCCGCAGGCCGCCGCCACCTGGTTCATCGACGTGCCGGCATAGCCCTGGTGGGCGAACAGCAGCGCCGCCTGGGCCAGGATGGCCTCACGCTGGTCGTCGTAGCTGGCGGCGCGGCCTCGGGCCATGGTTGACGGTCAGCCGGTTCAGCGTTCGTCGAAGGACAGCACCACATGCGGCGTGACCGGATGCGCCTGGCAGGTCAGCACAAAGCCGGCGGCCACCTCGGCCTTGTCGAGGGCGAAGTTGCGTTCCATGCGCACATCGCCTTCGATCACCTTGGCGCGGCAGGTGCCGCACACGCCCGAGGTGCAGGAAAACGGCACTTCCAGCCCGGCAGCCGAGGCCGCGTCCAGGATGCTGGGCATGTCTTTGTGGAACTGGATGTCGCGCTTCAGGCCGTCGCGGATGATCACGATGCGGGCCTGCTCGGCGTCCCCCGGCCGCGATTCATGGACCACGGCGCCGACCCCGGCCACGGCCGCTGCGCCGGCGGCGGCAGACGCCACGCCGAAGCGCTCGATGTGCACCCGCTCTTCAGGCACGCCAGCGGCCAGCAGCGCGGCCTCGACCTCGTCGTTCATCTGAAACGGGCCGCAGATGTAGGCGTGGGCAATGCCGGCCGGCGGCAGCACCGTGGCCAGAAAGGCGGCGATCTTGTCGCGGTTCATCAGCCCCATGTTCAGCTCAGCGTCGGTGTGCTCGTCGCTGAACACATGCTGCAATGACAGCCGCGCCATGTAGCGGTTTTTCAGGTCTTCGATCTCTTCCTTGAACATGGTCGAGCGTGGCGAGCGGTTGCCATAGACCAGCGTGAAGCGCGACAAGGGTTCACGCGCCAGCACCGTCTTCATGATCGACAGGATGGGCGTGATGCCGCTGCCACCGGCAAAGCCGACATGGTGGCGGCGTGCGGCAGGGTCCAGCGGCACAAAGAAGCGGCCCTGCGGCGCCATGACCTGGATGCTGTCACCGGGCTTGAGCTGGTCGTTGATCCAGTTTGAGAACACGCCGCCACCCACCTTGCGCACGCCCACGCGCAGCTCACCATCGTCCACGCCGGCGCAGATGGAATACGAGCGGCGCAGGTCGTGCCCGGCGATGGTCTTGCGCAGCGTCAGGTACTGGCCCTGGGTGAAGCCGAACACTTCACGCAGCGCCGGCGGCACGTCAAAGCTGACGACCACCGCCTCGGCCGTGTCGGGCTCGACGGCGCGCACGGTCAGCGGGTGGAACAGCGCGCTCATGGTGGGCGCTTCAGATGTGGTTTCGGCAACTGGGTTCATATCGGCTTGAAGTATTCGAACGGTTCCTTGCAGGCCATGCAGCGGTACAAGGCCTTGCAGGCGGTGGAACCAAAGGCCGACAGCCGTTCGGTGCGGGGGCTTGTGCAGCGCGGGCAGGGCACGGCGTCGGCGTGGCGGCCGACGATGCGGATGGGCACGCCGGCGCCACTGTCCACCGGGCCGGGCGGGGCGATGCCGTAGGCCAGCAATTTGGCGCGGCCGGCCTCGCTGATCCAGCTGCTGGACCAGGCCGGCGCGCGCCGCATGGTCACCCGCGTCGGCCCCAGGCCGGCGGCGTTGACCGCTTCGATCACGCTGGCGCTGATGACCTCGGTCGCCGGGCAGCCCGAGTAGGTGGGCGTGAGCACCACCTCCAGACCATCGGCATGCGCTACGACATCGCGCACCAGACCCAGGTCGCGCACCGAGAGGGCCGGCACCTCGGGGTCGGGCACGGCTTCCAGCGCCAACCAGGCCTGCGCTATGCGGCTGGCCGCAGTCGTGGACAGGTCGGCCACCGGCATCACCACACGCCCCCTGGGTGGGTGCGCTGCAGGCTTTGCATTTCAGCCAGCAAGAAGCCCATGTGTTCGGTATGGCGTCCGACCTTGCCGGTGCTGCGGAAGGCGCTGGCGGCCGGAAGGGCCAGCGTGGCCTCGGCCAGCACTTCGCTGACCTCGGACAGCCAGGCAGGCTGCAGCTCTGACCCCGCCGGGCCCAGGCCGCTGGCCGCTGCCGAGGTGTCCACCGCATCGTCGGCAAACAGCTCGGGCGTGTAGCGCCACAGCTGGCCCAGTGCTGCCACGCAGCGCTGGTGTGATTCGCTGGTGCCGTCACCCAGGCGCACCACCCAGTCGGCGGCATGCTGCTGGTGGTAGCGCGACTCTTTCACCGCCTTGCCGGCGATGGCGGCCAGTTCTTCGTCGGTCGATTGGCACAACCGTGTCCAGAGCTGCTTGTGCCAGGTCGACACCATCAGGTTGCGCAGCACGGTGAAGGCGAAGTCGCCGCGCGGCAGTTCCACCAGCGTGGGGTTGAGGTAGTCGGCCTCGTCGCGCAGAAAAGCCAGTTGGTCTTCATCGAAACCCTGCCCGCCGTCCTGCCCGGCCAGGGTCAGCAGCGCGCGGGCCTGGCCGATCAGGTCCAGCGCCATGTTGGCCAGCGCAATGTCTTCTTCCAGCACCGGCGCATGGCCGCACCACTGGCCCAGGCGCTGACCCAGGATCAGGCAGCTGTCGCCCAGGCGCAGCAGGTAATGCAGGCGCGGGCTGGGCTGCAGGCGGATAGAGCCAGAGTTCATGGTCGCCGTGCCCATCACATGTGGTCCACCGAGCCCGGCAGCTTGTAGAAGGTGGGATGGCGGTAGACCTTGTCTTCGCTGGGGTCGAACAGCATGGCCTTGTCTCCGGGGTCACTGGCCACGATCTGGTCGCTGCGCACCACCCACACGCTGACGCCTTCCTGCCGGCGGGTGTAGACATCACGCGCCATCTGCAAGGCCATCTTCGGGTCGGCCGCGTGCAAGCTGCCGCAGTGCTTGTGGTCCAGGCCGGCCTTGGTGCGCAGGAAAACCTCCCACAATGGCCATTCTTGGCTGTCGCTCATCTTGGTTCCTAGGTTTTTTTTGATCAGGCGGCCAGCGCCGTGGCGTTTTGCTTCGCGGCATGGGCCAGCGCGGCTTCGCGCACCCAGGCGCCGTCGTCGGTGGCCTGGACGCGGGCGGCCAGGCGTTCCTGGTTCATCGGCCCGTCGCCGCCGACCACGCGCCAGAACTCGTCCCAGTCGATGGGCCCATGGTCGTGGTGGCCCCGGGCCTCGTTCCACTTCAGATCGGGGTCGGGCAGGCTCACACCCAGCACCTTGGCCTGCTCGATCGCGGCGTCGATGAACTTGGCCCGCAACTCGTCGTTGCTGATGCGCTTGATGCCCCAGCGCATCGATTGCGCAGAGTTGGGCGACTGGTCGTCGGGCGGGCCGAACATCATGATCGACGGCCACCACCAGCGGTTGACCGCGTCCTGCACCATCGCGCGCTGGGCCTCGGTGCCCTGCTGCATCATCACCAGAAGCGCATCAAAACCCTGGCGCTGATGGAAGCTTTCTTCGCGGCAGATGCGGATCATGGCCCGTGCATAGGGCGCATAGCTGCAGCGGCAGATCGGCACCTGGTTCATGATCGCCGCGCCGTCCACCAGCCAGCCGACGGTGCCGATGTCGGCCCAGGTCAGCGTGGGGTAGTTGAAGATGGAGCTGTACTTGGCTTTGCCGGTGTGCAGCAGGTCAACCAGCTGGTCGCGGCTGCTGCCCAATGTCTCGGCCGCCGCGTACAGGTACAGGCCATGGCCGCCTTCGTCCTGCACCTTGGCCAGCAGGATGGCCTTGCGCTTGAGCGTGGGCGCGCGGCTGATCCAGTTGCCCTCGGGCAGCATGCCCACGATCTCGCTGTGGGCATGCTGGCTGATCTGCCGCGTCAACGTCTTGCGGTAGTTCTCCGGCATCCAGTCCTTGGCCTCGATGAAGTCGCCGGCGTCGATGCGCTCATCAAATCGCCGCTGCAGATCGGCCTCTTCCAGCGTGGCCACAGGCTTGTTGGCCAGCCCGGGCTCGGTGTCCATGCTCTGGGTGTACATCTCAGGTCCTTCAGATCGGTTGGTCAAGTCGTGCGTTTGTCGATGACCCGGCGCGCCTTGCCCACCAGCGTGCGTTCGATCGAATCGGGCGCGCCCACGCTGACGGTGGCGCTCACGCCCACCAAGGTCTTGATGCGGCTCTGCAGCTCTGCCGCCACCTGGTCGCGCCCGGCCCGGGCGTGATCGGGTTGCAGTTCCACCAGCACCTGCAGTTCGTCCAACGAGCCACTGCGGCTGACGACCAGTTGGTACTGACCCGACAACTGGCCCTGCTTGAGCACCAGTTCCTCAATCTGGGTCGGAAAGACGTTGACGCCCCGGATGATCAGCATGTCGTCGCTGCGGCCGACGATCTTGTCCATGCGCCGCATGCTGCGCGAGGTGGGCGGCAGCAGCCGGGTCAGGTCACGCGTGCGGTAGCGAATGACCGGCAAAGCCTGCTTGCTCAGCGTGGTGAACACCAGCTCGCCTTCTTCCGTGCCCTTGGCCGGGTCGTAGGGCCGCACTTCACCGGTGTCGGGGTCGATGATCTCGGGGTAGAAGTGGTCTTCCCAGACCACCGGGCCGTCCTTGGACTCGATGCATTCGCTGGCCACGCCGGGGCCCATGACCTCGCTCAGGCCGTAGATGTCCACCGCGTCGATGCCCGCGCGCACCTCGATGTCGTGGCGCATGGCCTCGGTCCAGGGCTCGGCGCCGAAGATGCCGATGCTGATCGAGCTGCTGCGCGGGTCTATGCCCTGGCGCTGCATCTCTTCGATGATGACCTGCATGTAGCTGGGCGTGACCATGATGATGTCGGGCCGAAAGTCGGTGATCAGCTGCACCTGCTTCTCGGTCTGGCCGCCCGACATCGGCACCACCGTGCAGCCCAGGCGCTCGGCGCCATAGTGCGCGCCCAGGCCGCCAGTGAACAGGCCATAGCCGTAGGCCACATGCACCATGTCGCCGGGCCTGCCACCGGCAGCGCGGATCGAGCGCGCCACCAGGTCGGCCCAGGTGTCGATGTCCTGCCGCGTGTAGCCCACCACCGTGGGCTTGCCGGTGGTGCCCGAACTGGCGTGGATTCGCACCACCTGCTCACGCGGCACCGCGAACATGCCGAAGGGGTAGTTCTCGCGCAGATCCTTCTTGGTCGTGAACGGGAACCTGGCCAGGTCTTGCAAGGACTTCAGGTCGTCGGGGTGCACGCCCTGGGCGTCGAAGGCCTGGCGGTAATGGGCCACGTTGTCATAGGCATGGCGCAGCGTCCACTTCAGGCGCTGCAGTTGCAGCGCGGCCAGCTCGTCCTGGCTGGCCGTCTCGATGGGTTCCAACGAACCGGGCTCGGGGGTCTTGGCGGGCATGCGTTCTCCGGCGGTGTGACGGCGGGGTGGACATGGCGGGGTATCTGAACCGTCAGCCGGCCAGGACTGCCCGGTCCTTGAAGGTATGCGACCGGCCACGGAACAAGGCCACCCGCACGCCGTCCTGGTTGTGCACCTGGGCGTCAAAGACACCCGCGCGGCCACTGCGCGAGACCTGTTCGCAACGGGCCGTGAGCAGGTCACCCAACCGGCCCGGCGCCAGCAATTCAATGGCAAAGCCCGATGCCACGGTGACTTCGTTGTTCGAGTTGCAGGCAAAGGCAAAGCTGGAGTCGGCCAGCGTGGCGATCAGTCCGCCATGGCAGATGTCATGGCCGTTGACCATGTCCTGCCGCACCCTCATGCACAGCGTGGCCTGGCCCGGTGCCACGGCCAGGACCTGCATGCCCAGCGCGCGGCTGGCATGGTCGTTGGCCCACATGGCGTCGCGCACCTGTTCGGCCAGGTGTTGCGCGGAAGGCGGCGGCGCGGTGTGGGTCATGCTGGGCACATGGGGGTTGGGACGCTGCGGCTGGATAAACCGACCGTTCGGTCGATAATAAACCGCGACCTCGCCGCTGGCAAGGCCGAAGGCCTAGGGAAAACACCATATCGCGTCAGCGCCCAGGGCACAGGCAAGGCGCAAAAAAGCGCGCCGAAGCGCGCTTTCGCGGTCCCTGCCGGCTGTGGCCGATGTGGTGCGGCGTCAGCAGCCAATGACCTGGCAGCGCCCGCCAGGCTCGACCCGTTGGCGCACCTGCTGCGCCAGCGTGCCGAACACCTTGCCGGCCAGGTGGGCCATGCCCGGCGTCTGGCCGATGACGATGCTGTCGCAGCCCAGCTCGCGCGCGGCCTGGGCGATGGTCTCGGCGCTGCGGCCCACCCGCACATGGGTACTGCAGGGCAGGCCATGCTGGGCCAGCATGGCCTGCGCCGGCCCCAGCAATTCGGCGCCGGTGCTTTGCTGCAGGCGGAGCAACTCTTCGCTGCCGAAGAACATCGCCACATGGCTGGTCACCGGGGACTGCACGCTGAGCAGATGCACCCGCAGCGGACCCTGAGCGTGCAGGCGCAGGGCTTCGGCCAGGGCCTGGGCGTTGGCAGCGGCGTTGCTGCGGTCAAGCGGCAGCAGGATCTGCCTCATCTTCTGCTCCCGCGTTCAGGCGGCAGCCCGGTCGGCATTGGCCAACGTAAGCCGTCGGGCGGCGCGTCGGGTCAGCCATTTGCCGGTGGCCACGACCATCACGGCGCACAGGCCCGGGGTCATCAGATGGACCAGGTTGTGGTCGGCGATCCAGCCGGTGACCGACGGGTCGGACACGGCCATCTCACCAGCCACCCAACCCAGCAGCGCGGCGCCGATGGTGATGATGATGGGAAAGCGCGTCATCAGCTTCAGGATCAGCGTGCTGCCGTAGATGATCAGCGGAATGCTTATGGCCAGGCCGATCACCAGCAGAGGCACATTGCCTTTGGCCGCAGCGGCCACGCCGATCACGTTGTCCAGGCTCATCACCAGGTCGGCCACGATGATGGTCTTGATCGCCGCCATCAGGTTGGAATGGCCGGCCAGGTCGCCCTCTTCGTCTTCGCCCTTGAGCAGGCCGATGCCGATCCACAGCAGCAGCACCGCGCCGATCAGCTTCAGATAGGGCAGCGACAGCAGCATCACCGCAAAGAAGGTCAGGATCAGGCGCAGCACGATGGCACCGACGCTGCCGAAAATGATCGCCTTCCTTTGCTGGGCCGGCGGCAGCGAGCGGCTGGCCAGCGCAATGACCACCGCGTTGTCGCCGCTGAGCACAATGTTGATCATGATGATCTGCAGCAAGGCGATCCAGAAATCGGGGGTGGTCACGCTCATCTTGTCTCCGTAGGCATGGCGGAGCCGCGATTCGGCCCCGATAGCCAGGAGCTTACGCAGCGCGGCTGTCGCCTTTCTGCCGCCAAGCTGTCAGCGCCTTGTCGCCAAACTGTCGCCAGGCTGACGGGCTCTCGAGTGATCAGGGTTTTCCCAGTACCGGCAAAGGTAGCCGGGTGGCACTGGCCGGAAACAGCACGGAAAAGGTGTTGCCCACGCCGTCAACGTCCTCTTCCAGGGTGATGCTGGCGCCATGCAGGGTGGCGATCTCGCTGACGATGGCCAGGCCCAGGCCGCTGCCATCGGCCGGCGTTCCCAGCAGGCGGTGAAAGCGCTCGAAGATGCGGCTGCGCTCATGCACCGGAATGGCCGGTCCGTCGTCGCTGATGGCCAGCTGGGCCCGGCCGTCGGCGGCCCTGACCACGGCCACCGTGACGCGGCCGTTGCGCGCGCTGTAGCGAACCGCGTTGTCGATCAGGTTGTTGACCAGTTCGCGCAGCCGGTCGGGTTCGGCGTCGATCAACAGCGGCTGGCCGGGGCCGTCAAAGCCCAGGTCCACGCCCTGCTTGATGGCCAGTGGCACCCAGTCCATGCTGATGGACAGCGCAAAGGCCTCCAGGTCTAGCGGCTGCAATTGCACCGCGTCGGTGGCGCCGGGTTCGTTGCGGGCCAGTGACAGCAGTTGCTGCACCAGGCGCGACAGGCGGTCCACGCCCAGGTAGAGCTGGGCCAGGTTGTGGTGCAGGCGTTGGGGATCGTGCTCGCGCAGAGACAGCTCGATCTGCGCCTTCAGCCCGGCCACCGGTGTTTTCAGCTGGTGGGCGGCATCGGCGATGAAGCGGTTCTGGAAGTCCAGCGTCTTGCCCAGCCGGCCCATCAGCTGATTGACCTCGTCCAGGAGGGGCCGCAGTTCACCCGGCACCCGGTCCAGCGGCACGGGCGACAGGTCGCGGTGCGAGCGGTCGGACACCTCGCGCTGCAGCCCGACAAGGGGCCGCAGCCCGCGTGACACGCCGAAGTACACCACCGCGGTGGCCAGCAGGATCAGCAGCAGCTGCGGCACGACCACGCTGGTCAGAATCTCGCGCGCCAGCCGGTTGCGCTTGTTCATGGTCTCGGCCACCTGCACCAGCACGCGCGGGCCACCTGCGGCGTCAGCGCCGGGGGGCATGTCACCGGCATAGGGCAGCCAGGCGGCTGCCACCCGAACCGGCTCGGCGTTGATCGTGGCGCCGTAAAAGCTGGGCGGGCCTGTCACGGCCAGCGCCTTGGGCGGGGGTGGCAGCTCGGCGTTGCCTGCCAGGCGACGACCCTGGGCGTCCACGACCTGAAATGCCAGCCGGTCGTCGGCGTCGCTGAGCAGGATCCGCTCGGCCGCCGGGCTGATCTCGAACACCGGGCCCCGGGCATCGGCATGCACATGCCAGGCCACCTCGCGCCCGATCTCCTGCAGCGACCGGTCGTAGGCCTGGTTCGAAAAATCGACCGAGCTGCGGTAGGTGACCACCGTGTCAAGCAGCAGCAGCGCCAGCAGCGGGCCCAGCAGCCAGACCAGCAGCTTGGACTGCAGCCTGGGCTCAGTCCGGGGCTCTGTCCGGAGCTCAGCCCGGCGCATCGACGCGTTCCATCAGATAGCCCATGCCGCGCACGGTGCGGATCTCGCAGCCCAGCGGCTCCAGCTTCTTGCGGATGCGGTAGACGTAAACCTCGATGGCGTTGGCGCCGACCTCGTCGCCCCAGCCATAGAGGTGGTTGACCATGTGTTCCTTGCTGACCACCCGGCCCTCGCGCAGCATCAGCAGTTCCAGCACCGCCAATTCGCGCGCGGACAGCTCGACCGGGCTGTCGTCGTGGAACACGCGCCGGCCCACGGTGTCCAGCTTCAAACGGCCATGTTGAAGGTACAGCGGGCTGGCGTTGCCGCGCCGCAGCAGGGCGCGCACCCGGGCCTCCAGCTCGGGCAGGTCGAAGGGCTTGGCCAGGTAGTCGTCGGCGCCCTGGTCCAGGCCGCGCACGCGGTCGGCCAGGGTGTCGAGTGCGGTAAGCATCAGCACCGGCACCTGCAGCTTGCGCTCACGCAGCCGGCGCAGCACCTCCAGGCCGCTCAAGCCTGGCAGGCCGATGTCCAGGATGACCAGGTCATAGGCCTGCATCACCAGCGCATGGTCGGCCTGCTCGCCGGTGTGTACCGCGTCCACGGCATAGGCCGACTGCACCAGCGCGCGGTTGAGCGCGTCGGACAGCATCTTGTCGTCTTCGACCAGGAGGATGCGCATGGCTGGTGGCAGGGTGCGTGGCGAAAGCGGCAAGCGTAAGCGATGGTCGGCGCGTGCCGATTGCGGCGACCACTCAGGCCAGGCGGCGCGCCGTGAGGCCTGGCCAGAAACCAGCCGAACGCGCGCCGATGGCGGCACGGCCGAGTTCCATTGCCCACGATGCGTCGCTGCCGAACTCTTCGCGCCAGGCCCAGAGCCGGGTGCTGGCGTGGTGCAGCCGGTGTTCCTGCGTGAAGCCGATGGCGCCAAGCACCTGGTGCGCAATCGCCGCACAGCGGCTGGCCGCCTCGCCGGTGCGGACCTTGGCCACCGCAGCGGAAAAGCGCAGCGCAGGGCAGTCAGGACTTTGTGCCGACGGTGCGTCGGCCAGCGCGGCCAGCACCGCGACCCGCGCCGCCGCCACGTCACCGGCCATCAGCGCCAGCTGCTGCTGCACCGCCTGCTGGGCGCCGATGGCTTTGCCGAACTGCTGGCGCAGGCCGGCGTAGGCGGTGGCCTGCGCCAGCGCCGAGGCCATCGCGCCCGCCATCATCGCGCTGCGGGCGAGCGCACCCAGTGTCCACACCGGCTGCGCCAGGGCCAGCGGCAAACGGGCGGGCGGGCTCAGCAGGGCCTTGTCGAGCACCAGGCTGTCGCTGGGCAGGCCGGCCTGGTTGAGGTGCGGGCAAAGGTGCACGCCGGGTACAGCCTGCAGCGCCAGCCAGGCCAGGCGGCCCTCGGGCAGGCTGACCAGGGCGGCGCTGGCGTGGCGGGCCCAGGGCAGGCCATGGACGACGCCGCTGAGCGTGGGCGCCGCTGCGCTGGCGCCCGGTTGCCCGAGTTGCAGCTGCGGGCATTGGCTCAGTTCCAGCAGGGTGAGCACACCCTCAGGCAGGTCCATGCCCGCCATCGTGGCCAGCTGTGAGGCGAGCATGGTTTCGGCCAGCGGCAGCGGCGCCTGCCAGTAGCCCAGGCCGTGCAACAGCGCGAAGGCGTCGGTCCAGGTCAGGCCCTGGCCGCCAGCGGCCTCCAGCGCCAGCAGCCGGCCAAATCCGCCGCGCTGTACCCGCTGCCACAACGCGGCCGGCAGTTCACCCGCGGCGCTCATGGCCGGCCAGGACTGGCCGGAGGGTGGGGCCAGCAAACGCTCGGCGGCCTGCTCGATCAAGGGGTCGACAGTGGGTTCGGTCATGGTTGTTCAGCGCAGGCCCAGGCCCTTGGCGATGATGCCGCGCAGGATTTCGCGCGTTCCGCCGCGAAGCGAGTACGAAGGCGCAGCCAGCGTGGCGAAATGCATAGCCTGCTGCAGTGGCGATCCCGGCTCGGCGACGCCGCCAAACAGCGCATGAGCCGTCTCGGGTATGGACTGCTCGAGCAGCGCGCCCTGGTCCTTGACCAGCGCCGCGGCCAGCGCCGGCTGCTCGCCGCGCGCCAGCATGGCCGCCACGCCCAGCGACATCTGGCGCAACGTGCCCATCTGCGCCACGGCCCGGCCCAGGGCTTCGGCCTGTCGGGCGTCATCGGGGTCGGCGGCGTCCAGCATCTGCAGCAGCAGCTCGGTGCTGCTGAGGTAGCGCTCGGGCCCACTGCGCTCGAACGCCAGCTCGGCGCCCACCTGCTGCCAGCCCTGGCCTTCTTCGCCGATCAGCTGATCGGCAGGTACGGCCACGTCGTCGAGCACAACCTCATTGAAATCATGGTCGCCCAACTGGTTGATGACCGGCCGCACCGTGACGCCGGGGCTGCGCATGTCGATCAAAAACTGCGACAGTCCGGCATGGCGCTGGCTGCCGGCCGGCCCCGTGCGCAGCAGCGCAATCATGAAGTGCGCCCTGTGCGCGCCCGAGGTCCAGAGCTTGCTGCCATGGAGCCGCCAGCCCTGACCATGGGGCGTGGCGCGGCTGCGCACAGCGGCCAGGTCGGAGCCCACGTCGGGCTCGCTCATGCCGATGCAGAAGAACAGCTCGCCGCGGGCGATGGCAGGCACCAGCCGCGGCGCCAGGGTGTGCGGCGCAAACCGCATCAGCAGTGGGCCGCTCTGGCGCTCGGCAATCCAGTGCGCGCCCACCGGTGCGCCGGCGGCGAGCAGCTCTTCCAGCACCACATAGCGTTCCAGCGCGCTGCGCTCGTGGCCGCCGAACTGGCGCGGCCAGGTCATGCCCAGCCAGCCCTGCTGGCCGAGCAGGCGGCTGAAATCGGCGTCGGCGGCGGTCCAGTTGCGGCAGCGTTGGGCGATGGAGAAGCGCGGCATCTGCTCGGCCAGGAAGGCGCGAACCTGGGCCCGCAGCAGTTCGCAGGCCGGAGGCAGCGTGGCCGGATCGATAGACAGGTGGTGAAGCATGGTCGGGGGTCGCCGTGGGGGGTCGCCGTGGGGATGGGTTGCCGGTGGGCGGTGGCAGGGTCTGGCTGTTGATCAGGGCCGGACCGAAGCGCGGCCTCGCTGTGCCCGCAGCAGTTGCAGCGCGCCAAAGGCCACCAGCAGCCCGGCCACCACCGCGATGATGCCCATCACCTGCAAAGCCGTGGGCACCTCGCCCAGCACCGGAATGGCCAGCAGCGACGCCGCCCCCGGCACCAGCGCGCCAAAAAACGCCGCCCGCGCCGAACCCAGCAGGGCCACCGCGCGGCTGAAGGCCAGCACCGCGATCAAGCCTGCGCCCAGGCCCTGGGCCAGCACCTGCAGCGCCAGCATCGACGGGCTCAGCGCCGCCAGTCGGCTGAAGTCCGACAGCAGCAGATAGCCAGGCGCAAACATCAGCAGGGCCAGCACCACCACCACCGTGGTCACCCGCAGCGGGTCGACCTGCCAGCGCCGCGACAGCGCGCCGAACAGGCCCCAGCAACAGCCGGCCACGGCAAACATCGCGTCGCCCAGCAGGGTCTGGCCGGCCATGCCATGGAGCAGGCTGTCTCCGCCCATGAAGGCCAGCCCCAGCACCACCAGCGCAGCACCGGCCAGGCTCGGCCGGGTCAGCGGTTGTTGCGCGAGCCAGGCCGACAGCAGCAGCCCGGTCAGCATCTGGCAGGCCGGTGCGATCACCGCCCCGTGGGCCAACGGCGCCAGCGTGAAGCCGGTCATGAACAAAAGGCTGAAGCCCGGCCCGGCCAGTAGTGCCAGCACCAGGCCGCGCCGCCAGCCGATACCGGCCAGGTCGGCCCAGCCCCAGCGCCACAGCAGTGGCGTCATGATCAGCGCGCCAGGCGCAAAGCGCAGCAAGGTCAGGTCGCCGGGGCTCAGCCCGGAGGTGACGGCCAACCTGGCCAGCACCGAATAACTGGCCCAGATCGCGGCGGCCAGCAGGCCCCAGCACAGTCCTTGCCAGGCCGGTTGTGGCAGCTTCAGCATGCAGCCGCCGTGCGGGTATCGACCGCGCTTGGCGACGCATGGTTGGCCGGGCCGTGCACTGTCCGGCGCGCCGAAATTGCGGCAGCCGGAGCGGCGTGTTTGGGCAATGCGGGCAGGGTGGGCATGCTGCAGGCTAACAGCCGCATCCACGGCAGCCCTGGCCCGGGTTCAGGTCTGGACACCGTCGGCCAGGTCGGCATGGCAGGTGCTGAGCTTCATGCCGTCGCGCAGTGCAGCAGGGCGCTTGACGGCGCCGCTGCGTTCATCGAATTCGGCCACCATCAGGTCGAGCGCCCCCCGGTGCTCGGGCGCGTCCACCGCCAGCCAGGGATGGCCCAGCGCGGCCCAGTGCGCGTCGCTGAGCAGCAATTCGCCGGTCAGGAACAGCTGCTGCGAATGCGCACCGGATTCAAACGACGCGGCCACCACCTGGCCCTGGTCGGCCGGCCGGCACAGGCCATGGGCCATGGTCTGGTCAAACACCAGCAGGTCACCGGGCGCCAGACCCATGCGCAGGCCGGCATGGGGCAGCACAAATTCCACTTGGGTCGCCTCCAGGGTCAGGGCCCAGAACAGGCAGCGCGACCAATGGCCCGTGACGTCGTTGTGAAAGCCGGCGCCGCAGGTGGCCAGGTAGTCGATGCGGCCGGCCAGGCTGTGCTGGTAGG
>JANOWE010000297.1:0-7252 GCA_031417735.1 Betaproteobacteria bacterium
GCCTAGGAGCCTGTCGGGCTTGGGGTCGGGCCCGCGCCGGGGAGAGTTTCGGTGCCAGGCTAGGCGTCGGCGAGGCGTGTGGCCAAGCCACACAACGAGTCGGCAACGACGCCTGGCGCCGAAAATCTCCCCGGCCCTTCGGGTTGACCCTGAAAATGGGCTGATCCGTCGTTGCAAATGCTCGCCATACCCCATGGTATGGCTGTGCTTTGCGCCTAGGCTGAGCCCATTTTCAGGGTCAACGAGGACCCGACCCCAAGCCCGACAGGCTCCTAGCCCGACATCCAACCGGGCAGCCCCGACGACGGCGGAGCCGTGGACAAATCGCTGCGGGTGCTGACCCTGAGCCGCCGCTTTGATGCCCAGTCGCTGGGCGCCTATGCCCAGGACCTGGTGCAGTTGTCGCCCGAATGGAAGCTCTTGCTCGGCCTGCGCTGGGACCACTTCAGCGGCGAGTTCAACAGCCCGGCCACGGCTGCCACTGCTGCTGCCCAGCGCAGCCGCAGCGATTCGCTGTGGAGCAAGCGCTTCGGTCTGATCTACCAGCCCATGCCGTTCCAGAGCGTCTACTTCTCTGACGGCACCTCGTTCAACACCTCGGGCGACACCTACCAGTACGACGCGCTGAGCAGCAACACCCCGCCCGAAGGCAGCGTGAACCATGAGCTGGGCGCCAAGTGCGATCTGGCCGACGGCAAGCTCAACCCGGGCCTGGCGCTGTTCCATGCGGTCAAGACGAACGAGCGCAACCGAGACTCGGAGTCGGTCACGCCGACCACTTGTGTGCTGTCGCGCCAAGGCCATGCCACTGGCCTGGAACTGGCCGGGCGCATCACGCCGCAATGGGAGCTGTTTGCCAGCTATGCCTACGTCCTGGACGCGGCCATCGACAAGGGCACCGGCTTGCAGGGCGAGGTGGTGGGCTCGCGCCCGGGCCTGACACCGCGACACAGCGGCACGGTGTGGAGCACCTACCAACTGACACCGCAATGGCGCTTTGGCGCCGGGCTGAACTTGCGCAGCGCCATGGCACCGCAGCTGGTCACCAGCTTTGAGGCGCCTGGCGATGTCATTGCCGACCTGATGGCCGAGGTCAGGCTGCAGGACATGAGCTTCAAGCTCAAGCTCAGCAACCTGAGCAGCAAGCTGTATGCAGACATGCTGTACCGAGGCCGCTTCACACCGGGCAGGGGCCGCACGCTGCAGCTCACCGGCACTGCGCTTCTGACAGACGCTGCAGACCATGATGTGGCGAATCCCTGGCGTGCTCAGCGGCGTTGAGCTGGCACTGATGCGCGCGGCGCCTGGCTCTTGGCACGACGGCCAGCGCAGCGCCGGACCGCAGGCCGCTGCGGTCAAGCGCAACCAGCAGTTCAGCGGCCAGGACGGTGCCCTGCCCGCGCTCCAGGCCCAGGTCCTGGCCGCCCTGCAGCGCAACGCGCCGTTCTTCTCGGCCGCGCCGCCGCGTCGCGTGCTGCCGCCGATGTTCAGCCGCTACACCGGCCAGACCAACGCCTATGGTGAGCATCTGGACCAGGCCATCCGCTACCTGCCCTCAGCCGGCGGCGAGGCCGCGCAGGCACTGCGCACCGCCCTGGCCTGCACCCTGATCCTCAGCGACCCACAGGACGATGAAGGCGGTGAACTGGTGCTGAGCCAAGGGCTGGACGAACAAGCCATCCGCCTGCCGGCCGGTGACTTGCTGCTCTAGCCCGCCACCCGCGTGCACCAGGTGCTGCCGGTGCGGGCCGACCAGCGTCTGGCCTGCGTGTTCTTAGTCGAAAGCCTGGTGCGCGACAACGCCCGGCGTGAACTGCTGTTCGAGATGGACATGGCCTTGATGCGCTTGCGCAGAAAGCAGGGTGAAGCGCCCGATCTGGTGGCGCTGATCGGCCAGTACCACAAGCTGCTGTGCATGTGGGCCAGCACATGAGCGCGCAGCCGGCTGCGTCCAAAGCGTCAGCGGCGCCGCCACTGGTCAATCTGGCCAACTTCGAGGCCATGGCCCAGCAACGGCTGGACACCAAGGCCTGAGCCTATCTGTCAGGTGGCGCGGCCGACGAGCCGACGCTGCACGACAACCGCCGGGCCTGGGACCATCTGCGCCTGCTGCCACGCGTGCTGCGCAGGCTGGCCGACGGCCACACCCGAAGCGTGCTGCTGGGCCAGGCCTTGCCGCAACCGATCCTGATCGCACCCATGGCCTACCAACGGCTCTGGCACGACGATGGTGAGCAGGCTACGGCCCTGGCCGCAGCCATGCAGGGCGCCGGCCTGGTGCTCAGCGCCCAGTCCAGCACCCGGCTGGAAACCGTCGCGGCCAGGGTGCTGCCCGAGCCCGGCCGGGGCCCGCTGTGGTTTCAGCTCTGCTGGCAGCAAGACCGTGGCGCCACCCTGGTCCTGCTGCAGCGCGCCGAGGCCGCCGGCTATGAAGCCCTGGTGCTGACAGTGGACGCGCCTTGCAGCGGCGCAAGCGACCGTGAACGGCACGCCCGCTTTCATCTGCCGGTCGGCATGCTTGCGGTGAACCTGCCTTCAACCAGCACCGTGCCCGCGCCGAGGAAAGCACAAGCCGACCCCGCATCGCAAGGCGCCCTGTGCAATGGCCTGCGGCAGCACGCACCGACCTGGGACGATATGCAGTGGCTGCGCGGCGCCACCCGCTTGCCGCTGCTGCTCAAAGGCGTGCTGCACCCGGACGACGCAGCGCAAGCGCAGGCTCCGGGTGTGGCCGGGTTGATCGTCAGCGACCATGGCGGCCGCACGCTGGATGGCGCTGTGGCCACGGCACAGGCGCTGCCGCACATCGCCCGGCGCCTGGGCGGCGCCATGCCGTTGCTGGTGGATGGCGGCATACGCCGTTGCACCGAAGTGCTCAAGGCCCTGGCGCTGGGCGCGCACGCCGTCCTGTGGCGCAGGCCCTGGCCGTGGGTGGAGCGCTGGCGGTGGCGAAGTGCCTGCGCCTGTTGCGCCGCGAGTTCGAGATCGCCATGGCGCTGTGCGGCTGCGCCACGCTGGCGGACATCGGCCCCGCGCTGTTGTACGACGCCGGCCCTATGGCGTGCGCGCCACACCCCCACAAGTGAATATGTCCCTTCGCGTTATGCGCTATTGATTCGTCGGCAAGCGCTGCCTATCATCGCGCCAAGCTTGTGGCCCCAGGGCCCGGCGACACCCCGCTCCACTCACGCGACACCAACCCAAGGTTGATTTGCTCATGTTCATGCTGCCCCGCCCCACCACCCTGAACGGACTGCGCCCGTCGCCAGTCGTTGATGGGCTGGTTCATGGCTGCGGCAATGTGAATCGAAGCCTCTCGACCCTGAACCTGCATGCAGGCGCGCCACCCGGCGCCGCGAAAGGCTGACCCGGCTTGTCCAGCACAAGCAGGCCATCACCCCAACCGGCCCGGAGCGCGTCACGCCCTCCGGGCCGGTTTGTTTTTGACGCCTGATTATCTGATCTGCACCGTCTTGTCACGCTGCGCCCAAGGGCGCGAAGGAGAACCACCATGACCCGAACCACCTTCAGCCCATCGCCCATCCGCAACCCGCTGGTCGCACCCAGCATGTGCCGCAACGCCGGCAGCCACAGGCGCTGCGCCAGTGGCCAGCGGCAGCGTCTGAGCCAGGCGCTGCGGCGCGAGTGGCAGCACGAACGACAACCCGACACCTGAACCCGCAGGCGCCGCGCTGCCGCTGTCCAAGGCGGCGGGTGCCCCTGGAGAACATCATGATCAAGAGTCTTGACGGCGCCTACGCGCCTTTCGTACCCGCGCGGGGCAGTGCGCTCCGGCATGTCGCGGCCCTGGCGCTGCACCGTGTCAGCCGTCTGTTTGCCCGCTGGGCACGGCAGTTGCGCTGTGCGCCTGCGCTCAAGGCCGACGTCGCACCACTGGCACTGGAGTTCCACGCCGAAGCCGGCGCGGCTGAAGGTGCGCTGTATGTGAATGGCCAATTGGTCGGCTATCTGCAGGGCGTGAACAGACTGTGACGGCGGCAAACAGCAGCCTCCTGTCTGAGGCATTGCCCCGGACGGGTCAAGTTTGCCGCTCAACGGCCGATCTACCGGCTAACCGCTTTTACCCGTTCAACCGCTTGCCTGAGAAGTCCATGGCGCCCGAACCTGCCGATACCCAAGCCCCCAGCGACGATAGCCTTGATGCCGGCGTGGCCGCATGGGTTGACGCCTTCGAGAACTGCGACTGGCCGGTGCTGGCCAGCACCGCCGAGGCCTTGGAAGACTGGCGTGACAACGAAGATGCCGCCGACGCCCACCTGCTGGCTGATTGCATGGCCGACGACCCGCTGATGACCCTGAAGCTGCTGCGCCATGTGGCGCGGCTGCAGGGCAGCCGCGAACACACCGATGCAGAGACAGCCACCGAGGCGCTGGTCATGCTCGGCATCACGCCCTTCTTCCGGGCGTTCGGTCCTCAGCCCAGCATCGAGTTGGTGCTGCAAGACCAAACCGACGCCTTGCTGGGCTTGTTTGCGGTGTTGCGCCGGGCCGAGCGCGCGTCACGCTTTGCGCTGGGCTTTGCCGTGCTTCGGCTTGACCGTGATGCCGCCGTGATCCATCAGGCCGCGCTGCTGCACGACTTTGTCGAACTCCTGCTGTGGGTGCACGCGCCGGACAAGGCATTGCAGATCCAGCGCACGCTGGAGCGCGAACCCGAACTCAGCCTGGCACAAGCGCAGCGCCTGTGCTTGCAGGTTGACTTGGCGGACGTTCAGCATGCCCTGATGCAGCGCTGGCGCTTGCCCGAACTGCTGGTGCGCATCAGCGACGAGCATGAAAGCCCGCTGCGCCAGGTTCTCAATGTGCAGTTGGCCATCCGTTTGGCCAGGCACAGCGCCGCAGGATGGCTTCATCCTGCGCTGACCGATGATGTGGACCAGATCTCGGCCTTGCTCAACCTGGCCACCGAACCCACGCTGCAACTCGTGCACGAGCTTGACGGGCTGACCGGCTGATCGTCACTGAAGCTGCGGTTCGCCATCGCGCAGACCTCATCTCACAGCCCTCGCCATGGTCGGCCAGCGCCTACTCGAGCAGCAGGTCGTTCATGGTGCGCCACACCTCGGGATGAAACAACATTTGCATGTGCGCCACGCCCCGCAGGTGCCTATTCTCTGCCCCCGCCAAGCTGCCTTGACTGGCCGGAAAAACAATGTTGTCGGCGTGCCCGTAGAAGCAGATAAAGCGCGTGGCGGGAAGGCCTGAATCCCGCCGACGCTGATCCTGGAGGCACTCGCGAGCCGCCAGGCCCGACAACCAGCGGCTGCCCATGCGCATTTGCCGAGCGTTCGCTGACAGCGCAAATCGCGCGAGCCAGGCCCCCTGGTGGGGCGTGCCCACGGTCACCACCGCATGCACCGGAGCCAGAACGCCAGGCTTGCGCGAATCGCCGACATGCCATGCCCGCACAGCCAGGCCACCCATACTGTGACCCACGATCACCGGGGCCAGCCCGGTCTGCCGATACAGCTTGCGCACAGCGGCGTCGATGGCGTCGGCGTAGGCGTCGATGCCCCCGAAGGCCGGGGACAGTGTCGGCGCTGTGCAGGGCGTCCCCTCCAGGGACAGCCGCTGCAGCCAAGGGTTCCAGAGCCCGCGATTGCAGAAGAAGCCGTGCACCAGCACCACGCCCCTTCGACCTGGCACGCCCGCCACATCAGGCCGGCTTTGAGCGCAAAACGGCTGTCGCCAGCCAAAAACCCGACTGGCGCACCAGACCTCGGCCCACCACGCCCGCAGCAATTGGCCAGTTGTGGCTCGAGGGACCCGGGGGTCGCGGCCGATCCAGGCCAACAACATGAACTCAAGTGCAAGCACAGCCGCGTGCGGTAACAGCAGCAGCGCCAGAAGCATGCAAGCCCAGCCAGCCGAATCGGGTGCGGACAGGCACTGCCAGATCCAGGCCAATGTGGCCGTCATCAGACACAGGACGAGCAAGCGTTGCATATGAGCGACCATGCGCCCAGTCTCTCATTGGCAACAGCAGCCAGCGTCCCCTGAAACGGGCTCATGCAGAAGTCTGGCCTGCTTACGGGTTAACCTCGGACCATGGCAGCTAGCCTCGGCGATCAGATTCTTGAACATCTGCAACAGGTCGCGCAGCTGCGCACAGCGCAGAAGAGCGAGCCTGAGCACCTCGAGTGCGTGCGTGCCCTGAAGGCCTACCAGGCCCGGCGTTTCGAACGCGCCTACGACGATCTGCTCAAGACGCCGCGCTATGCGGCCGCCACACGCTTCTTTCTGGATGAACTGTACGGCCCGCAGGAATTCGCCGATCGCGACGCGCAGTTCGCACGCATAGTCCCTTCCCTCGTGCGCATGTTCTCGGCCGACATGTTGGCGACGGTGGCAAGCCTGGCCGAACTTCACGCGCTGACCGAGGTCATGGACGATGCCACAGCACGCGGGCTGGATGGGCTCCGCATCGACGCCAGCGCCTACATCCGCGCGTGGCAGCATGCTGGCCGGCCTGATCTGCGGGATCGACAGATCCAACTGACACTGGCGATCGGCAAAGCGCTGGACCACTTCACACAGAAGCGGCTATTCCGCACCAGCCTGCAGCTGATGCGCGCACCGGCAAGAGCGGCCGGCTTGGGCGCCTTGCAGAAATTCCTGGAGGCAGGATTCGACGCCTTCCGGGCGATGAAGGGCGCACAAGAATTCCTGGAACTCGTTGGCAACCGAGAAAAGAGCTTGGCCCAGGCCCTTTTCAGTGCCTCGAAGTTCAACACTTTAGAGCCTCCCGACGCGTTCGATCTCAAGCCAGACAACCACTTGGCGCTGCTTTGATTGAATTCTTGTAAACATTCGGTGAGCCCGTCCCCGGGTCTGTTGGCGGTTGTGAGCCAGCGCACGAATCTGGCTGCGAGACCGCGCTCTGATGGATGGGTCAGCTGAGTCTTGACTGACCTTGTTGGCCGGTGACGGGCAGAGGTCCTGGTGGGATGACGCCGATCAGAACGGCACGTCGGCTTCGTCAAAGTCGATGTCGCATGCGACGGGGACTGGCGTGCTGCATTGGTCACGCAACACCTGCTGGATCTGCAGACCGTAGCAAGCCCAGACGTGCTCACGCAATTCGTCGAGGATCTCGAAGACCGCAACGGCCTGCTCAGGTGACCAGTGAGTGGGCAGCGTGATCGAGCCGGCTGCCACGCAATGCTGTGTGAAGTCGATCTGCGCTGGCACGGCACGTCGGCGCTTCATGATTTGCCTGCCTTGGCGCGCG
>JANOWE010000298.1:0-12085 GCA_031417735.1 Betaproteobacteria bacterium
CGCAAGCATCGGCTGAACCGCGAAATCATGGCGCCCACCGTGCGCCTGAACGGGATCGAGAACGAGCCCTTGGGCATCGTCAGCATCCAGGACGCGCTCAGGTTGTCAGGCGAAGCCGATGTCGATCTGGTCGAGATCGCGCCCACCGCCGATCCTCCGGTGTGCCGGCTGATGGACTACGGCAAGTTCAAGTACCAGGAACAGAAAAAGGCTGCCGAAGCCAAGTCCAAGCAAAAGGTCATCGAGATCAAGGAAGTCAAATTCCGGCCCGGTACCGACGACGGCGATTACGCGATCAAGATGCGCAACCTGCGCCGCTTCATCGCCGAAGACGGCGACAAGGGCAAGGTCACGCTGCGCTACCGTGGTCGCGAGATCACGCACCAGGACATCGGCATGCGCATGCTCGAACGCATTCGCGACGATCTGTCCGATGTGTCCATCGTCGAGCACATGCCCAAGCTGGAAGGCCGCCAGATGATCATGGTGCTGGCACCGAAGAAGAAGTAATGGTTCTGGCAGGCTGCATCGCAAGCTGCAGCCCGCCGCAAGATTCCGCCGCCGGGTCTGGTCACCGGGCGCGTTGGAGAAAAGCCGCTGCAGGCTTGTCAAGCGTCACACCAACCGGTGCGTCCGCCTGCAGACGGCAATCTAGAAGGAGCAGCAATGCCCAAAATGAAGACCAAGAGCGGCGCCAAAAAGCGATTCCGTGTCCGTCCGGGGGGTACCGTCAAGCGCGGTCAGGCGTTCAAGCGCCACATCCTCACCAAGAAGTCCACCACGCGTAAGCGTCACCTTCGGGCGACGGTGACCGTGCACGAGACCAACATGGGCCACATGGCGCAAATGCTGCCATACGCTGGCCTGTGATCAACCCACGGACATAGAAGGAGTTTCATATGCCTCGCGTCAAACGTGGTGTAACCGCCCGCGCACGTCACAAGAAGGTCCTGGCCATGGCCAAGGGCTACCGCGGCCGCCGCAAAAACGTCTACCGCATTGCCAAGCAAGCGGTGATGAAGGCTGGCCAGTACGCCTACCGCGACCGCCGCAACCGCAAGCGCGTCTTCCGTCAGCTGTGGATTGCCCGTATCAACGCCGCTGCGCGTGGAATGGGCATCACCTACAGCAAGTTCATGGCGGGGATGAAAAAGGCTTCGATCGACATCGACCGCAAGATGTTGGCCGAGCTCGCCGTCAGGGATCCGGCTGCCTTTGGCAGCATCGTTGACAAGGTGAAGGCCCAACTCGCTTGATGGTCCGCCGCCGGCCTTGACGCCGGCGTCGGCCCTCGAGCCTTCAAAGGCCGTCACCCGTTGACGGCCTTTTTTTGTTTTCAGAAGCAGCCCATGATTGAACTCGACCAGTTGGTCCACAGCGCCGACCAAGCCTTTTCTGCCGCTGCCACGCCCGCCGCATTGGAGGACGCCAAGGCCCGCTTTCTGGGCAAGGCCGGCCAGGTGACCGAACTGCTCAAGGCCATGGCCGCGCTGCCGCATGAAGAGAAAAAGGTCCGAGGCGCGCTGATCAACCAGGCCAAGCAGGGCATCGAGGCCGCGCTCGGGGCACGCCGCCAGGCCTTGGCCGAGGCCGACCTGCAGGACCAGCTCCAGGCCGAGGCGCTGGACGTGAGCCTGCCCGGCCGCCAGCGCGGCATGGGCGGTCTGCACCCGGTCTCGCGCACGCTGGAGCGGCTCGAGGCTATCTTCGGCTCGATGGGCTTTGACGTGGCTGACGGCCCCGAGATCGAGGACGACTGGTTCAATTTCACCGCGCTGAACACCCCGGCCGACCATCCGGCGCGCTCGATGCACGACACCTTTTATGTCGACACCGCTGGTGAGCATGGTGGCCATTTGCTGCGCACCCACACCAGCCCGATGCAGGTGCGCTACGCGGTGCGGCATGTCAAGCGCCATGCGGCGCTGGGCGTCGATCTGGCCACGATGCCCGAAATCCGTGTCATCGCCCCGGGCCGCACCTACCGCGTCGACAGCGACGCCACGCACTCGCCCATGTTCCACCAGTGCGAAGGCCTGTGGATAGGCGAGAACGTGAGCTTCAAGGACCTGAAGTCGGTGCTGACCGATCTGTTCCGCCAGTTCTTCGAAAGCGACGAGTTGGCGTTGCGCTTCAGGCCGTCGTTCTTCCCGTTCACCGAGCCCTCCGCCGAGGTCGACATTGCCTTTGCGGATGGGCCGCTCAAGGGCCAGTGGCTGGAGGTGGGCGGCTGCGGTCAGGTGCACCCGAACGTGGTGCGCAACTTCGGTCTCGACCCCGAGCAGCACATCGGCTTTGCCTTCGGCCTGGGGCCAGACCGGCTGACCATGCTGCGCTATGGCGTGAACGACCTGCGGCTGTTCTACGACGGCGACCTGCGCTTCCTGTCGCAGTTTCGCTAGACCCGCAGTTTCGCTAGAGCCGCTTGCCGTCGCCCGTTTCCACAGATCGCCCGAGAGCCGTCCATGCAATTCCCCGAATCCTGGTTGCGCGAGTTCTGCAACCCGCCCCTGAGCACCGCCGCGCTGGCCGATCTGCTGACCATGTCCGGCCTCGAGGTCGAGCAGATGCAGCCCGCCGCCCCGCCGTTTTCCGGCGTGGTGGTGGGCAAGATCCTGAGCGCCGAGCCGCATCCGGGCGCTGACCGGCTGCGGGTGTGCAGCGTCGACGCGGGCGAGCATTCGACCACCGGCCCGCTGCAGATCGTCTGTGGCGCGCCCAATGCCCGGGCCGGCATCCTGGTGCCGCTGGCCCTGGTCGGTGCCCAACTGCCGCCGGCAGAGCCGGGCAAGGCCGGCATGAAGATCGAGCAGGGTGAACTGCGTGGCGTGGCCAGCCAGGGCATGCTGTGCTCGGCGCGTGAACTGGGCCTGAGCCAGGACCATGCGGGTCTGCTGGAACTGGCCGACGACGCGCTGCCGGGGCAGGACATCCGCACCGCACTGGACCTGGATGACTCCCTGTTCACGCTCAAGCTCACGCCCAACCTGGCGCATTGCCTGAGCGTCTACGGCGTGGCGCGCGAAGTGTCGGCACTGACCGGCTCGCCGCTGCTCACGCCGACCATCAAGCCCGTGGCGCCCGAACACGCCGATGTGCTGCCGGTACAGATCGACGCGCCCGACCTGTGCGGCCGCTTCTCTGGCCGCATCGTGCGTGGCGTCAACACCCAGGCCCGCACACCGGCCTGGATGGTCGATCGCCTGGCCCGCTGCGGTCAGCGCCCGGTCAACGCGCTGGTGGACATCTCGAACTACGTGATGTTCGAGTTCGGCCGGCCGTCGCACATCTTTGACCTGGACAAGATCCACGACAGGCTGGTGGTGCGCTGGGCGCGTGAGGGTGAGTCGCTGAAGCTGCTCAATGGCAACAAGGTGTCGCTGGACGGGCAGGTCGGCGTGATCGCCGATGCCCAGGGCGTGGAGTCGCTGGCCGGCATCATGGGTGGCGAGGCCACGGCGGTGTCCGACGACACCCGCAACGTTTATGTCGAGGCCGCATTCTGGTGGCCCGCCGCCGTGGCCGGGCGCTCACGGCGCTACAACTTTGCCACCGACGCCGGCCACCGCTTCGAGCGTGGCGTCGACCCCGAGGGCACGACTGAGCACATCGAGCGCATCACCGCGCTCATCCTGGCCATCTGCGGTGGCCAGGCCGGGCCGTTGGACGACCAGCGCCTGGCGCTGCCCGAGCGCAGGCCGGTGCGGCTGCGCGTGGCCCGCGCGGCCAAGCTCATCGGCATGCCGGTGACCCAGGCCCAGTGCGCTGAAGTCTTCAGTCGCCTGGGTCTGGACTTCAGCGAGCAGCCCGGTGAACTGTGGGTCACACCGCCGAGCTGGCGATTCGACCTGCAGATCGAAGAGGACCTGATCGAAGAGGTGATCCGCGTCATCGGCTACCCGCAACTGCCCGACACGCCGCCCGTGGCGCCAGTCACCGCGCGCATCCGGCCCGAGGCCCAGCGCAGCAGCCACGCGGTGCGCCACGCGCTGGCCGGCCTGGGCTACCAGGAGACCATCAACTTCAGCTTTGTGCAGGCGCGTTGGGAACATGAACTGCATGGCCATGCCGACCCGATCAAGGTCCTCAACCCGATCGCCGCCCCGCTGGCAGTGATGCGCTCCAGCCTGATCGGCAGCCTGGTTCAGGTGCTGGGCCACAACCTGGCCCACCGCAGTGGCCGGGTGCGGGTGTTCGAGATCGGCCGGGTGTCCATGCGTGACGCCAGCGTGGCCGCCGGCGACCTCACGGTGGCGGGCGTGCACCAGCCCATGCGCGTGGCCGGTCTGGCCTATGGTGCGGCCGACGCCACCCAGTGGGGCGTGAAGGAGCGTGCGGTCGACTTCTTTGACCTGAAGGGCGATGTGCAGGCGCTGCTGGCGCCACTGCAGGCGCGCTTTGTGGCCGCTGAGCATCCGGCGCTGCACCCGGGCCGCAGCGCCCTGGTGCTGGTCGACGGCATACCCATCGGCCATGTCGGCGAATTGCATCCGCGCTGGCGCCAGGCCTATGAACTGCCGCATGCGCCGCTGCTGTTCGAGCTGGACTTGACCGCCGTGCTGCAGCGGCCGGTGCCGGCGAATCAGCCGATTCCGCGTCACCCGGCGGTACAGCGCGACCTGGCCTTGCTGGTGCCCGACGCGACCCGCCATGACGCGCTGATCCAGGCCCTGGTCGGTGAGGCTGGCGGCCTGGTTCGCAGCGCCACGCTGTTCGACCTGTACAAGCCCAGCCAGACCAGCGCCGGCCAGGCCACGGTGGAACGCAGCATGGCTGTGCGGCTGGAATTGCAGGATCCGCAGGCGACGCTGACCGATGAGCGCATCGACACTGCGGTGCAAGCCGCCCTGGCCCGAGCGGCGACCGCAGTGGGCGCCAGGCTGCGGGCCTGACGACGACCTCAGCTTCGGACCGCGCACCGCCAGTCGGGACATTCAAGCCAACACCTCAACCGCACAGCGATGCGGCACTGCGAAGAGACAAAGTCGATGAATCCGGAAGACAAACTTGACGAACCGATGCCCGTCCTCAGGCCCGCAGACAGGGTCATCCTGCCGTCGCTGGAGACGCCCACGCTGACCAAGGCCGAACTGGCCGAGCTGCTGTTCGAGCGGCTGGGGCTGAACAAGCGCGAGTCCAAGGACATGGTCGAGGCGTTCTTTGAACTGGTCCATGGCAGCCTGGTCACAGGCGACGACGTCAAGCTCTCGGGCTTTGGCAACTTCAATATCCGGCGCAAGGCGCCTCGACCCGGGCGCAACCCGCGCACTGGCGAGGCCATTCCGATCAAGGCCCGCAACGTCGTCACGTTCCACGCCAGCCACAAGCTCAAGGCCATCGTGCAAGGTGACGCACCGGTCGGAGAAGACTTCGAGTAAAGTCTGAAATCGCTCGCTCACGGCATTGATTCTTATGGAGAAACCGCTGCCTGCCATCCCGGCCAAGCGCTACTTCACCATCGGTGAAGTGAGCGAGCTGTGTGGCGTCAAACCCTATGTGCTGCGCTACTGGGAACAAGAGTTCGGCCAGCTCAAGCCGATGAAGCGGCGCGGCAACCGCCGCTACTACCAGCACCACGAAGTGCTGCTGATCCGCCGCATACGAGACCTGCTCTACGACCAGGGCTTCACCATCAGCGGCGCGCGCAACCAACTCGGTGACGCGCCAAATGTCAGCGCCGTGGCCCAGGATGACGACGATCCGCAGGTCCTTTCCGGCGCCGGCTCACGGGCCGACAGCAGCATTCCGGTGGGCGAAGTGCTTGAGCTCGAGTCCCACCATCTGCGCGCCGAACTGCAGTCCATCCGCGCGCTGTTGTCGGTCTGAGCCGGAGTTCGGGCCCGGATTCAGGCTATACTGATCAGCTGTTCGGGGCGTAGCGCAGCCTGGTAGCGCACTTGCATGGGGTGCAAGGGGTCGCGAGTTCGAATCCCGCCGTCCCGACCACAGATAAGCACAGCCCGGTGTCCACAAGACACCGGGCTTTTGTTTTTCTGGTGCGCCGGATTGACCTTCGAGCCCTCGGCTCACAGATGCTTGGTGGCAAAGCCAGCAAGCAAACCACGACCGCCCTCGTGCTCAGCCCTGAGCCGCGTCAATAGCCGCCGATGTAATCCTTCTTGCCCACGTCCACGCCGTTGTGGCGCAGGATGTTGTAGGCCGTGGTCACGTGAAAGTAGAAGTGCGGCAGGCCGTAGTTCAGCAGGTAGGAACGACCGGCGAAGCGCTTTTCCTTGGGTGTGCCCGCCTGGGTGACGATTTCGCGGCTAGCGCTGCCCTCGAACTGCTCTGTCGTCAATCCGTTGATGAACGCCAGGGTCCTGGTGATGCGGGCCTGCAGGTCGGCAAAGCCGATTTCGTCGTCGACATAGGCCGGCACCTCGACGCCGGCCAGCCGGGCCGACACACTGCGGGCGAAGTCGCAGGCGACGCGTACCTGGCGCAGCAGCGAGAACATGTCTGGGAACAGCCGTGAATGCAACAGCGCGTCTGGCTCGATCTTGCGGGCCTCGGCATGGGCCTGGGCCTTGGCCAGTACGCCGCTCAGGCCACCCAGCATCTGGTTGAAGACGGGCACGGCGGTGTCGTACAGCGAAGTGGTCATCGGAGTTCTCTCAAGCTGAACAGGGGCCGGTGGCCCGGAACCGCACATTGGAACATCCGTCGGGCGCACTGATGCGCGGCAGGATGCCGAGTCAGTGCGCCTGCGGCTTGCGGCCAAACTGCCCCGACCCTGCGCCGACCCACTGCGCCGGCGGACGCCCCGTCTTGTCCGCCGTGCCTGTGCGGCCGGGGTGTAGGCCGTGCTTCGTGCGGAGCCGGCCTCACGCGACCTGGGTGCCCTCAAAAATACGCCGCTTGGCGCTCCAGACATGGGCCCGGATGGCCTCGCGGGCCTGGTCAGGCTGGCGCCGGGTGATGGCCTCGACGATGGCCTGGTGCTCGGCCTGAACGGCGCGCACCCGCTCGGGGCTCCTTTTGTCGCTCACATTGCGGGCCAGCTCCATGTACTGGCGGATCGGCGCCACGCTGGTCTCTATGCTGGCGACGAAGAAGGGGTTGTGCGACGCGCGGGCAATGGCCAGGTGGAAGCGCACGTCTTCATCGATGCCGGAGCCGGCGCCTTCCATCGCGCTGCCTAGTGCTTCAAACGCCTGCTCGATCTGCCGCAGGTCTTGCTCGTCGTGGAACTCGGCGGCGCCGGCGGCCGCGCCCGCTTCGACACAGGCGCGAAAGTCGTAGTAGCGCTCGATGTCGGCCAGGCTGCGAATCGGCGTGGTGGTGGTCACTGGCGTACCCGGCCGGCGCACGATGTGGCTGCCCGAGCCGCGCCGCGATTCGATCACCCCGTCGGCGCGCAGCCTGGCCAGGGCTTCACGCACCGTGGGCCGCGAGACCGCAAAGCGTTCGGCCAGCAGGCCTTCGGTGGGCAGCTTGCCATTGGCCGCGTAGTCGCCGCGCAGGATGGACTCGACCACGCTGGCGTAGATCCGGTCTGGCAGTGAACTGCCGGTCTCCAACTGCAACAGGGGTAGGTTCATCAACATGGCTTGGGCAGGCTTGAGCGAACAGGCCCGGATCGGGACGGAATGACGGCCGAAGGTCGGCAGCGTGGCGCATTCATGTCAGACAGATACCGGTGTATTCCCTGATATTGCCTTACATTTCTCGCGAATATAGTAAAGTTGTCAGACAAATAAAGCAAGGAATCGCTGTGAGCAAGGTGGCATTGAGTGGGGCCGGTGGCCATGTGGGCCAGGTCTTGCGCCGCGGCCTGCGCGAGCGGGGCTTCGACCTGCGCTCGGCAGGTGGTTCCAAGCCTTTGTCGCCACAGTTCGAAGGCGAGGACCTGATGCATGGCGACCTGCGCGATCCGGCGGTGGTCGACCAGTTGCTGGCCGGCGTTGACGTGCTGGTGCACATGGCCGGCACCAGCGTCGAGCGGCCGCTGCCCGAGATCATCGACAACAACCTGCGCGCCCTGGTCGAGGTCTATGAAGGCGCGCGCCGCCATGGTGTGCGGCGCGTGATCTTCGCCAGTTCCAACCATGCCTTCGGCATGTACCCGGTGGGTGAGCGGCTCCAGCTCGACGCGGCCTACCGGCCCGATGGCTTCTACGGCCTGTCCAAGGTCTGGGGCGAGGCACTGGCCCGCATGTACTGGGACAAGCATGGCATCGAGGGCATCTCGCTGCGCATCGGCACGACCATGGGCAGGCCGCCCGAGAACGACCGCCAACTCAGCACCTGGATGGGCCAGGACGATTTGCTGCAACTGGTCCAGCGCTGTATCGAGGCACCGGACATCGGCTACACGGCGGTGTGGGGCATTTCGGCCAATACCCGAGCCTACTACGACCTGTCCGAAGGCAATGCCATCGGCTATGCGCCGACGCAGAACGCCGAGGACTGGGCGGTCGAAATTCAAGCACAAGCCAACCCGCTGGAGCCCTTGCTGCAGCAGTTCCAGGGCGGCGCCTTCGTGCGCCACGAGTACACGCCCACTGCCGACGGCAAGCCGCGCTGACGCGGGCCTGCAAAGCCACCACTGCCGCGCCACCGCGCGTTCAAACCCCTGACGCTGATACGCCAAATTCCGGAGCCCACATGACCCTGCGTCGCCACCTGATTGCCCTGGCCACCGCGCTCTGCGCGGCGGCTGCCACCTCGGGCGTCAGCGCCCAGACCACGCTCAAGGCCGCCGATGTGCACCCCGACGGCTACCCCACCGTGGTCGCCGTGCTCAACATGGGCAAGAAGCTGGACGCCGCGACTGGCGGCAAGCTGAAGTTCCAGATGTTCCCGGGCAGCGTGCTCGGCGGCGAGAAGGAAATGATCGAGCAGACCCAGGTCGGTGCGATCCAGATCCTGCGCACCTCGCTCGGGCCCATCGGCACCGTGGTGCCCGAGGTCAATGTCTTTAACATGCCCTTCGTCTTCCGCAGCATCGCCCACATGCGCGCGGTGATCGACGGCGCGGTGGGCCAGGACCTGCTGGACAAGGTCAGTGCCTCGCCCATGAAGCTGATCGGCCTGGCCTGGATGGACGGTGGTTCGCGCAGCCTGTACACCAAGAAGCCGGTACGCAAGCCCGACGACCTGAAGGGCCAGAAGATCCGCATGATGGGCAACCCGCTGTTCGTCGACACCATGAATGCAATGGGCGGTAATGGCATCAGCATGGGCTATGGCGAGGTTTTCACCGCGCTGCAGACCGGCGTGATCGACGGCGCCGAGAACAACCCGCCCAGCCTGTACACCGCCAACCACTTCAAGGCCGGCGCCAGGTACTACACCCAGACCAACCACCTGATCATTCCGGAGATCCTGGTCATGTCCAAGGCCGCCTGGGACAAGTTGCCAGTCGACCAGCAGGCGCTGGTGAAGAAGCTCGCCCATGAGGCGCAGATGGAGCAGCGTGTGCTGTGGGACAAGGCCGTGGCCGACTACAGCGTCAAGCTCAAGGCCGAAGGCGTGGAGTTCATCGACATCGACACCAAGCCCTTTTTCGATGCCACCGCGCCGGTGCGGGCCAAGTACGGCGCGCAGTACGCCGAGGTGATGAAGCGCATCGCCGACGTGAAGTAGAGACACAGCGCAAGCGAACCGGCCGGCACCATGGACCCGCTCTACATTCGCAGCATGGACCGTTTGTACCTGGCCTGCATCTGGCTGGCTGGTGCGGCCATCTTCTTCATGTCGCTGATCATCCCGTTCGGCGTCTTCACCCGCTATGTGCTGGGCACCGGCTCGCAGTGGCCCGAGCCGATCGCCATCCTGCTGATGATGGTCTTCACCTTCATCGGCGCGGCCGCGGCGTACAGGGCGGGCGCGCACATCGCGGTGAGCATGCTCACCGACCGCCTCTCGCCTGCGCTGAACAAAGTGGCCGGGCGGGTGGTCGACGCGCTGATGGCCGTGGCCTGTTTGTTCGTGGTCTGGTTCGGCGCCAAGCTCAGCCTCGAGACCATGGGCCAGCCGATCGCCGAACTGCCCTGGCTGCCGGTGGGCGTGACCTATGCTGCGCTGCCGCTGGGCAGTCTGATCACGCTGTTGTTCGTCATCGAACGCCGCTGCTACGGCGCGCAGGACCAGCGCCCGCTGGTGCGCTACGAAGTGCAAGACCTTGCGCCGCCAGCGCCCGCCGAAGGGAGGGCTTGAGATGGACGCCTTGCTGCTCATCGGCAGCTTCATGCTGCTGATGGTGATCGGCACGCCGATCGCCTATTCGCTGGGCCTGGCCGCGCTGATCGGCGCGCTGTGGATCGACCTGCCGGTGGACGCGGTGATGATCCAGATCGCCGCCTGGGTGAACAAGTTTTCGCTGCTGGCGATCCCGTTCTTCGTGCTGGCCGGGGCGATCATGGCCGAGGGCGGCATGGCCCGCCGCCTGGTCGACTTTGCCAGCGTGCTGGTGGGCTTTGTGCGCGGCGGGCTGTCGCTGGTCAACATCATGTCGTCGACCTTCTTTGGCGCGATCTCGGGTTCGTCGGTGGCCGACACGGCGTCGATCGGCTCGGTGCTGATCCCCGAGATGGTGCGCAAGGGCTACCCGCGCGACTTCGCCACCGCCGTGACCATCAGTGGCTCGGTGCAGGCAATCCTGATCCCGCCCAGCCACAACGCGGTGCTGTACTCGCTGGCCGCCGGCGGCACGGTGTCGATTGCCGCGCTGTTCATGGCCGGTGTGCTGCCGGGCCTGCTGATGGGGCTGACCTTGGCCATCCTGTGCCTGATCAAGGCCAGGCAGCACAACTACCCGCGTGGCGAGGTGGTCCCGCTGCGCCAGGCGCTGAAGATCTGCGGCCAGGCCCTGTGGGGGCTGATGACCATGGTCATCATCCTGGGCGGCATCCTGAGCGGCGTGTTCACCGCCAATGAGTCGGCCTCGATCGCGGTGGTGTGGGCCTTCTTCGTGACCATGTTCGTCTACCGCGACTACCGCTGGCGCGACCTGCCCAGGCTGATGCACCGCACGGTGAAGACGGTGACCATCGTGATGATCCTGATCGGCTTTGCGGCGGCCTTCGGCTACCTGATGACGCTGATGCAGATTCCGCTCAAGGTCACCGCCTACCTGACCGGCCTGTCTGACAACAAATACGTCATCCTGGGCCTGATCAACCTGCTGCTGCTGGTGCTGGGCACGCTGATGGACATGTCGCCGCTGATCCTGATCCTCACGCCCATCCTGCTGCCGGTGGTCAAGCTGCTGGGCGTCGACCCGGTGCATTTCGGCATGATCATGATGGTCAACCTGGGCATCGGCCTGATCACGCCGCCGGTGGGCACGGTGCTGTTTGTCGGCGCGGCGGTGGCCAAACTGAAGATCGGCGTGATCACGCGGGCCATGGCGCCGTTCTTCGTCGCACTGTTCATCGTGCTGATGCTGGTGACCTACCTGCCCTGGCTGAGCCTGTGGCTGCCCCGAAGCATGGGTCTGTGATCTGGCGGGCAGCCGGATCCTGAAGTGGAACATGATCAGCACCTTCGCCCGAGCCGACATTCTTTGTGACGTCCGCTGCCAGGTGGGCGAGAGCCCGCTGTGCAGCGCGGCCGAACAAGCGCTGTACTGGGTCGACATCGAAGGCCGCGCGCTGCACCGCGTCGGAGCCGACAGCGGCCGCCGCCAATGGCCTACCGCCGAGCGCATCACCTGCATCGCGCTGCACGGCCAGGGCGGCCTGCTCGCGGCGATGGAAACAGGCTTGTTTCGGCTGCAGCCAACAGCGGACGACGTACATGTTCACGGGGTACCCCACGGTGCCATCGGGGCGCGCCGCCAGGAGGTGGCGAATGGCTTGAGATAGCTGTTGCAAGTCTATGATTTGATTGTGATACTTGGCTTGTGCAGATCAAGCCAATCACCCCACTTCAGGTTGAGTTGCCCGCTGTGGCGGCATTGCAGCTTCCGCAGACGGTGCCGGAGTGCCACGCAGTCATCACGCAGTTGCTGGAGCGGGTCAAGCTGCTCGAAGAACGCGTCAATCTGGACTCCAAAAACTCGTCCAAGCCGCCTTCGTCGAATGGTCCGGGCAAGCTCAACCGGGCGCAACGCCGTGCCAGCGGACGCAAACGCGGTGCG